>CAYOYQ010000102.1:6252-10531 GCA_964408215.1 uncultured Eubacteriales bacterium
CCGACGTCCGCTCGGACCGGACCTGGTACATCCTGGCCTGCGGCAACCCGGACGCGGCCGCGCTCTACTTCGCCAAGCCCCAGCGCCGCGACGCCCGCAACGGCCGGCCGATGAACGACGACCAGGATGACGCGGTCGACGAGGACGGCCCCGACGACCTCGACGGCGACGGCCTCGTCACGTTGATGCGGGCGAAGGACCCCGAGGGCGCTTTCATCGCCGTTCCCGGCGAGGCCCGGCTGATGAAGAGAGCCGACGGCGCCAAAGGCGAAAAGGGCGTCTGGAAGCTCTATCCCGAAGGGACCGACAACGACGGCGACGGCGAGATCAACGAGGACGGGCCGGGCGGGGTCAGCCTCGGCACGGCCTTCCCCCATCTCTTTAAATATCACGCGCCCGATGCCGGTCCCTGGCCGGGGAGCGAGCCGGAGACGTACGCCCTGTTCAAGTTCTTCGACGCCCACCGCGAGATCGGCCTGGCCTTCGCCTTCGGCGCCTCGAACTGGTGCCTCGCTCCGCCGCGGGGCGGGCGCAAGGGCGATGCCGACTTCAACCAGATCAAGGTCCCGGAGCGCGTCGCCGGGTTCATCAACGCCGATCCCTCCCGGACCTACACCATGGCCGAGATCATCGAGCTGGTCAAGCCGCTCGTGCCGCCGGGCATGGAGGTCACGGAAGGCCTCGTCGCGGGGTTCCTCGAGCTCGGGGCCGTCGTCAATCCGCTCGAGGACGACCTCAAGTTCTACAAGGAGCTCTCCGAGCGATACAAGGAATTCCTCAAGGCGGCCAAGCTCGACGGGAAGCGCCTCGAGCCCGAGCCCGACAAGGACGGATCGTTCGAGCTCTGGGCCTACTACCACCTCGGCCTCGCCGCTTTCGCCCTGGATTTCTGGACCCTGCCCGAGGTCAAGGAGGACAAGCCGGCCGACGAGATCACGCCGGAGAAGCTCGAGAAGATGACCAACGACGAGTTCATCGCCCTGGGCGAGGAGAAGATCGACGCTTTCCTCAAGTCCTCCGGCGCGCCCGACGAGTTCAAGGCCAAGCAGGTCATCGAGGCCCTCAAGGGCGGCATGATGGACACCAAGAAGATGGCCGAGATGATGAGGCAGATGCCCAAGAAGCCGGACGAGGCCGGGGCCGACCCGAAGGAAAAGGCTCTGCTCGCGTGGAGCGACAAGGAGCTCGGCGGCAAAGGCTTCGTCCCCTGGAAGCCGTTCAAACACCCGACCCTCGGCGACGTCGAGATCGGCGGCCCGGCGCCCTATGCCGCGATGACCCCACCGGCCGCGATGATCGACGGCCTGCTCAAGGGCCAGGTCCCCTGGGTCTTCGAGGTGGCCAAGGGCATGGCCCGGATCAAGATCCAGGACGCCAAGGTGAAGGCCCTCGGCGGCGGCGTCTATGAGATCAAGGCCTGGATCGAGAACGCCGGCGGCCTGCCCTACCCGACGGCCATGGCCTCGCGCAACGAGCGGGTCCTGCCCGTCATCGTCAGCTTGGGCGGGACGGGCGCCGACGTTCTCGAAGGCAAGAAACGGAGCCTGGTCAAAAGCGTACCGGCCCATGGCGCCCAATTGGTCCGTTGGCTCGTCCGGGCGGCGAAGCCTGTGAAGATCGAGGTCAAGGCGGAGACGAGATCCGCCTGGGGCGATTCGCGCTCGCTCGACCTGGGAGGTGTGAAGTGAAAAAGATCGCCGGTTCCGCCCTGATCCTCTCGCTCGCCCTGCTCGCCGCCTCGACCCTGCCGGCGCAAAAAGCGGAGATCACGGTCCCCCTGCGCTTCGACCAGTACTACACGCTCGACCAGGTCTACGCCGCCCTCAAGGCGCTCAACAAGGCTTACCCCCAATTCACGACCCTCGAGACGGTCGGCACGAGCGAGGAGAACCGGCCGCTCATGGCCATGACCGTCAACAACCCCAAGACGGGCCCCGCCCTCGACAAGCCCGGGATCTATGTCGACGGCAACATGCACGGCAACGAGATCCAGGGCGGGGACATCTCGCTCTACCTGCTCGATTATCTTCTCGGGAACTACGGCCTGAATCCCGAGGTCACGGCCCTCGTCGACAAGAACTGCTTCTACGTCGTCCCGGTGGCCAACGTCGACGGGCGGTATCACTTCATGGCCGACCCCAATTCGCCCGACAGCAACAGGACCCTTCGCATCCCCATCGACGACGACAAGGACGGCCTGGTCGACGAGGACCCGGCCGACGACCTCGACGGCGACGGCAGCCTCTGCACGATGCGCAAGAAGGACCCGTTCGGCCAATACAAGACCGACCCCGAGGACGCGCGCCTGATGGTCCGCGTCAAGCCGGGCGAGAAAGGCGAATGGACCCTGCTCGGCGAGGAGGGGCTCGACAACGACGGCGACGGCCAGATCAATGAGGACGGCGAAGGCTATGTCGACCCCAACCGCACCTGGGGCTTCGACTGGGCCCCGCCCTACGTCCAGGGCGGGTCCGGCGAGTTCCCCTTCTCGGGCGTCGGCCTCAAGGGCCTGGCCGAGTGGACGATGACCAAGACCAACATCGCCTTTGTCTGGTCCTACCACAACAACGGCGGCATGCTCCTCCGCGGGCCGAGCCGGAAGGGCCTCGGCGAGTACCCGGCCCAGGACGTCGCCGTCTACGACTTCCTCGGCAAACGGGGCGAGCGTATCATCCCCGGCTACCGCTACCTCATCTCCTGGAAGGACCTCTACACGACCTACGGCGATTCCGGCGAGTGGGCGACCCAGACGCTCGGCGCCTACTTTTACTGCGCCGAGGTGTTCACCGACGAATCGCATGCGTTCCAGGGCGCCTCGGAGAGGCCCGAGCCGGGTTCGGCCCGCGAAGAGGCCGTCCGCGACATCTTCTCCGGCGGCGTCTCCGAGCGGGAGCGGCTCAAGTTCAGCGACAGCGTCGTCCAGGGCGAGCAGTACAAGCCCTGGAAGGCCTTCAAGCACCCCCTCTACGGCGACATCGAGATCGGCGGCTGGGTCAAGATGAGCACCCGGCTCGGGCCGCCGTTCATGATCAAGGACCTCGTCCACCGCAACGCCATGGCCGTCCTGTTCACGGCCAAGCACCTGCCCGAGGTCGCGCTCGAGGTCACGGAGGTCAAGCCGCTCGGCGGGAACCTCTATCGCGTCCGGACGCGCCTGTCCAATCCCAAGGCCATGCCGACCATGAGCTACCTCGCCCAGAAGGTCAACCTCTATCCCAAGGACACACTCAAAGTCTCCGGGGCCAAGGTCGTGGCCGGCGGGCTGCTCATCGATCCCTACCGTGACCAGGTCGCCTCCAAGAAGGACCGTCCGGAGATCCAGTTCCTCGTCGTGCCCGGCTTCGGCAAGGTCGAGCACGAATTCCTGGTGGAGGGCAGGGGCGAGCTCACGCTCCTTTACGAGTCGCGCCACGGCGGCAAGATCGCGAAGAAGGTCAAGCTCGAATAGCCCGAAGAGATCCGAGGCTTGCCCTTTCCCGGCCGAGGGGCGATAATGGGCCCTCGCGGACCGGTAGTCCGCTCGAAGGAGGCCGGGAATGCTCCGACGCTTCCAGATCGAGAACAACAAGATCGTCCCCACGGACGACGAGAAAGCGCCCATCCTCCTCTACGTCAATCCCGACGAGGCCGAGAAGCGCCTCCTCGTCGACGGCTACCAGGTCGACGAGCACACCCTGAATTCCGCCCTCGACCCGGACGAGCAGGCCCGTCTCGAGTGCGAGCCGGGGCACATCGCCTTCATCTACAAGCGGCCGAAGAACTATTCCGGGGAGGACCAGCTCCTGTTCAAGGCCTCGACCATGGGCGTCTTCTACTTCGGCGACAAGATCATCCTGGTCGTCGCCGACGAGACGAGCCTGTTCGAGGGCAAGCAGCTGGCCAAGGTCGGGAGCATCCGCGAGCTCGTCATCCGGCTCATCTACCGGGCCATCTTCCACTTCATGGAGCACCTCCGGATCATCAACCAGATCGCCGACGACGTCGAGCAGAAGATCAACAAGGCCATGGAGAACAGGTTCCTCATCAACCTCTTCGCCCTGCAGAAGAGCCTGGTCTACTACCAGAACGCCGTCAACTCCAACGGCGCCCTGATCGAGAAGATCCGCCACAACGCCGCCAAGTTCTGTTTCACCCAGGAGGAGATGGAGCTCCTCGACGACATCGCCGTCGAGAACAACCAGTGCTACCGCCAGGCCGAGGTCTACTCGAACATCCTGGCCAGCCTGATGGACGCCCGGGCCTCGATCGTCAGCAACAACATCAACGTCCTGGTGAAAAC
>CAYOYQ010000103.1:0-10389 GCA_964408215.1 uncultured Eubacteriales bacterium
CCGGGTCCTCGATGGTGACGATCTTGTCCTCCGGCGACTTGATCTCGGTCAGGGCCGCGTAGAGCGACGTCGTCTTGCCGCTGCCCGTCGGCCCGGTGACCAGGACCATGCCGTAAGGCTGGGCGATGTACTTGCGGAACTTCCTCAGGATCTCGTCGGAGAAGCCCAGGACGTCGAGGCGGAGCTCGCGGATGGCCTGGGTGATCATCTCCTTGTCGAGGATGCGGATGACCGCGTCCTCGCCGTAGATGCAGGGCATGATGGAGACGCGGAAGTCGATCGTCTTGTCCTTGATCTTGAGCCGGAAGCGGCCGTCCTGGGGGACGCGGCGCTCGGCGATGTCGAGGTCGGACATGACCTTGATCCGGGAGATGATCGGCGACTGGAACTTCTTGGCGATGGCCTCCATGGCCTCGCCGAGGACGCCGTCGATGCGGTACTTGATCTTGACGTCGTCGTCCTTGGACTCGATGTGGACGTCCGAGGCCCGCTTCTGGACGGCCGTGAAGATGATCGTGTTGACGAGCTTGATGATCGAGCCGTCCTCTTCGGCCAGCTTCTCGATGGAGATGACGTCTTCCTGCTCGCCCGACTCCCGCTCGACGACCTGGGTGATGAAGCCCTCGGTCGCGTCCCGCAGGACCTGCATGGCCGTCTCGCTCTTCCGCAGGGCCTCGAAGATGGCCCGCTTGGAGGCGGCGAAGACCTTGACCTTCTTGCCGAGGAAGGCCTCGATGGCGTCGATCGAGGAGATGTCGGAGGGATCGGCGACGGCGATCTTCATGACCCCGTTCTCCTCGCCGAGGGGGACGAACGACAGGCGGTGGATGAACTCGACCGGGAAGGACTGGATGAGGTTGCGGTCGAGGCGCTCCGACTCGAGGTCGAGGTAGGGCACGCGATAGCGGGCGGCCAGGGCGCGGACCTCGCGCTCGTCGCCGCCCGCGCCGTCGACCTTATCCTTGCTCATGCCTCACGCCTCGGGGCCGCTCATCGGGCGACCCGGATGATGTTGAAGATCGGGATGTACACCGAAAGCAGCATCGAGGCCACCACCAATCCCATGAAGATGATGACCACCGGCTCGATCAGCGTCACCAGTGTCTCGATTCTACCACGAACCCGCTCGTCGTAAAAGTCGGCCATGTCCCCGAGCATGCCCTGGAGGTTGGCCGAGTTCTCGCCGATGCGGATCATGTCGACGGCCAGGGGCGGGAACGTCTGGGCCTGGGCCACGGAGTCCGACAGGCTCTCGCCGTTCTTGATGTGGTCGGGGATCCCCTGCATGTGGCGGACCATCCAGGCGTTGGGCACGGCCTGGATGGCGATGCCGATCGCGCCGAGCAGCGAGATGCCGGCCTCGAGCAGGAGGCCAAGCGTCCGGCTGAACAGGCTCACGCCCGACTCGAGCCAGATCGCCTTGCCGAAGGGGACGCGGAGCTTGGCCCGGTCGAGGCGCAGGCGGAAGTCCGGGAGGCGCCTCACGCGGACGGCCAGGACCGCGACCGCCGCGACGAGGGCGACGGAGACGAACCAGAACCGGTTCAGGGTGATGGCGACGCCCATGACGATCTTGGTGAACCGGGGCAGATCGGCCTCGAAGCTCTTGTAGAACTCGGCGAACTGGGGCAACACGAAATTGACCAGGATGCCCAGGAGGACGACGGAAAAGACGAGGAGGATCGTGGGGTAGGTCATGGCCGACTTGACCCGGGCCCGGGTCTGGACGATGACCTTGATGTACTGGATGTACCGCCCGATCGCGGCCGGGAGGTTGCCGCCCTTCTCCCCGGCCATGAGGCTGGCCGTATAGACCGGCGAGAAGAGCTTTTCGTAGGGTTGGAAGGCCTCGGACAGGGCCTTGCCCTTCTTGACCTCGCCGGCGACGTCGAGCAGGATCTCCCGGAGGTGGATGTTCTTCACCCGGGCGCCGATCGTCTCGAGGCTCCTGAGGATCGGGTAGCCGGCTTTGATCAGGGCGACGAACTCCTGGTTGAACAGGACGATGTCCTTGTCCTTGACCTTTCGCCCCAGATGAACGCCCTGGAAGCCGAGCCTGTTCCAGTCCCGCCGGACGGAGAGGACGAGATGGCCTTCGGATTCGAAGCCCTTGCGGCACTCCTCCGCGGAGGTGGCCAGGACCGAGCGGTTCTCGATCCGTCCGTCCTCGCCGGCCAGGCGGCATTGATAATACGGCATCTTGTCAAAATCCGCAGAAAAACACCCTTGTTAATCTATTCCAGGGCGCAATTATTGTCAAACCCCCGGCGGAGGGCGTCCCTCGGCCGGAGTCCGCACGGACCCGACCTATTCATGAAACCGCCCGAGAGGCGAGGGTGGGGGAAAAGCGGGGCCTTCTTATGAATAAGCCGGGTTGACAAAGCCTCGGCTACGGGATAACGTTAGGGAACGTGATCGGGAAGAAACGGGCCGTCAGGGGAGTTCTGGCCGGGGTCGTCCTCGGTCTGGCGCTCGGACCGGCCGGCCTGAGGCCCGGGTCCCAGACGACGCCACAGGAGCCGCCTCCCAAGGAAGTCCCGAAACCCAGCTACGATTACATGAGCAACATCCTGTCCCGGAGCACGCACCCTCTGGGCCTGAAGGAGGATCCGGCCGCCCGGCGGATGCTCGGCCAGGGCGCGGTCCCTTGGGCCATCCGGGCCGGCTCCCGGCACCTCCTGGACTGAGGATATTTTTTTTATGATCTGGATTCAATTTTTTGGATGAAATGAAAAGGTCCCACGTCGTCTTCCTCGTCCTGCTCGTCGCCGTCCTGGCCTTGGGGACCCTGAACGTCGTCCACAAGGCGGCCTGGCGGGACGTCACGGACGGCGTCAGCTGGAAGGCCGTCGAAGGGGGGCTCCGGGCGATCCGCGTCGACCCGACGAGCGAGGCCTTCCTCCGTTCCGGCATCAAGAAGGGGGACATCCTGACGGCGATCAACAACGTTCCGGTGCGGACGAGGATCGACGTCCTGAAGAGCCTCTGGCAAGCCGCGGCCACGGACCAGCCCGTCCGCTACCAGATCAACAAGGAAGGGATGCAGATCTACCCGACCTTCTACCCGCAGCGGAAGGCCGTCAATCCGATCTATTATTACCTCGTCCTCGTCGGGCTGACCACCCTGGCCATCGGCCTCATCGTCTTCTTCAACTCGCGGGGGCAGATGTCCCTGCCGTACGTCTTCTACGACCTCCTCGTCCTGGCCTTCGCGGCATTCATGATCTTCTCCCCGACCGGAGAGATGACCTCGATCGATCTCGTCTTCTACGCCCTCGACAAGATCGGCTTCCTCGCGTTCCCGCCGCTCCTCATGCACTTCTTCATGATCTTCCCGTTGCGCAAGCGCTTCCTCCGGAACCGGCAGGGCGTCTTGCCGTTCCTCTACGCGCCGGCGCTGTTCCTGCTCCTGGCCCGGGTCCGGTTCCACGTCCCCTGGCCGTCCCCCTGGGGCGAAGTGGTCGCGCTGCGGATGCAGGATGGCCTCGAGCGCCTCGAGCTCCTCCACTTCGCCGTCTTCACCCTCGCCACCCTGGCCATCCTCGCCCACAGCGTCCGCCGGGCCCCCAACATCCTGGTCAAGAAGCAGCTGCGCATCATCGTCGGCGGCCTCGCCTTCGGCATCCTGCCGTCGACCGCGCTCTACATCGTCCCCTTCGTCGCCGGCGGGCGCCCGTCGACAGGCGGCGAGCTGACCGTCCTCCTCCAGGCCCTCATCCCGCTCGTATTCTCCTATTCGATCTCGCGCTATCGCCTGGTCGACATCGAGGTCTTCCTGAAGAAAGCGGCGACGCTGATCTTCTCCTTCTTCGTCATCGCTTCGCTCTACTTTTTCGTCGGCTCGCGGACGCGGATCTTCTCGGAGAACCGCCTCAACGCCTTCGTCCTCGGCGTCCTGGCCATCGTCCTCGGGGCGACGCTGTTCACGCCGCTGAAGAGGCTCTTCCAAAGCCTCCTCGACCGGGCCATCTATAAAAGGAGCTACGAGTACCGCCGGACACTGCTGTCCCTCACCCGCGACCTCGGCCGCGAGCGCGACCTGGCCAGGCTCGCCCCGTCGCTGCTCGAAGCCATCGCCAACGCCCTGAGCCTCCGGACCCTGGCCCTTCTCCTGGCCGACGACAAGGACCCGCGGTCCTTCAGCGTCCTCCGGTCGCTCGGCGAGGGGCGGGCCTTGCCGTCCCGGCTCGTCCTCGACGACTGGCTCGTCGCCCAAGTCCGCGACCGGGACACGCTCTCCTTCGTCTCCGCATCGGAATCCGAGCCGGCCCGGGCGGCCATGGAGAAGCTCGCGGCCCTCGACTTCTTCCACGTCCTGCCGCTCCGGGTCGAGGACAAGATCATCGGGGCCCTGGTCATGGGCAAGAAGGCGGACGGGTCCTTTTTCTCCCGGGAGGACTGGGAGCTCCTGTCGACGATCTCCGGGCCGGCCGCCCTGGCCCTCGAGAACGCGGACCTCTACGGCCGGGAGATCGTCCGGGCCATGGAGATGCAGCGGCTCAAGGACTACAGCGAGAACATCATCGAGAGCCTGACCGTCGGCGTCTCGGTCATCGACGAGGCGGGCCTCGTCATCGGCTGGAACCGGGTCCTCGAGGACCAACTCGGCGTCCGCAAAGAGGCGGCCCTCGGCCGCAAGCTCGGCGACGTCCTCGGCGCGGCCACCTACGGGGCCCTCTTCCCGCAGGAAGGCCAGCCGGACTTCCGTCTCCTCAGCGAGATCACCCTGGAGACCGCGGCGGGGGGCAAGAAGGTCTTCGACATCGCCCGGACGCCGCTGCTCGACAACGCCCTGCAGGCTTATGGCACGATCATCGTTTTCGAGGATGTCACCGACAAGATCCGCCTGCAGCAGCAGCTCCTGACCTCGGAGAAGCTGGCTTCGATCGGCCTGCTCTCGGCCGGCGTCGCCCACGAGATCAACACGCCCCTGACGGGGATCTCGAGCTATATCCAGATGCTCCAGAAGAAGCTGACCGACTCGCACTACGCCCAGATCCTGGGCAAGGTCGAGGCCCAGACCGACCGCGTCGCCCGCATCATCAAGAACCTGCTGGCCTTCGCCCGCAGCCCCTCGGACGCCTCGTTCACCCGGGTCGACCTCAAGAGCAACCTGGAAGAGATCCTGTCGCTCATCGACTACAAGCTCCGGAACATGAACATCCGCCTGGACCTCGAGCTCGCGTCCGTCCCGCCGCTCTACGCCCAGGGCGAGCGGCTCCAGCAGGTCTTCATCAACATCATCCTCAACGCCCTCGACGCCATGCCCGCCGGCGGGACGCTCACGATCCGCCTCAGCCGGGAGGGCGGCGCGGCGGTCGTCGGGATCTCCGACACGGGCACGGGCATCAGGCCGGAGCACCTCTCGCGCATCTTCGACCCGTTCTTCACGACCAAGGGCGTCGGCAAGGGCACCGGCCTGGGCCTGTCCATCAGCTACGCCATCATCAAGGAGCACGACGGGCGCATCGACGTCCGGAGCGAGGTCGGCCGGGGCACGACCTTCACGATCACGCTGCCCCTCGGCCGGGACGTCTCCGGCGGCGCGCCGCCCGCGGCCCCGAGGACCTAGGACCATGAGCACCAAAGGCATCATCCACGTCATCGACGACGAGCCCGTCATCCACGACGTCCTCGTCCAGCTCCTCGCGCCGGAGGGCTACGAGGTCGAGATCTCGGCCTCCGGCGAGGAGGCCCTGGAGAAGTTCCCCTCCCAGTCCTTCGACGTCATCCTCCTCGACCTGCTCATGCCGGGGATGGACGGCATCGAGGTCCTGCGGCGGATCAAGAGGATCGACCCCCAGGCGGCGGTCATCATCATCACGGCCTACGGCTCGGTCGAATCGGCCATCGCGGCCATGAAGATCGGGGCCCTCGACTACGTCCAGAAGCCGTTCAAGCACGACGCCCTGCTCCTGGCCATCGAGAAGGCCCTCGAGCGCAAGCGGCTCCAGGACGAGAACGTCCGGCTCAAGGACGAGCTGCGGCAGCGCTTCAGCTTCGCCAACATCATCGGCAAGAGCCAGGCCATGAAGGGCGTCTTCGAGCTGGTCAGGGCCGCGGCGCCGACGCGAAGCACCATCCTTCTCCAGGGAGAGAGCGGCACGGGCAAGGAGCTGGTGGCCCGGGCCATCCACATGAACTCGAACCGGGCCGACGCGCCCTTCGTCACCGTCAACAGCGGCTCCCTGCCGCCGGACCTCCTCGAGAGCCACCTCTTCGGCCACATGAAGGGCGCCTTCACCGGCGCCGTGGCCTTGAAGAAGGGCCTCTTCGAGGCCGCGGACAAGGGGACCATCTTCTTCGACGAGATCTCGTCCATCAACCTCGAGACCCAGGCCAAGCTCCTCCGGGTCATGCAGGAAAAGGAGTTCATGCGCCTCGGCGGGACCCAGACGATCAAGGTCGACGTGCGCATCCTGGCCGCCACGAACACCGATATCGAGGAGCTCATCGCCGCCAAGGCCTTCCGCAAGGACCTCTTCTACCGCCTCAACGTGATCAAGATCGAGATCCCCCCGCTGCGGGACCGGAAGGAGGACATCCCCCTTCTCGTCAAGCACTTCCTCGAGGCCTACGCGCGCGAGAACCGCAAGGAGATCGAGGGCGTGAGCGAGGACGTCCTCGAGATCCTCGACGCCTACGCCTGGCCGGGCAACGTCCGCGAGCTGGAGAACCTCGTCGAGCGGGCGGTCGTGCTGGCCCGGGCGAAGGTCATCACCCGGTCGGGGCTGCCGCCGTTCCTGCTCCGCGGCCCGGGCGCCGAGGACCCGGCCCTCGTCTCCGCCGGGGAGTCGCTCGACCTGCGCGAGCGGACCCAGGCCTTCCAGAAGAAGATCATCCTGGCCGCGCTCAAGAAGACGAAGGGCGTGCAGAACAAGGCGGCCAAGCTCCTCGGGGTCAAGGCGACGACATTGAACGAGATGATCAAGAGGCTGGGGATCGATACGGAGGGCTTTCCAAACTAGCGGACGAAGCCGGGCAGGATCGAGTCGGGGTCGACCCGGATGCGCCCCGGCCGGCCCGGCAGCGTCCATGTCAACGTCTCGGTCGGCTCGTCGACGACGATCATGGTCCGGCGGGCGACGCCGCCGTGCGTCCATTCGACCCACAGCGGAAAGACGAAGACCCCTTTGGATTGGACGACGCGGAGATCGATGCGGACGCCCTCCGGGACGGAGGTCTCGGTCCAGGTGGCCCGGACCTCGGGCAGCTCCCAGGACGAGAACCAGCCCTTGAAGAAGGCGGCGAGGCTCCGCCCCGAGGCCCCCTCCATGGCCCGGATGAAATCGCCCGTGCGCGCGGCCCGGAACTTGTTCTGCTCGTAGTACGCCCGGAGCCCGGCGGCGAAGACTTCCTCGCCGAGGAGGTCCCGGAGCATGAACAGGGCCAGGGCGGCCTTGTCGTAGACGATGGCCTGATAGGCCGCGTAGTCCTGGTAGCTCAGGCGGGAACCCATGACGATCGGGCCGCGGCGGGATTTTTTCACGGTCCACCGGGCGAACTTCTTCAGGATCGCGGCGCCGGCGGCCGGGCCGTACCGGTGCGCGAGGTAGGACGCGGCGGCGAACTGGGCCAACCCCTCGCTCAGCCATTGGTCCTGGTAGCCGTCGAACGAGACCCCCTGGCCCCACCACTGGTGGGCGATCTCGTGGGCCAGGAAATATTCGTCCCAGGTCGAGAGGTCGACCGGGGTGTCCCCTGTCAGGCGGAATCCGGACTCCCCGCTCCAGGGGACCTCGTTGAGGACGATGAACGAGGCCGGGCTGTGGCCCCCGAAGTCCGGCCAGAGCCTGAGGACGATGGCCAGCTTCTCGTAAGGGAAGGGGCCGAAGGACCGGACATAGAAATCGAGGATGTCGGCGGCCTGGTCGATGAGGCCCGGCTGCGAATGGAGGATATCGGAGCCGGCCTGGGCGGTGAGCGGCACGGGGCCCGGCCTCTCCTTGAGCCGGTCGAACTTGCCGACGATGAACGAGAGGTACTTCACCGGCGCCCGGGAGACGAACGTGTAGACGGCGCTGCCGGCCTTCTCGATGGCCACGACGTCGGTCAGGTCCTCCCGGCGTCCCTCGGCGACGAGCTCGCCGGTGGCGATGCACTTGTACTCGGGCGGGACGACGACGGTCAGGCGGGCCCGGAAATAGTCCTCGTCGGCCGGTCCCGGGTACCAGGCCCCGGCGTGGGTGAAGAAGTAGGTCTCGTAGCGCGGCTGGCTGCCGACCTTGTTCGTCCCCGCCTGGACGACGACGTCGGTCGTGGGGGCGGCGGGCCGGACGCGGCCCCGGTAATACACCTGGACCGACGTCGGCACCTCCCGTTCCGCGGGCACGAGGAGATAGACGTAGAGGATCTTGCGGAGCCTGTCCTGGGTGTAGAAGAGCTCGCGGCCCTCGGCGTCGGTGATCTTGAGGATCTCGAGCCCCGGGTCGAAGCGGAACTTGAGGCTGTCGAGGGCGTCGACGCGGGGCACGATCTCGATCGCGGCCTTGGCCGAAAGGTAGGACGAGGCGGGCGAGTAGCCGAGGTCGAGGGCGTAGGCGCGGACGTCGAACTTCTCCTCGAAGGAGATGAACATCCTCTTCAGGCCCTGGCCCGCGTCGGGGTTCGGGCTGTAGAGGCTGATGACCCGCTCGCGGCCGTGGTCGTACAGGCTGATCTCCTCGTCGGCGAAGGGGAAATAGACGTAGGCCAGCTCGCCCGACTTGCGCGCCCGGAACTCCAGGACGGTCTCCTCGTTGCGGGGCAGGAACGACAGGAGCCCGCCGCCGAACGAGCTCTCGATCGTGAACGAGCGGGGGTAGTTGCGGGCGAACACGGACACGGCCTTGGCCCGCTCGGCGGCCGACACGGCGGCCGCGCCGTCGGCGCCTTCGATGCGGACGTTCGAGGCGAAGAAATCCGACGAGCCGCGGATGTAGAGGGAGTCGATCTCCTCCTCGAGCCGGTCGCGCTTGTAGAGGAGGTCCATCTGGTGCTTCTCGTTGGAGTCGGACGGGGTGAAGACGACCTTCCCCCGGCCGACGATGACGCGGGCCGTCTCGAGGTCCGGGATGTTGTCGTAGAAGATCGCCGCGTCCTCGAAGGTGATGCGGATGTCGGTGTGGAAGACCTCGACCCGGCGGGCCTGCTCCGACCGCTCCGCGGGGATCGCGACCTTGTACAGCCGGGTCGGGCTCCCGGGGACGTCGAGGCCGGTGACGGTCCAAGAGGTCCCCCGCGGGGCCAGGGCGAGCGACCACGATTCGATGATGGCCCCGGTGGCGTTCTCGTAGAAGACTTGGGCGAAGGCCCGGGCGCTCCCGTCCTCGGCCGTCCGGACGCCGGCCGTGCGGATCGTGACCCCGGTCATCTTCAGCTCGTCGAAGTAGGTCGCGATGCGGGCGCCTTCGGCCGGCCGCAGCTCCGGGGCCAGGAGCCCGAGATAGGCCGCCCGGTCCCCGCCGCGGAGGATCGTCTGAAGCCGTTCGATGAAGGCCGGGACGGTCTCGGGTCCGGGGGGGGCGGAGACCTGGGCCGGGGCAACGCGGAGGGAGAGGAGGAGTAGGAGGAAGAGGCTCGCCGGGACCGCTCTTTTCACGACCGTCCTTTATATTATATCCGAAGCGGCTTCACATCTCCGAGAGTGCCGATTTCGTGCCAAAGAGGGGCTCGGACCGCGGGGGCATGACAGGCGGGGAACGGCGTCCGACGCAGAGGACCTCTGAAGGATGTAAACAAGCTTTACGCCGGACGCTACTTCTTGAGGGGCCGGCCCAGGATGGATTCGACGTCCCGGACCTTGCCCGCGATCCGCCCCCGGGCCTGGGGCCGGTCGTCGATGGCGATATGGGTCAGGACCCGGCCGGACTCGCCGCGCATCGCTTCGTGACAGCGCCGGACGAGGCCGAGGACCTCGTCCCAGTCGCCCTCGACCAGCGTGCCCATGGCCGTCAGCTGGTAGGGCAGTCCGCTTGTGTCGACGAGGTCGAGGATGCGGGCCACGGGCCCGGCCAGCTCCTCGCCCCGGCCGACCGGAACGACGCTGAACTCGACGACCATCCCCCTACTCCTTGTCCTTCTTCGGCCCCGACTTCCGCAGCCGCTCCTCCCAGGTGATGAAGCTGTGGTAGAAGACGGCGTCGCCCTCGTCGATGCCCCGGGTGATCTCGGTGATATGGGAGGTCTCGGCCCCGAACTCCTCGATGGCGTAGATGACGGCCTTGTCGGGCTTGGTGCTGGTGCCGCAGGTGTAGATGTCGAGGGCCGCGTAACCCATCTCCGGCCACGTGTGCGTGGAGATGTGCGATTCGGAGATGACGACGACCCCGCTGACGCCGGCCGGCGGGAACTTGCTGAAGGAGATCGACCAGACGTGGGCGCCGGCGATCTCGGCGGCCCGGACGAGGA
>CAYOYQ010000104.1:0-1073 GCA_964408215.1 uncultured Eubacteriales bacterium
GAAGATGACCGGGAACTGGCTGAAGCTGAACTTCATGACCAGGGGATCGCCCGCGTCCTCGGGCAGGTACTGCTCATAGAGGCCGATCTGGTCGCGGATGTCCTGGGCGGCGAAATCGAGGTTGGTCCCCCACTCGAACTCGACGCTGATGACCGAGACGCCCTCGGAGGTCTGGGAGGTGACCTTCTTGACCCGGTTGACGGAGCTGACGAGCTGCTCGAGGGGCCGGGTCAGGACGTTCTCGATGTCCTCCGAGGACGCGCCCGCGTAGGTCGTGATGACCGAGACGGTCGGGAACTCGAGGTCGGGGAAGAAATCGAGCCCCAGGCGCGTGAAGGAGATGGCGCCCAGGACGACGAGGATCATCGCCATCATGGACGCCGTGACTTTCTTGTTGACCGAGAATTCGGGGAGCTTCATTTCTTCACCTCTTCGAGGACTTGGAGGGCCGCCCCGTCCTCGAGCCCGTAGTTGCCCTCGACGACGACCGGGTCACCCTCGGCCAGGCCGGCGAGGACCTCGATCATGGTCGTGTTCTCGAGGCCGAGCGTGACGTTCTTCCGGACGGCCTTGCCGTTCTCGGCGACGAAGACGTAGGCGTTCTCGAGGATGGCCGTCTGGGGCACGACCAGGGCGTTCTCGTGGGACTCGACCTCGAAGACGAGGTCGCCGAAGGTGCCGGGCCGGAGGGCCGCGTCGGGATTGTCGACGTAGACCTCGACCCCGAACTTCTTGCTCAGCGGGTCGGCGGTCAGGTTGACGATGCGGACGACGCCGCGGAAGTCGCGGCCGGGGAGGGAAGCGACCCGGAGGACGGCCTCTTGGCCCTTGCGGATGCGGCCGATGTCCTCGGAGGAGACGGCCACGGCCAGCTTGACCTTCGAATAGTCCATGAGGGTCAGGACGCCGCCGGCCCCGCCGCCGTACGCGCCGCCCATCATCGGGTTGATGACGTCGCCGACCTCGGCGTTCTTCGAGGCGATGACGCCGGCGAAGGGGGCCTTCATGATCGAGATGTCGAGGGCGTGTTGGGCCATGTTGAGGGCCGCCCGGGCCTGCTCGAGCTGGGCCGC
>CAYOYQ010000104.1:1083-10298 GCA_964408215.1 uncultured Eubacteriales bacterium
GGCTGCGGCCGCGTCGAAGGCCAGCTGGATCTTCTCGCGCTGCTGCTCGGAGACGGCGTTCTCCTTGATCAGGCGGTCCATGCGCTCTTTGTTGCGCTGGGCGTCGGCGGCGCTGGCCTCGGCCACGGCGACGCCGGCCTGGGCCTGTTTGACCTGGAGCCGGATGGACTCCGTCTCGAGCTCGGCCAGGAGCTGCCCTTTGGCCACGCGGTCGCCGGCCTCGACGTAGATGCGGGCGATCTTGCCGCCCACCTCGGGCGTGATGTTGATCTTGTTCAGGGCCTCGAGCGTGCCGGTGTAGGTGATCTTCTCGGTGATCCTCTCGCGGGCGGCCTTGAAGACCTTGACCGGGGCGGCCCCGAAGGTCGGAGCCGAGGGATCGGCCTTCGCGGCCGGCTTCTTGCAGGCGGCGACGGCGGAAAGGGCGGCCGCGGCGAGAACAACGAGGGCGAACTTTTTAGCGTTCTTCAGGGTGCTCATGGGTTCCTCCGTTCGTTCGAGCGGCTCTCCGACCGGCCCCGGCCGACGGCCTTTTCGAGCTGGGCCTGCGAGATGACGCAGTCATAGAGCGCTTGGGAATAGTTGGTCCGGGCCTGGCTCAACGCGACCTGCGCGGTCGAAACGTCCAGGTTGGTGGCCAGCCCTTCGGCGTAGTTCAGCTCCGCGATGCGGACCGCCTCGCGGGCCTGTTCGACGTTCTTTTCCTGGGACAGCAGGGTCTCGCGGGCCTGGCTGAGATTCAGCGTGGCCTGGCGGACCTCGAAGCCGATCGTGTCCGAGAGGCCCTTGCGGGTCCAGTCGAGCTCGCGGATCTGGGCCTTGGCCTGGCCGATCCGGGCCTCGGCGTCGAACCCGTTGAAGAGGGGCAGGGTCAGGGACAGATTGATCGTGTAATAGTTCTGCCAGACGCCCTTGCGCAGCCGCAGGGAATCGCCCCAGACGTTGTACTGGCCGCCGATGGCCAGCGTCGGCAGGAGGGCCCCGCGGGCGATCTTGAGCGACTCGCCGGCCATGCCCCGCTGGTAATCGAGCTGGCGGAGCTCGGGTCTCAGGGCCTGGGCCTCGGCGACGATGTCGCGGGCCTCGGCGTCAAGGGGCGGCGCGACGAGCTCGCCCTTGACCTCGATCGGCGTGTCGAGATCGAGGCCGCAGACCGTTTTCAGGCCGAGCGCGGCCACCTCGACGCTGTTCCGGGCCCGGATGGCCTGGGGCTTGAGGTTGGCCGCCTGGACCTCCGAGCGGAGCAGGTCGAACTTCGAGGCCATGCCGACGTCATAGAGGTTCTTGACGTTCTTCATGAAGTCCTCGGCCAGGCGCAAGCCTTCGTTCGCGACCTCGGAGAACTCCCGGGCCAGCAGATAGCCGTAAAAGGCCTGCTTGGCCTGAAGGACGGTCTCCTGCTCGGACAGCCGGACCGATTCCTGGCTGGCCTTGAGCCCGAGATTAGCCATCCGGTAGCCGGCGGTGAGACGGCCGCCGGCGAAGAGAGGCAGGCCGAACGTCAAGGCCATCTGGTAGTCCTTGGTGAAGTCGATGGAAAAGCGCTGCGGCGGTTCGCCCGGGACGAACGAGGGGAACTCGAGGACGAAGAGCTTCTCGTCCAGGGTGTTGCCGCCCGAGGCATTGAGGGTCGGCAGGAATCCGGCCACGGCCTGGCGGACGCCGGCCCGGGCCTGGGCGATCCGCTCCTCGGACGCCAGGTGGAACGGGTTCTGGCGGAGGGCCAAGGCGATGGCCTCGTCGATCGTCAGGACGACCGTCGGCTTGGCCTCCTGGGCCAAGACGGCCGGGCCGAGGATAACGAGCATCAGGGCGATGAGCGCTCCCAGTCGCTTACTCATGTCAGATCTCCTTGCCGGAAGGTTGGGGGTTCCGGATCCCCTCGACGATGAAGCGGGTCAGGTTCTCGGCGGCGGCGGCCGGGAGCGGTCCCTCGGCCTGCCAGAAGCGCATGTGCATGTAGCCTTGGAGCACGGATTCAATGAAATCCGAGGCCGCGGCCGTGTCCAGGCGGCGGAACTCGCCGGCGGCGACACCGTCCGCGAGAATACGGGCGCCGAGGTCGGCGAGCCGCTGGCGTTTCTGCCGGAGCAGGGCCATGGTCTTCCGGTCCGCGGCCGGAGCGGCGCCGTTCTTGCCCGGCAGGTGGGCGAACAAGCGCATGAGCTTGAGCATGGCCTTGTCCATCCAGAGCATCCGGTTCAGGCTTTTCATCTCCTCGCCGCTCTGGAGCACGACCTGGACGAGCTGGCCGAGCTTCTCCCCGGCCGTCCCGGGGCCGTCGGCGATCGCGGCGAAGCGGTCGGCGAGATCGTCAAAGCTGTGGCCCACGATCTCGAAGAGGAGGACGCCTTTGCCCGCGACATACTTGTAGATCGTGGCCTTGGACAGCTGGGCCTCCCGGGCGACATCGTCCATGGTCAGCGCGCTGAAGCCCTTGCGGAGGATGACGCGGTTGGCCGCATGGAGGATGATCTCCCGGTAGCTGGCGCGGCGGCGCAGCTCGCGCTCCCGCCGCAGGTTGTTGGTCTTCATCGCGTTCGGGCCTTCGGTGAGTTAGTCGGTGAACCGTTCAGTTTATGAATTGAACTCGTCAGTTTATTCTTGAAACCTTGCAGTTCCCGCCAAGATACGCTCCCGGGGCGCGTTTGTCAAGGGCCCCGGGGCCGCGGTAGAATGATCCTGGTCTCTTATGATACGGAACGGGCCGGAAAAAGGTTCCTGGCGGCGGGCGGCCGCCCTGGCCGGGCTCATCCTCCTCGCCGGACCCTTCGCCGGTCCCCTGGCGGCCAAGGGACCGGCCCCGAAGTGGTGGGAGATCCGACTGACCGTCGCCGCGAAAGGGACCTACGCCATCCGGGGCGGCGGGGCCCCCATCTCGGGGGAATACGCCGTCAAGGCCCGGTATGAGGGCCGCCTGAACCCGGACGGCGACGACTTCCTGCTCGTCCTGGTCAAGACGGAAACGCCGGAATGGAGCCTGCGCGAAAGGATCGGTCTGGGCGAGGCCGGGAAGGTCGTCGAAGCGCCGGCCCTTCCCGCGCCGGTCCTGCGCCTCAACTATGTCCTGAGAGACAAGGATACGATCGAGATCGACTTCACGGTCGAAGGGGGAACCGTCCCGCGGGGAGCGCCCGGGATCGGCATCCCGCTCGAGCTGCCCTGCTCGGGCCGCGGTCCTGGGGGCCGGCCCGGCTACTTGGGCGACGTCCTCGACGGGTCGGACCGCATCGTCCTCCCGGCCTCGGACCTCGGCCGGCGGCGCTGCGAGCGGGCGTTCGCCTGGACGTGGAGCGGGACCCGGCTCGTCGCCGAGGGCGCCCACGCCTATGTGACGAATCAAGGCTATTCGGCCGAGGTCGTCGTCGCCCTCGTCGGCCATTGACGCCGGCCGGCGGTCAGGCCCGGGGGTGGAATTTGTCGTAGACCCGGCGCAGCCTCTCGCGGCTGACGTGCGTGTAGATCTGGGTCGTGGTGATCTGGCTGTGGCCGAGCATGAGCTGGACCGAGCGGAGGTCGGCTCCGCGCTCGAGGAGATGGGTGGCGAACGAGTGGCGAAGGACGTGGGGCGTGATCCTAGCGGTCGCGAGCCCGGCCGCCGCGGCATGCTTGCGCAAGAGCTTCCAGAGGCCCTGGCGGGTGAAGGGGCGGCCCCGCCGCGAGAGGAAGAGCTCCTCGCGCCCCTGGTCCGGATCGAGCCCGGGCCGGACCTCGGCCAGATAGCGCCCGACCGCCTGGCAGGCCGATCGGCCGACCGGCACGATCCTCTCCTTCCCCCCCTTGCCCCGGCAGACGAGGAAGCCGTCCTCGCGGTTGAGCTGGGCCAGCTTCAGCCCGGCGAGCTCCGAGACCCGGAGGCCCGAGCCGTAAAGGACCTCGAGCATGGCCCGGTCCCGGACCCCGTGCGGCTTGGAGAGGTCGGGCGCCGCGAGGAGCGACTCGACCTCGGGGACGGTCAGGAACTTGGGCAGGGCGAGCCAGGTCGACGGGGTCGTCAGCCGCGACGACGGGTCCTTGAGAAGGAAGCCGCTGAGGACCGAGAACCTGAAGAACGAGCGCAGGGCCGAGACGAGCCGGGCCCGCGAGCGCGCGGCGAGCCCGGCCGCGCTCTCCCGGTGAATGAAGGCGACGAGCGTCTCCTCGTCGACCCGGGCCAGCGGGACCCGGCCGGCCTCAAGGAAATCCGCGAGCTTGCGGACGTCGCGCCCGTAGGCGGCGACGCTGTTCGGCGAGAGGCCCTTTTCGACGGAGAGGTACTCGAGGAAAAGGCGCAGGGGCTCCTCGGCGGACGAGGCGGGGCGCGTCATGTCAGGAAGGGGTTGGCGCCGCGCTCCTGCCCGACCGTCGTGCACGGGCCGTGGCCGGGCAGGACGACCGTTTCTTCGGGCAGGCTGAGGATGCGGTCCCGGATCGAGCGCTCGAGGTCTTTCCAGGAGCCGCCGGGGAGGTCCGTCCGGCCGACGCCGCCGCAGAAGAGGGTGTCGCCCGAGAAGAGCGCCCCGCCGTGGACGAAGCCGACGCTCCCGGGCGTGTGGCCGGGGATGTGGATGACCCGGAGCGATTTGCGGCCGACCGCGATCGCGTCGCCCTCGGCCAGGAAGCGGTCCGGGGCCGGCGAGTTCTTGGCCCCGAGGAGCAGGCTGAGCTCGATGAAGTCGGAGACCTGGAGCAGGTCCTTGTCGGCGGCGTGGATCATGAGCGGCGCGCGGTATTTCTGGACGATGTCGACGTTGGCCCCGACATGGTCCACGTGGCCGTGGGTGTTGAGGACGGCGACGGGCCTGAGCTCCAGGTCGGCGATCGTCGAAACGATCTTCTCCGGATCGGCACCGGGATCGATGACGGCGCACTCGCGGGTCTCTTCGCAGTAGACGAGGTAGCAGTTGGTCTCGAGGGCTCCGACGACGACGAGCTCATGCTTCATGCCCGACCCCGCCGTCATCTTAATGCCAACGCCGCGGGGAGTCAATTCTGCTATAATCCGGTCGTGGACGTCCTGATCACGCCGGAAGCCGAACGGGAGCTCCGGGCCCTGCGGGCCTTCAAGCCCGGGCCGGGACTGTGGGGTGTTCTCGTCGGGCACAAGCGCGGGGCCCGGATCATCGTCGAAAAGGTCCTGCCCGCCGGAGCCCCCGGGACGGTCCCGGACGAGGACTTGCTGGCCGGGCTCGACCTCGTCTGGCCGGCCCGGACGGTCGGGCTCGTCGCCGTGCGTCCGGGGGCCGCGTTCCGCAAGGCCGCGTGCGGGCCGGCCTGGTACGGCAAGGTCCTGCTCGAGCTCGCCGGGACGCCCAAGGCTCTGCGCCTCCGGCCGGCCGTGGTCGAGTTCGAGCGGAAGTTCTTTCTCGCGCCGATCGCGCTCGCCCCGGCGGTGAAGGAGAAGGCCCATGAGCGGGTCCTTGACCGAGGCTGAACAGCGCGCCTACCTGAAGCTCGCCCGCCAGGCGCTCGAGCACTATTACCGGACGGGCGAATATCTCCCGTCGCCCATCGCGTCCGGCACGCTCAAGGAGAACCGGGGGGCCTTCGTCACGCTCACCCTGGATGGGGAGCTCCGCGGCTGCATCGGCTATCCCCTGCCGGTGAAGCCGCTCGACGAGACGATCATCGAGATGGCCGTCGCCGCGGCCACCCAGGACACCCGGTTCGAGCCCGTCTCCGCCGGCGAGCTGAATGACCTCAAGATCGAGATCTCCGTCCTGGGCCTGCCCGCCCCGGCCAAGGACCCCGCCGAGGTCCGGGTCGGCGCGCACGGCATCATCGTCTCGAAGGGCTACCACCGGGGGCTGCTCCTGCCGCAGGTGCCGGTCGAGCACGGCTGGGACCGCGTGACCTACCTCAACCACGGCTGCCTGAAGGCGGGGCTCCCGCCGGACGCCTGGAAGAAGGGGGCGAAGATCGACGTCTTCACCGCCCAGGTCTTTTCCGAATAGCCGCCGGCCGCGGGCCTATTTCTTTTTCGTCTTGAGCGCGTCGAGCTCCGTCTTGGCCTCGGCCTTGACCACGTCGTCCTTCGACGTCGTCTTGGGCAGGTCGATGCACTTCTCGAACGCCTGGGCCGCCTCGTCGGCCCGCTTGAGGGCGGCGAGCGTCCGGCCGAGCTCGAGATAATGGTTGGCGTATTCGGGGTGGAGCTCGATGGCCTTCCGCAGGGCCTTCTCGGATTCCTCGAAGGACCCCTTGGGGATGGAGCCGTAGATCAGGCTGCCGAGGGCGCGCTTGACCCCGCCGATCTCGGCCATGCGGCGGTGCCACCGGCCGAGGGCGTGCCAGGCCAGGTGGTTCGCGGGGTCGAGCTCGAGGGCCTTGTCGATCTCGGCCCGGACGGCCTTCGAATTGTCGATCTGCTCCTTCTTGCCGAGAAGCAGCAGGCGCTTGCCGTTGGCCGCCGCGATCATGAAATGGCCCCATGTGTCGTTCGGATTGACCGCGACCGCCTTGCGGGCCAGCATCATGGCCTCGCTGTACCCCTTCATCTGCTTCGCTTTGGTGTCCTTGTCGGTCGCCGGGATGACGTCGGCGATGTCGACCAGGGCCCGCGAGGCCTTCCACAGCGCCTCGTAGTTGGTCGGCTCGAGGGCGAGGGCCTCCTGATAATGCTTGAGGGCCGCCGCGTCGTCGAAGGCCGCGTAGGCCTGGTCGCCGGCCTGGATGTGCTCGGCCGCGCTCTGGGAGAACGCGGGCAGGGCCAGCAGGGCGGCGAAGACAAAGAGGCATAAGGTCTTTTTCATATTTTCCCTCCGTGCCCTTACCTTTTTAACGATTTGGCCGGAAATGTCAAGTTGAGGACGAGGCCCAGCAAGAATCCCGCGGCGCCCAGGCCGACGCCCAGAGGCAGGGACTTCGGCCACGGCGGCAGGGCCAGGACACGGAGTCCCGAGTCGCCGAGGAACGAGAGGAGGGCGTAACCGCCGCCGAGGGCCAAGCTCAGGAGCCCGGCCAGAGGGGCCCGCTTCTTGAGGAACAGCGCGGCCAGCCCCGGCACGAGGAGGCCTTCGGCCATGATCGTCGAAGCGAGGCCGAGGGTCTTCAGGATGTCGCCGAGCCGGAGGGCGATGAGGAGCGCGGCGGCCGCGAGGCCGACGCTCACGGCCCGGGCCAGGCCGAGGGCGCGCCGGTCCGGGGCGCCGGTCCCGCCGGCCCCGCGGCCGAGAAGGTCCTTGGTCAGGGTGAAGGCGCCGGCGTTCAGGGCGGCGTCGGTCGTCGACAGGATGGCCGCGAGCACGGTCGCGAAGACCAGGCCGCCGAGGAGCGGGCCGGCCCGGGACGAGGCGAAGCGGGTGACCAGCGGGACGCCGCTTGCGCCCTCCGGGAAGAGCGGCAGGAAGAGCAGGCCGACGGCGACGATGCCGGCATAGAAGAGCCCGAGAAGGAGCGCCGCGGCGGCCAGGCCCCGGCGGGCCGCGACCACGCTCCGGGCCGCCTGCATCCTTTGCCAGGCGATCGGCGAGATGGTCCAAGCCAGAACGAACGAGGCGGCGATGAGGAGCGTCCGGTCCGCGCCGGCCAGGATGTCGAAATAGGACGTCTTGCCGAGCCGGGCGGCGGCGGCCTCGACGGCGCTCCACGGAACGCGATCGGCCAGGTGAGCGGCCAGGCCGGCGACCCCGGCGAGGAGCAGGGCGAACTGGACGACATGGGTGCGGGCCACGGCCTGGAGCCCGCCCGCCGCGGCATAGATCGTGACCACGGCCGCGGCCGCGGCCATGCCGGCCGCGGGCTTAGTTCCCAGGAAGGCGCTCATGAAGGGCCCGGCGGCGACGAGCTGGGAGGCGGCGAGGGTCGTCATGTACCAGACGATGAGGACCGTCGTCGCCGTCCCGGCGGCCCGGCCGTAGCGGTCGCGCATGAGCTCGGACAGGGTCCGGCCGGAGGCGTCACGGATGGGCCCGACGAGGGCGAGCAGGACGAGCAGGGTGGCTACGGCCGGCACGCCGATGATCCAGGCGGCGCTCAGGCCTTCGCGCGAGGCCTCGTCCGTGGAGACGAGGAGCGAGGCGGCCCCGATCCACGAGGCGCAAAGGGAGAAGGCCACCCGGCCCGGGCCGAGGGCCCGCGAGGCCAGGAAGAACGATTCGAGCCCGGCCCCGAGGCGGGAGCGCCCCAGGCCCGCGGCCCAGAGGACGGCCGCGTAGGCCAGGGCGGCCAGGAGGAAGGCGGCTTTCACGCGGCGCAGTATACACTAAAAATGCTATAATACGCCGCATGAAGCACTTGCCCGCCGCCTTCCTGGGGATGGCCCTGCTCGCCGGGGCCCTGGCGGCCCAGACGAGCGCCGTCCCCCCGGAAGAAGCGGTGGCCAACCTGGAGAAGGCCCTCAAGGCCGTGACCACCCTCCGCGCCGACTTCGAGCAGCTCCACTACTCGATGTCGGTCTCCGAACCCCTGCGCGAGAAGGGCCAGCTCTTCCTCGAGAGGCCAGCCCGGATGCGCTGGGAATACCACTCGCCCCAGAACAAGGTCTTTCTGTACAAGGACGGCGTCCTCGAGATGTATCTCCCCGAGGAGAAGCAGCTCACCCGTAGCCCCGTCGCCGAGGAGGCCCTCCGGACCGACATCTTCGGCATCCTCCTCGGCCTGACCTCCTACCGGGACACCTTCACCGTCGAGTCCAACCCCTTCCCGACCGACGCGAAGCGCGTCCGCCAGGTCCGGCTGACCCCCAAGACCGAGGGCGATTTCTCCCACGTCCTGCTCGAGATCGACGAGGCGACCTGGCTCCTCCGCCGGGCCATCTTCCTCGAGTGGGCCGGGGCCAAGCGCGAGTTCGTCTTCAGCCGGGTCCGGACCGGCGTCCGGCTGGCCCCCGGGACCTTCACCCTCAAGGCCCCCCCCGGCACCGAGGTCATCGACGACGTCGCCGCCGTCAAGCGCCTGGGGCAAAACCTTTAGGGCGGGGTCCCGTATGAAGAAGCGAGGGCAGGATGCTCTCTCGATGACCGACGACGACTGCCAGTTAGTCAACCGCGCCCTCAAAGGAGACCGCAAGGCGTTCGAAATGATCGTCCGCAGATACGAGCAGCCGCTCACGAGCTACCTCGGCCGCATGACCGGGGAGCGCGAAGCGGCCCTCGATTTCGCCCAAGAGGTCTTTCTCAAGGTCTACTGTTCGCTCAAGTCCTACAGCCCGGCCTACAAGTTCAGCACCTGGCTGTTCAAGATCGCCTCGAACCACCTCATCGACCACTGGCGGAAGAAGAAGCTCGCGACCGTCT
>CAYOYQ010000105.1:0-4916 GCA_964408215.1 uncultured Eubacteriales bacterium
GATCCGCCGCCTCGAGGACATCATCTACCAGATGGGCCATTCCCTGAAGGTCAGCCTCAAGGAGCCCGTCTACTTCGACCCGGGGCCGGCGATCGGGGCGGTCCTCGGCAGCCCCCAGGTCCAGACCCGGGCCAAGAGCTACGCGTTGAACGTCAAGCTCGACCCCTGCCTGCCGGAGATCCTCTGCGACCCGACCTCCTTCGGCGAGGTCCTGCGGAACCTGCTCGACAACGCGTTCGACGCCACGCCGCCGGGCGGAACGATCTCCGTCCGGGGCTACCGCAAGAACCCGACGTCGTTCGTGCTGTCCGTCCGCGACACGGGCCGGGGCCTGACCAACCCCTCCAAGGCCCAGCTCTTCCAGCCCTTCTTCACGACCAAGGACAAGGGCATGGGCCTGGGCCTGCCGTTCATCAAGCGGGTCATGGACACGTGCGGCGGCAAGATCGAGGTCCTCAGCCGCGTCGGCCGGGGAGCCATCTTCAAGCTGATCTTCATCAGCCGCGAAAGGGAGTCGACGCCATGAAAAAGAAGATCCTGATCGTCGAGGACGAGAAGCCCCTCTGCCTCCTCTACGAAGAGGAGCTGAGCCGGGAAGGCTACGACGTCACGGCCGTGATGGACGCCGACGCGGCCCTGGCCGTGCTCCGGGAGAAGGAGTTCGACCTCATCGTCACCGACATCCGCATGCCCGGCAAGAACGGCATCGAGCTCATCACCGAGATCATGGGGCTGCGCAAGGACATCCCCATCATCATCAACTCGGCCTACCAGAGCTACAAGGAGGACTTCATGACCTGGGCGGCCGACGCCTACGTCGTCAAGTCCTCCTCGCTCGACGAGCTCAAAGAACGGATCAAGAGCCTGCTAGGTGAATGATGTCCGAACTCAGAAAAGACCTGATCAGCGGGCGATGGGTCATCATCGCCACCGAGCGCAGCAAGCGGCCCGACGATTTCCGGCCGGCCGCCGGCGGGGCCGTTCCCGAGCCGGCCGGGTTCTGCCCCTTCTGCGAGGGCAACGAGGCCAAGACGCCGCCGGAGGTCTTCGCCCTCCGGCAGGCCGGCACGGCCCCGGACACCCCGGGCTGGGCGGTCCGGGTCGTGCCCAACAAGTTCCCGGCCCTCACGCCCGGGCCGCCGCCGCCGCGGGCGACGCAGGGGATCTTCCAGTCGATGGAAGGCCGCGGCGTCCACGAGGTCATCATCGAGAACCCCGACCACGCCCTGGAGCTCGCGGACCTGCCCGTGGCCCACATCCGCGACGTGCTCGAGGTCTTCCAGCTGCGGATCAAGGCGATCGAAAAAGACCTGCATTATCAGTACGTCCAGATCTTCAAGAACAAGGGCAAGGAGGCCGGTGCCTCGCTGAGCCATCCCCACTCCCAGATCGTGGCGACGCCGATCATCCCGAAACGGGTGAAGGAGGAGATCTACGGCGCCGACCGGCTCTTCCGGACCTTCAAGGAGTGCGGGTTCTGCCGTATCCTCGGGGAAGAGGAGACGGTGGGGACGAGGGTCATCGCCAAGAACGCCCACTTCACGGTCGTCTTGCCCTACGCCTCCCGATTCCCGTTCGAGATGGCCCTCTTCCCGAAACGTCACTCGGCCTTTTTCGCCGACGTCCGGGAGGACGAGCTGCCGGCCCTGGCGGAGATCCTCAAGAGGGTCTTGCTCCGGCTCAAGGACACCGTCGGCGACCCGCCGTACAACATGGTCCTGCATCAGGCCCCCAATCCGGCTCTCTCCCTCAAGGGCTGGCCGGACATCCACCTGAAATCGCACTGGCACATGGAGATCATCCCCAAGCTGACCAAGGTCGCCGGGTTCGAGTGGGGGACGGGGTTCTATATCAATCCAGTGCCGCCGGAGACCGCGGCCCAGTTCCTCCGTGAGCCGTAGCCTGAATTTTCCGGGGGAAGTTCCTCTCTGCTGCTTTGCTCGGGAATCGCCTCTAGCTCCCCGGACCCCCGGGAACCAGTCCCGGCGGTTCCCCCCGATGCTCGGGTCCCCCCTTCCGCTACGGGGATCGTCGAGGCGAATTCCCTCGCCGCCTCGAGAGGCTATCCCGGGAATGGGAGAAGTACCTAATAAACCGGACTGAATCAGGACGAGGCGACCATCTCATAGAGGGCGAGATAGGTCGCGGCAGAGCGCTCCCACGAGAAGTCGGCGGCCATGGCGTTCCGGACAAGGGCCCGCCAATCCTTCGGCCGGCCGAACGCCTTTATGCACTGGGACGTGGCCTCGAGGAGCGGCCCGGGGGCCGCTTCGGCGAACTTGAACCCGTTGCCCGTTCCGGCCCCGGGGTCGAACGCCTCGACGCTATCGTCGAGGCCGCCGGTGGCCCGGACGACCGGGACGGTCCCGTACTTCATCGCGTACATCTGGGTCAGGCCGCAGGGCTCATAACGCGAGGGGATGAGGAACATGTCGCATCCGGCGTAGATCGTGTGGGCGATCCGCTCATCGAAGGCGATCTTCAGACCGAACCGGGGGGCGTGCTTCTTCTGGGCGGCCAGGAGGAAGTCCTGGATCTTCTGGTCACCGGTCCCCAGGATGACGAGCGAGAGGTCCAGGTCGAAGAGCGACTCGAGCGCCTCGCAGACGATGTCGAGGCCCTTCTGGGCGGCCAATCGCGTGACCATGCCCGCCAGGGGGCGTCCCTGCGGCAGGGTCAGGCCGAAGATCCGGCCCAGCTCCTCCCGGCAGGCCGCTTTGCCGGCAAGGTCGTCCGGGCGGAAGTTGCGGGGGATGAGGCGGTCTGTGGCCGGGTCCCAGTCGCGGTAATCGACGCCGTTGAGGATGCCGTGGAGGACGCCGGCCCGGCTGCGCAGGAGGCCGTCGAGGCCGCAGCCGAACTCGGGCGTCTGGATCTCACGGCTGTACCGCGGGCTCACCGTCGTCACCGCCGACGAATAGAGGATGCCGGCCTTGAGGATGTTGACCTGGCCGTAGAACTCGAGGTCGTTCATGTTGAACAGGGCGTCCGGGAGGCCGATGGCCGCGAGGACGTCCTTCTCGAACAGCCCCTGGTAGGCCATGTTGTGAATGGTGAAGACCGACCGGGTCCGGGCGAAAAAGACGTCGTTGGCAAAGACGAACCTGAGATAGGCGAAGACGGCCGCCGCCTGCCAATCGTGGGCGTGGATGATATCTGGCCGGAACCCCAGGGACTTCATGGTCTCGAGGGAGGCCAGGGAGAAAAAGGAGAAGCGCTCGGCGTTGTCGGGAAAGTCGCCGGCCGGGGTGCCGTAGAGTTGGTCCCGGTCGTAGAACTCGGGGCGGTCGATGAAGAACGTGGTCACGCCGGCGGCCCGGTGGGCGAAGACGGAATAGGGCAGGGCCGCGCCGCCCACCGAAAGCCCGGCCTTGTCGAGGACCGGCTCGAGCGGCAGGTTCTTCTTCCGGACGTCCCGGTAGAGGGGCATGAAGACCCGGACTTCGGCCCCCTGGCGGGCAAGGAACTTAGGCAGGGCCCCGGCCACGTCGGCCAGGCCGCCGGTTTTGGCGTAGGGGATGACTTCGGAGGCGAGGAATGCGACTTTCATGGTCCCGTCATTCTAGCATAAGTCCCGCCACCGGTCACTCATCGGCCTTGCTGCAATTCCCTCTCTCCGGCCGCGGAGGGGTCTCGGGGATCCTCTCCGTTCACTGCGGTGAAACTTCACGCCTTCTCGCAGGGCCCATGCTTGTCATAGAACCGGGGCTGGACTAAGATGAGGCGGAATAGCCGGGACATGAAAGTCATTAAAGCAACGAAGGTGACGGCGGCGGTCATCGAGCGGAACGGAAAGGTCCTGTGCGCCCGGCGGAAGCCGGGGCTCGTGGCCGAGGGCCTCTGGGAGTTCCCCGGCGGCAAGCTCGAAGTCGGAGAAACGCCCGAGTCCGGCCTGAAGCGAGAGCTCGAGGAAGAGCTGGGCGTCGAGGCCACGGTCGGCGAATTCCTATGCTCGGTGCCTTTCACCGGATCCTTCGCGAGCTTCGAGCTGGTCGTCTATCGGGCCGATCTTCTCGGCGGCGATCTCCGCCTGACCGACCACGACGAGATCCGCTGGCTCCCCCCGGAAGAAATGGATGAATCCCTGTTCTCCAAGCCGGACCGGCCGGTCGTCCGGATGCTCGCCCGCGGGGCCTCCCGGGACCGGGAGAAGAAGGGGGGGGCCGCGTGAACGCCGTCGTCCTCAAGCCGGGCCGCGACAAGGCGGTCAAGAACAGGCATCACTGGATCTTTTCCGGAGCTGTCCGCGATCTGCCCGATTTCGACGACGGAGCGGTCCTCGCGGTGCGCAGCGCCGGCGGCGAGCTCCTGGGTCACGCCTACTTCAATCGCAAGAGCGCCATCATCGGACGGATGGTCTCCTTCGGAGCGGAGCATCCGGAAGCGGCCGTGCGTTCCAGCCTCGAGCGGGCCCTGGCCTTGCGGAAGGCGTTTTTCGATCCCGCGTCGACGAACGCCCGCCGGCTGGTCAACGCCGAGGGCGATGGCCTCCCGGGGCTCATCGCCGACCTTTATGACGACGTCCTCGTTCTCCAGATCGCGACGCTGGGCATGGAGAAGCTCAAGCCGCTTATTCTCGAGGTCCTGCAGGGGGCCCTGAGGCCGCGGGCCATCCTCGAGAGGTCCGACCTGCCGGCCCGGCGAGAAGAAGGTTTGGAGCCTTTCGGGGCCGCGCTTTTCGGCGAGCCGGTCGATCGCGTCCGCATCCTCGAGGCCGGAGTACCGTTCTGGGTCGGCCTGGCCGCCGGGCAGAAGACGGGATTCTATCTCGACCAGCGCGAATCCCGGCGGCTCGTCCGGGAGACGGCGTCCGGGCGCCGGGTCCTGAACACGTTTTCCTATACGGGCTCGTTCTCGGTGTCAGCTCTTCTCGGCGGCGCCGTCCGGGCGGACTCGGTCGACTCTTCGGAGGAGGC
>CAYOYQ010000105.1:4926-10098 GCA_964408215.1 uncultured Eubacteriales bacterium
CAGGAGAACTTCGAGCTCAACGGTCTCGCTTCGGACGCCGGCCTTTTCTTCACGGCCGACGTCTTCGAGTTCCTCCGCGAACCGGCCCTCGACCATGATTACATCATCCTCGACCCGCCGGCCTTCGCCAAAAAGCGGGCCGACGTCGTGGCGGCCTGCCGGGGCTACAAGGACATCAACCGCCTGGCCTTCCAGAGGATCCGGACCCCCGGCCTGGTGCTGACCTTCTCCTGCTCCCACTTCGTCGACGACACGCTTTTCCAGCAGGTGGTCTTCCAGGCCGCCCACGAAGCGGGGAGGCGGGTCCGCATCCTCCAGAAGCACCGCCAGGCCTTCGATCACCCCGTCAACATCTACCATCCCGAGACGGCCTATCTCAAGGGCTTCCTGCTCTACGTCGATTGAGCTCGGCCGCCGGCCGGCGGATCACCGGTAGATATCGAAAGACCTTCCCATGAAACCCCGATATCCCATATAATCGCGGGGAGCGGTCGCGCCTTACGGGGCCGTTCGGGGAGGCCGACATGAACCCTCAGGATGCGATCGGGCGCGCCCTCAAGCCGGCGACGTGGGTTTCCGCGGCGGTCGTGGCCAGCCTGTTCCTTTACCTGGCCTTGGTCGAGATCCTGAAGGCGACCCTCAAGCCCTTCCGCGGCTTCGCCTCGATCGGCGACCTGCAGCCCCTCCGCTACGCGGTCTACGGGGCCGGGGCGGCGGCGATCCTCCTCATCCTTCTCCTCCGGCCGCGCCTGTTCAATCGCCGGGCGGGGGAGGACGCCGCGACGGCGCTTCTGCGGCTTCAGAGGGCGTCGTTCCTGACCGTGGTCCTCGGCGAGGTCCCGGCCCTGCTCGGCCTCGTCCTTTTCCTTATCCGCGGCGGCGCCGCGGATTTCTATAGGCTCTTCGCCGTCTCACTCGTCCTCATCTTCATCCACTATCCCCGGCGCGGCGCCTGGGAAGAGTGGCTGAAGGGCTGATCCCATGGACCCGAAAGGGGGATTCATGAACGTCCGCATATTCGCTTCCGCGATCGTCGGCGCCTCGCTCGTCCTCCTGGCCGCGGCGCCTTTCCTGGCGGCCCAGGAGCCCCCCGCGACCCCGGGCGGGCCCGGCCTGCGCTACGAGATCTGGGTCGAGCTCGACGCGGCCGGCAAGATGCTCCTCGGCAAGGAGGAGATCGTCTGGACGAACCCCACCCGGGACGTCGTCCCCGACATGCTCCTTCACCTCTATTGGAACGCCTTCAAGAACGAGGACAGCGTCTTTTTGCGTGAGTCCCTGGCCGAAACGATGTTCCGGACCGGCGATGCCCCCGACGACGGCGAATGGGGCTGGATCGACATCACCGATATCCGCCTCGCCGACGGCTCCGACCTCAAGCCCGGCCTCCAATTCGTCCTCCCCGACGGCCCCGAGACGGCCGGCGACGAAACCGTCGCCCGCATCCTCCTCCCGACGCCCGTCCAGCCCGGCGAGAGCGTCCACCTCCGGCTCGAGTTCCGGAGCAAGGTCCCCCGGACCGTGGCCCGCTCGGGCTATTACAAGGACTCCTTCTTCATCGGCCAGTGGTTCCCCAAGCCCGGCGTCTACGAGGAAGGCAAGGGCTGGAACTGCCACGCCTACCACATGAATTCCGAGTTCTTCGCCGACTTCGCCGACTTCGTCGTCCACATCACCGTGCCCAAGGGCTTCGTCGTCGGCTCGTCCGGCAAGCTCGTCTCCCGGAGCGACGACGAGTCGGTCAAAACGACGACCTGGACCTTCAGCCAGGCCATGGTCCACGATTTCGCCTGGATGGCCGATCCCCGCTACCTCCGGATCGAACGGGATTTCATCGCCGACAGGGACGTGACGGCCCAGGAATACCAGGAGACCGCCGATCTCCTCGGCCTGCCTCTCGAGGAGGTCCGGCTGCCCAATGTCAAGATGATCCTGCTCATCGCGCCCGAGCACAAGGGCCAGATCGAACGCCACTTCAAGGCCCTCCGGATGGCCCTGAAATATTATGGCCTCTGGTACGGGCCCTATCCCTACGAGACCGTGACCATGGTCGACCCGCCGTTCCGGACGGGGAGTGGGGGCATGGAATATCCCACGCTCTTCACCGCGGGAACACGGCTCTTGCCGAGCAAGAACCAACTTTCCCCCGAGGGCGTCATCATCCACGAGTTCGGTCACGGCTACTGGTACGGCCTGGCCGCCAACAACGAATTCGAAGCGGCCTGGCTCGACGAGGGCTTCAACACCTATTCGACCGGCCAGGTCCTGGCCAAGGCCTACGGGCCCGGTGCCGTCTCGTTCGTTTTCAAGGGCTTATCTCTCGACTGGTTCCTCCGCGTGCCTAAGATCTTCGATTTCGAGACCGACCGCGTCGCGGCCATCAACACGGTCCGCTACGACCCGGTCACGGCCTGGTCCTGGAAGTTCTATAACCGGGGGAGCTACGGCGCCAACGTCTACATGCGCGCGGCGACGGTCCTGCGGACCCTCGAGGGCTATCTTGGGGAGACGGCCTGGGCCCGGATCATGAGGACCTACCACATGCGCTTCCGGTTCAAGCACCCGACGAAGGCCGATTTCCTCGGCGTCGTCAACGAGATCTCCGGCCAGGACATGACCTGGCTCTTCGGCGAGCTCCTCGAGGGCACCGAGACGTTCGACTACGGCGTCGGCGCGGTCTCTTCGGCGGAGGTGCCGGCGGCGCGCCGGGGCGTCTACGACAGGAACGGGGCCCGCGAGGAGGTGACCCGCAAGAAGGCCGAGGAGCTCGAGGCCGCTGCGGACAAGGCGCCGGGCGCCGCGCGGTCCTATCGGACGACGGTCGTGCTGAGGCGCTACGGAGAGGTCCAGCTCGGCGGAGACGCCAAGGTCCAGGTCCTGGTCCGCTTCAAGGATGGCTCGACCGAGACCCGCGCCTGGGACGGCCAGGCGCGCTGGGCCCGCCTGGAGTTCATCACGCCGGTCAAGGCCGAGAGCGCCCAGATCGATCCGCAAGGGATCTGGCTCGTCGACGCCAACCTGGCCAACAACAGCCGGACCGTCGACGGCCTGAAGCGCAACGTCATCAAGCTCATGAGCCAGGCCTTGTTCACCGTCCAACTGTTTTTCCATTTCGTCGGGTCGTGGAGCTGAGGAGGGTCCCATGAGCGTTCTCACAGCCATCGCCAAGGGCGTGGGCACGGCGTTCCGCAAGCCCCGGATCGTCGCCGTCCTCTACGTCCTCAACGTCCTCTTCACCGTCGCGGCCGCCGTGCCGCTCCTTCTCATCGTCCAGCAGGAGCTCGGGCCTTCGCTCGTCGGCTCGAACGTCCGCCCCATGGATGCCATGTGGATCGGGGAGGCCGTCCTCAAATACGGGGAGGCCCTGATGCCCCTCCTCGGCGGGGTCCTGGTCGTCGGCGTCCTTTGCCTCGTCCTCAACATCTTCCTCAACGGCGGGGTCGTCGGCCGGCTCCTCGACCGGGAGGGGGCATCCAAGCTTGAGCCGTTCTTCGCGGACAGCGGCCGCTATTTCTGGAGATACGTCCGCATCTTCCTCCTCTCGCTCGTCTTCTGGGTCCTCACGTTCGGCCTCGTCCTCAACCTCCTCTCGGCCCTCATCCGCCCGCTCATGGAGAACGCCTGGACCGAGTGGCTGCCTCTCATCCTCTCGAACCTTCACCTCCTCATCGCTCTCCTCCTCCTCAGCATCGTCCGCATGATCGTCGACTACGCCCGCATCGCGGTCGTCTCCGACGGGGAAAGGAGCGTCCTGAGGGCCCTCCGCCACGCCGTCCGGTTTTTGGGCGCGCGCTTTTTCAGGGCCTGGGCGATCTATCTTCTGCTCGTCGTCCTGACCCTGGCCGGCACAATTGTCTTTTATGTCGTTTTCGGACGTTTCGCCGCCCCGGGCGTCGCCGGGGTCGTGGCCGGCCTGGTCTGGACGCAGCTCTATGTCCTCTTCCGCCTCTGGATGCGGACCGTGTTCGTGGCCGCCCAGGCGGAATACTACCGGGCCCACCCGTATTGAGAGGCGCCATGAAGCTGGCCTTCCTCGGCGCCGCCCGCCAGGTCACGGGGTCCTGCTACGCGCTCGACATCAACGGCCTGAAGGTCCTCGTCGACTGCGGGCTCTATCAGGAGCGGGCCTTCCTCGAGCGCAATTGGGACCCCCTTCCTGTCCGGGCGGACGAGCTCGATTTCATCCTGTTGACGCACGCCCATCTCGACCATTCGGGCCTCATCCCCAAGGTCGTCCGCGACGGGTTCTCCGGCACCATCCTGACCACCGCGGCGACCGGCGACATCCTCTCGATCGCCCTCATGGACGCCGCCGAGATCCAGGAGGAGGACGCGGCTTTCAAGAAGAAGCGGCATCAGAAAGAGGGCCGCTTCCCGCCGCGTCCGGTCGTTCCGCTCTACACGGTCGAGGACGTCCAGAGGGCCATCCCCCTCGTCGAGGACATCGATTACGATGCGCCGGCCCAGCTCGGCGACACCGTCTCGGTCCGTTTCCTCGACGCCGGCCACATCCTCGGCTCGGCCATGATCGAGGTCACCGAGCGGCGGAACGGGGCGGCCCGGACGATCGTCTTCTCGGGCGACATCGGCCAACGGGACATGCCGTTCGTTCGCGACCCGACGCTTTTCGAGAGCGCGGATTATGTCGTCATGGAATCGACCTACGGCGACAGAGACCACGAGGACCCCGGCCGGGTCGGCGACCTGCTCGGCCAGGTCATCCGGGAGACGGCCGCCGCCGGCGGCAACGTCGTCATCCCCACGTTCGCCATCGAGCGGGCCCAGGACCTGATGTACCACCTGAGCCGGCTCGCCCATGCCAGGGCCATCCCGCCCGTGCCCGTCTATCTCGACAGCCCCATGGCCCGGGAAGTGACCCAGGCCTTCGAGCGCCACGACGAGTTCCTCGACGACGAGGCCCGGGCCCTCTTCCGCTCCGGCCGGAACCCGTTCCGGTTCCCCGGGCTGACCATCGTCCGCACCCCGGAGGAGTCGAAGGCCATCAATACGGCCGCCGGCCCGGCGGTCATCATGGCCGGCTCGGGCATGGTCACGGGCGGCCGGATCAAGCACCACATCGCCCAGAACATCGCCCGGCCCGAATCGACCCTCCTGTTCGTCGGCTACCAGGCCCGGGACACCCTGGGCCGGCAGATCCTGGAAGGCCGGCCC
>CAYOYQ010000106.1:0-10055 GCA_964408215.1 uncultured Eubacteriales bacterium
GTTCCACCCCTACTCCAAGTCCGGATCGTTCCGAACCCGGTTCATCATCTCGTGATCTCCTCGTCCTGACCAAGCGGCCCCGCTGCCCTGATATCGCCTCCCTGGTCAAAGCGGCAGGGATTGATTCCGGCCGGGATTTGGGCAAAACTGGAGGCCAAGAAGGGAGAGGGAGAATGGCCAGACCCGTCATCTTGTATGGGAGGAAGTCATGACCGCGCTGGTCGCCCTGTCGTGCGTCTTCGGACTGGGCCTCTGCTTCTCCCTCCTCGGCTCGATCAGTGTCAAGCTGATGCCGAGACTCGCCATCGACCGGGGGCGGTTCGGGACCCTGATCTCCGCCTTCATGTTCACCTGTCTCGTCGTTTCGCTCCTCGTCGGCGTTGTGACGGACAAGGTCGGCTACGGCCCGGTCGCGGTCTTCGGCTTCGCGGCCGCGGCCCTGGGCATCCTTCTCCTGGCCCGAGCCAAAACCTTCGCCTCGGCCGTTCTCTGCTGCGTCGGCCTGGGGTTCGGGGCCATGGCTCTGAACACTGCCGGCAATACGCTCATCCCGGTCGTCCTTTTCGGCGGGCAGGACCCGGCTGCGGCGAGCAACCTCGGCAACGTCTTCTTCGGCCTGGGCCTTTTCCTGACGCCCCTCCTCGTCAGCTTCCTCTTCAGAAAGACAGCCTATCCGGCGGCGGTCTCACTCCTCGGCCTGCTCATCCTTATTCCCGTCGTGCCGGCGATACTAGCGACCTACCCGAAGGCCGCGGCCGGCTTCAGCCTCTCGGAAGCCGCATCGCTTCTCGCCCAGCCGGTGGTCTTGCTCGGAGCGGCCGTGCTCCTCTTCTACAGCAGCATCGAGACGTCTTTCTGCAATTGGCTCACCCCCTACGCCAAAGAAATGCTCGGCCGGGACCGCCCCGGCCGCGACGAGGGCGCGGTCGACGCCGCGGCCCAGAGGATGCTCTCGTATTTCGCCATCGCCATGATGGCCGGACGCCTGATCGCAAGCCAAATCCCGAACGTCACGCGCTACGGCAGCTGGATCGTGGCCGGCGTCATGCTGGTTGCGGCGGGCGTCATCGTGGCGATGTCCGCGGCGAAGAAGGCCTCGCGCCTCCCGCTCCTCGCGGCGGCGGCGGGATTGATGCTGGCGCCGTGTTTCCCAACGACCGTGGGCCTGGTCTATGCCCGGCACCCGGTCAATTTCGGAAGCGTCTTCGGCGTCATCTTCGCCGGGGCCATGCTGGGCGGCGTGCTGGTCCCGAAAGCCATCGGCAATCTGGCCCGGGGCGCGACCCTTCAGAAAAGCCTGCGGCTGCTCGTCCCGATCTGTTTGCTCGTCGCCGGGTGCGTTCTCGTTCTTGGGTCACTCGCGGAGTGAAACGGACCCGCGGCGGACGGATCATTGCCAAACTGTGTCGGCCGGACTAAGATGCTCAATTGAACGGAAACGGAGGGAAAGCCATGAGATCACCTCTTAGATTTTTAGGGCTCGCCGCGCTGGTTTTGTGCGTCCTGGGGCCGGCCTGCGCCCGGAAGAGCGCCCCCGCCAAACCGGAAGCAAGCGCCTGGCCCACGACCATCCCCTGTCGCGTCGAGGACGGCGGAACCCCGGATCTCTTCCTCATGACCCTGGGAGACGTGGAAACCCCTCTTTCCCAGGGAACCTATGATCCGCGAACGGATGAAGTGCTCCTCAACGACGGGACGGTCATGCCCCGTTACTACAAGGACACGCTGGGGATCGAGTATTTCGCCCCGCTGGACAAGTCCGTTTTCCCGCTCCCGCCTTCCGGCCTGTGCACCTGGTATTACTATTACCAGGACATCAACGAAGACGAGGTCGTTCGGAACGCCCGGTGGATCGCCGAGAATCTCAAGGACTACGGCGCGGAGATCGTTCAGATCGACGACGGCTGGCAGAAGGAGACCAAGGAGGGCCGGCACGGCTCCCGCGACTGGACGGGCGTGGACAAGGCGTTCCCCGGCGGGATGGCCGCCTTGGCCGCGACGATCAAATCCCTGGGCCTGACGCCCGGGATCTGGCTGGCCCCGCACGGGCAATCGAACGAGGAGGTCGTGCGGAACGCCCCCGGCGTCTTCCTCTTCAAGCCCGACGGGACGTCGGCTTCGGAATCATGGGAAGGGAAGTTCCTGGTCGATCCTTCGACCCCCGAGACCCAGGCCTATCTCAAAGACCTGTTCCGCACGCTCTGCGACTGGGGATACGAATATTTCAAGATCGACGGCCAGCCGGTCGTGGTCAACGAATACCGCAGGACCGGACAGTTCATGAAGAACCCGGGCGACCCGGAAGACCTGTACCGGGCCACCCTGGCCTCCATCCGCGAGGCGATCGGCCCCGACCGCTACCTGCTCGGCTGCTGGGGAACTCCGTTCGAGGGCGCCGGGTACATGAACGGCTCGCGGACCGGGGGCGACGTGGTCGGCGGCTGGAGCGGGTTCCTGGGGGCCCTGCGGGCGACAATGCAGGGGTATTTCACCCACAACGTCGTCTGGTACGCCGATCCCGATGTCCTGCTGGTGCGCCCTCCCCTGACCCTCGAGCAGGCCCGCGTCTGGGCGACCCTCCAGGGATTGACCGGACAGGCGCTCCTCTCGAGCGACCGCTTGATGGATCTTTCGGAGGACCGGGTCGAGATCCTGCGCCGGGTGTTCCCGGCGGTCGATATCCGGCCCCTGGATCTCTTCCCTTCCCAGCGCTCCAAGCGGATCTGGGACCTCAAGATCAGCCATCTCGGCCGGCGCTATGACGTGGTCGGCGTCTTCAACTTCAGGGAGGACCGCCCAGAACAGATCGACCTGAATTGGAAAGCCCTGGGCCTGCCGGGCGATCGTCCCGTCCATGTTTTCGATTTCTGGAGCGGGGAGTACGTGGGCGCCTGGGAGGCCGGGATGGCGGTGACGCTCGATCCCACGAGCTGCCGGGTGTTCGCTCTCCTTCCCATGTCCGACCGGATCCAGCTCGTGTCCACCAGCCGCCATATCACCCAGGGCTGGGTCGATCTCGTCGAGCTCGGATCGGGGACGGACGGCCTGTCTTTCAAGGGCGTGAGCCGGATCATCAAGCACGATCCCTACGAGCTCCACTTCGCTTTCCCCCGCGGCAAGAATTTCGTCATCAAGAGCGCCAGGGCCCGAGGCTCGTCGGGGAGAGTTTCCACGCGCCCGACGAACCATCAGGGATGGGCGACCGTGACGATCGACGCGGACGCCACAACTGAGGTCGATTGGGAAGTGACCTTCGAACCGGCGGACTCCTACGTCTATCCGACCCAGGCCCCGACAGGCCTCCGCGTGGAGCGCGCCGGGCTCGACGGCGTCGATCTCCAATGGAACGCCCAGTACTATCTCAACGCGGGGTATCAGGTCTATGTGGACGGGACCCTCACAGGCTACACGCCCGACACGTCCTACCCCCTTAGGGGATTGGATCCCGAGCGGCCCTACACGCTCGAAGTCCGCTCCGTCTGGCAGGACGGATCGATCGGGGAACGGCACAAGACCGCGGAACTGAAATTCGCCCTGAAGTCCCTGCTTCCCGAAGAGATCTCTCTTTCGGAGCTCGAGCCCGCGCCGGCGGAAGGAATGCGAAGAACGGGCCGGCCCATTCGGGTCAACGGCCAGCTCCTCGAGGATGGCGTAGCCGTTCCGGCCGGAACGGAGCTTGCCCATGACCTCAAGGGGCTTTACCGGAGGTTCTCAGCCACGGTGGGAGTGGACGACGGAGCGCCCGCCGACGCGCGCCTGATCTTCGTCCTCGTGGGCGACGGCCGGGAGCTCATGCGGAGCGGACCTATGAAGAAGGGCGACGTCCCGAGGCCGGTGCGGGTCAATATCGCGGGAATACGGAGCCTGGTCCTCAAGGTCAGCCCGGTCGGTGAGCTCGAACCCCGGCGGCGGTGGGGCCTTCAGGGAGCTTGGCTGGACGCCCGGTTGAGCGGTCCGGAGAAGCTCCCGTAGGATCTGCTCTTTAAAAAGCAAGGCCGTCATACAAACGTCAAGCCGCTCCGGCCGCAAACCTCGTTACGCGCCCAGGATAATGGCCACGGTCCCCTTGCGTTGCCCAGTCTCGACATAGCGGTGTGCTTCTGCGGCTTGTTCCAAGGGGAAGCGCTTGTCGACGATGGCCTTGATCTTACCCGCCTCGACCAGCCCTTTGACCGCGAGCAGATCTTCAAGACTTCCCGGCGCGAGCGCACAGACCGCCTTCCGGCCTCCGGACAGGGACGTCCTGAGCATCGCCAGGAGATGGCGCGCCTTGAAGCTGGCGTAAAGCAGGACGCCGCGGGGCGCGAGCGAATGCCGGCCCCGCGAAAAGGGCGTCAGGCCCAAAATGTCGAAGATGACATCATACGTCTCGCCGTTCCTCGTGAAGTCCTGCTCGGCGTAATCGATGGCCCGGTCCGCGCCCAGGGCCCGGACGTAGCCCAGTCGGGCCCCGCCGCACACCGCGGTCACGTCGGCCCCGAGGTGCTTGGCGATCTGCACCGCGGCCGCGCCGATCCCGCCGCTGGCCCCGTTGATCAGGATCCTCTGCCCCGGCCGGAGCCTCGCCCGGCGCAGGAGCGGCAGGGCCATGATCGCCCCGTAGGGAAGGACCGCGGCCTCTTCCCAGGACAGGTTGGCGGGCTTGTGCGCTACAGGGGCCTTCTCGCTCAGCGAGATGTACTCAGCGTAGGCACCGAAGCGCTGACGGAAGCCGAACACCTGATCGCCGGGCTTGAAGCGCGTGACGTCCCGGCCGACCGCCACCACCTCCCCGGCGAACTCGTTCCCCAGGATCCTCATCTTCGGCCTCCTCCAGCCCATGTCCATTTTGGCGATGAGCCAAAAGAGCAGCGGCATGTGGAAGCCGCGGGGCGTGACGGACCCAAAGCTCCGGGCTATGATGTCCCCGAAGTTGACGCTCGTCGCCCGGACCAGGACGAGGATCTCGCCGCGCTTCGGCTCGGGCCGGGTGACATCCTCGAGCCGGAGGACGTCGGGGGGGCCGAATTCGGAGTAGACGATCGCTTTCATTGTGCTTGGGCTCATTTCGCCTTGATGTCAACGATCTTCGCGCCCGGCTGGGTCCTATAGCGGGCCTGCAGCTGCTTGATCTGTTCGTAGGCGACGGGCCATTTCTTCCAAAAGGACTTGCCGCAGGAAGCCAGGCCGCCGCATTGAACGCAGGATTCGAGTCCGTGGGCAATGGGGCAGGTCCTGACCTCGCACTCGGCCATGCCGACCTTCAGGGGCTTGTCTCCCGGCTTGCAGCCGTAACAGATGATCTTGTCGGGATCGAAGTCCACCCCGAATTGCCTTTTCATCTCCCAGGTCTCATAGACCTTCTTCTTCAGCTCGACATCGTTCTCGCGGGTGGCTTTGAAGAGCTCGCACCCTGTCTCGCAGTAGGCCTGCGGGATCCCGCAATAGGCCAGCGCCGCCAAGTCGATGGGCTTCTCTTGCCGGCCCGATGGGGCGGGCGCAGTCTCCTGCGCTCGCGAGATCCGGTTCAAGGCCAGGAGGGCCGAGCAGGCGCCGCCGCACTTCGCGCATTGCTCGAGAAAACTCCGTCGGCTTTGCTTGCGGTTCATTGAGAGCACGTTTGGCAACATCTCTTTCTCCTTTATGATCCCTTCCCGTGACCATGTTACTCTGGGCGGGCGGCCTCAGCAAGGTCCCGAGGCCAAAGATTTGATAGTCGCGCAGACTCTGTGCTAAAAGGAAATCGGCGCATGACACGTCAACGAACGGAGGGCGCGTGCGTTCACCGGCAAGAGACAGACTGACAAGAACGATCGCGATGCTGCTCATTGCTCTCGTCATCGGCGCGGGCGGCGTCGCGCTTGCCCGGTACGCCGAGGCCGACGACTCGCCCGGCGGCATTGTCGCCGGTTGGGCGCTCGTGCTGGGCGCGGTGGCGCTCGGCGCGAAAGCGTTCTTGCGCAGGGGATCGTAATCACAAAACGTCAAGGTCGGCCGCGCGGCTAGGAGGTCAGCAGCCTGGTGAACGAAAGCGAGGCGAGCTTCCACGTTCCGCTGAGCTTCACATAGACTTCTGTCACCACGAAGGGGTTGGTGACCTCATTTCCGCCGACAACGGCTATGAGAGTGATCCTGTTCAAAAGGCTCCTGCCGCTAGCCGGCGAGCACGGGCTCCACGGTTTTGAGATGGGCGATCTTCATTCCGATATTCACATTATTGCGGCACATGACCCGGCACTCCTCGCAGGAACGGCAGGCATCCAGCCCTCGGCCCGGTTCCATCGATGACAGCGTCAATCGCGCCAGCTCTCGATTGGAATACTGGACCTCGTACATGTGCGTCCGCATCAGAGTGGGAATATCCGCGCCTCGCGGGCAATCGCCGAGGCACTGGGCGCATTGACGGCAGAATTGCGCTTGAGCGGAGAACGTCCGGTCGGCGAGGAACGACTTCTCCTCGTCCGTGTATTCCAGGTTGGACGCCACGGTGAAGTTCTGGTCCACCTGCTCGTATGTGGTCGCTCCGGGGATCGCCGTGGCGACGAACGGGTGCTGCAAGGCCCATTTGAGAAGCGCTGTCTGGCTGTGGGGAGGCAGGTCCTTCGGCAATCCCGGATCCGGCCGGGACAGGCCGCCGGCTTGCGTTTTCATGGCGATGATCCCCAGACCCGACCGGGCGGCGTTATCGAGGGTCTCCAAGAGCGTCTGGTCGGAAGCCATCGTGTAGTTGAAAGCGACCAACGCGACGTCGAAAAGCCCCGATCTCGCGGCCTCCGGCAAGACCAGGCTTGCCCGGTGCGTTGATAAGCCGATCGAGCGGGCCTGCCCTTCCTTTTTCAGCTCCGCCAGGGCCTGAAGAGGCCCTTCCGCCCTCAGGTCCTCGAGGGTGTCGACAAGGTGATAATACAAGATGTCCACGTGATCCATCCGGAGGCGCTTCAGACTGTTTTCGAACGACTGCCGGAAGAGATCCCGCGCCTGTGGGCTCCGAACCTGATCCCGAAGCCAGACCTTGGTCGAGACGACGACGCTGCTCCGGACGCCCATCTCCTGGATCATGGAGCCGACCATTTCTTCATTGCGGCCGCGCTGATAGGCGGCGGCGGTATCGAAGTGGCGCACCCCGACTTCGTACGCCCGTCGGATCAAGCCTGGATTGTCGGCGTTCATAAAGCCCAAGCTGACGACGGGAACGGTGAGGCCGGTCTTCCCCAAGGCCCGGGTGATCACCTTCGCTTCCGCTCGAGGCGCGTGGGGCCGGGCCCACAACGATGGCCCCCGCATGTTCAGCAGCCCCGCCGACGCGATCCACTGGCCTGATCTTACGAGGAAGTCTCTGCGGCTTTGCTTGTTCTTCATTGGCCCTCCTCTGGGCTGTCGGTCCATTCCTTCCAATTATAAGGATGGATAGGCGGAATGGCTAGACCATTCGTGCTGAATTCTTGCCTAATCGTTCGAATTGACTCAGAATCCCATTGCCTTGTCCAACGCAGCCTGATAGAGTTCGGCAGAGATCGATCATGCGAGATCAGAACCTTCGCCGGCCTCTGGAAAGCCGGAAATTCAAATCCGCCTTAGCAGCTTTGGCCGGAAGCGTCGCCCGATCGACCGAAAAGGGCGACAGGCGCGAGACTTTGATCCCCGGGTTGTCCCTTTTCAGGCGAGAGCGGCCGACGCAGCCAGTCAGCGGGATGTATGTATCGGGGATCTGTCTGGCCGTCCAGGGGGCGAAACGGGTGCTGCTTGGCAAGGAATCCTATGTCTATGGCGCCCGGCGTTTCTTGATAACGTCCGTGGATATCCCGTCCATTGCCCAGATCATCAGGGCCACTTCCCAAAAGCCTTACCTGGGCCTAAGGCTCAAGTTCGATCTCCATGAGATCTCGCAACTGATGGCGGACAAGGATCTCCCCCCGCCCCTCGCCCAACCGCCAAGCCGCGGTTTGGCGACCGGCGAAATAACATTGCCGTTGCTCGCGGCTTTTCAACGACTGATCGACTTGCTTGCGGAACCTCAAGATATCCCGATCCTCGCGCCGATCATTCAACGAGAGATCTTCTATCGTCTGCTGGTGGGAGATCAAGGCGCGCATTTGAGACAAATGGCGACCGTCGGAAGCCGGAGCCATCGGATCGCCCAAGCGATCGATTGGCTGAAGGGCAACTTTGCCCGGCCGTTTCGCGTCGATGATCTCGCATCGCAAGCCAACATGAGCAAAACGACGTTCCACCGCCATTTCCGGGCCGTGACGGCCATGAGCCCGCTGCAGTACCAAAAACGGTGGAGGTTGAACGAGGCCAAACGGCTGATGCTCACGGAGCGCTTCGATGCGGCGACGGCGGCGCTTAAGGTCGGATACGAGAGCGCTTCGCAGTTCAGTCGCGAATATGCCCGGCTGTTCGGGGCGCCGCCTTTACGCGACATCATGAACTCGCGGCAGCTCCCGATGGCCAGATCGTCGCGATGACCGATCTAAGACCCGAACACGCCGCCGGCCGTTCATTCGAATTCGGGCGATCTTAAGCTCTCGCGGAACCTCCGTTCCTCCCGTATTAGCGTCGAAGACGTTTGAGCCAGATTCGTGCCACATCATGGGGAAGGTGATTTCGTTCGCCATATGGGGGATACGTGGCGGGCCTGAGAGGAACCGGACCTCCGAAGCTCGGCCATTCCGTTAAAAGCTTCTCCACGGCGGCTTTCAGGTCTTCGCCCCGGACATCGAAATAGCGAAGAACACCTTGCTTGTCCACCAGCCACAGGGCGGGGATCGACAATATCTCGTAGAGTTTTACGGTGTCATCATTCCATCCTTTGCCTGAAAAGACGGTATTCCAGGGCATGGGATGGGCCGCCAGGAAGGCTTCCAGCTTCTCCCTGTTATCATCCAGGCTGATGCTGAGGACCTCGAGCCCTTTCCCCTTGTTGGCCTCGTAAATGGCGCTGATATTGGGGAGCTCTTCGAGGCAGGGGGGACAGCTCGTGGACCAGAAATCCACCAGCACCACCTTGCCTTTCCGCGAGGACAGGGTATAGGCACCGCCGCCGGTCAAGGTGACGGTAAAATCGATGGCAGGTTCTCCAATGCCGGTATTCTCGGAGATCTGCTTCATGACCTCCTCGAATCCGGCATGCCGGCGAAGCGGTTCATAGAGCGGATTGTGCTTGAGCTGATGGAAACCCCGGTAGCCGGAGCGTGCCATTTGCTGCAGGTATTCGAAGGCCTTTTCGGCCTTGCCTTCCTGCAGGAGGGGCTCGATCAGGGGCTGCAAGATCTGCTGCTTGGCGATTCCGATCGCATGCCGCGTCTTTTCCGGGAAGTTCTTGGTTCGCTCGTCCAGCAGCTGAAGGGCTTCGTCGTAGCGCTGCTCCGCCAGATAGATCTGCAGCGTTTCATTTAAAAGCGGGGCCGAAGCCGGGAATTGATCGATCCCTTTATGGAGCAATACCAGCGCGTCCTCGATCTTATTGTCTTTTTGCAATTCTTTGGCCCGTTGCAGGATCCGGATCACGTCCTGGAAGGTACTATCGCCTTCCCCCTGTTTGCTGTTTTGCCCCTGGGCCTGAGGGGCGGTCATCCCGTGGGCCATGGCAAGTACCAGCAATGAAACGAAGGTTGCCGACGCTATCTTTTTCATAGGCGCCATTAAGGATGTCCTCCTTTTACGGATGATCCCGTCACCCAATGATACGCCGCGGCAACCCCTTTGTTTCACCTTGCGGGCTATGGATGCCCTTATTCACCTGAGCGTTTTCAGGCAGTTTGTTGCCTTGGCCAGGCGAAGAGGAAAACACGGGCAAATCAGGGCAAAACTCTTATTTCAACGGCGATATGGCCGGATGTGGCGTGCCTGAGAGGATCCGGACCTCCGACCTTTGGCTATTTCAAATGATCTTGATCCGCGCGGCAACGTCCAGAAAGAATTCCTTCGACCAGAGGGCTAGCGACGCCGGGTCCTTCACAAACGGTTCAACTTCGCGCCGGATCCCGCCGATGTCGAGGCTGTCGATCCTCCGCTCGAACAGGCTGCGGAAATCCGCCTCCCCCAAAGGAGCCGGCCCCTCCCAATGTCCAGTC
>CAYOYQ010000107.1:0-10021 GCA_964408215.1 uncultured Eubacteriales bacterium
GCTGCCCGCTCAACTGCGCCCACGTCTGGAACTACGCCCAGTCGCTGGCCTTCCTTTACCCCTCGCTCGAGCGGACCATGCGCGAAACCGACTTCCTCAACAACGTCAAGCCCGACGGGGCCATGGCTTTCCGCACTTCGCTTCCGCTCGGGAGCGGCGTCCTCTGGGGCTTCAAGCCGGCCGCCGACGGCCAGATGGGTCGGGTCATCAGCCTCTACCGCGACTGGCAGATCTCGGGCTCGCTCGATTGGCTCAAGAAGCTCTGGCCGCAGGCCAAGAAGGCCCTCGACTACGCCTGGATGGGCTGGGACGCCGACCGCGACGGCCTGATGGAGGGCGAGCAGCACAACACCTACGACATCGAGTTCTACGGCCCGAACAGCATGATGGGCGGCTTCTATCTCGGCGCGCTCAAGGCCGGCGCGGCCATGGCCACGGTCGTCGGCGACCTCGTCTCGGCCAAGGCCTACCTGGCCATGTACAACAAAGGCCGGGCGGCCTACGATGCGACGCTCTGGAACGGCGAGTTCTACGTCCAGAAGTACGCCCAGGTGATGGAGAAGAAATACCAGTACGGCGAGGGCTGTCTCTCCGACATGCTCCTCGGCCAGTGGCTGGGCATGGTCGCCGGCCTCGGCCGCTACCTCCCGGCCGAGCGCATCCAGTCGTCGCTTCGGGCGATCTACAAGAACAATTTCCTGCCCGATTTCCGGAACTTCTCCAACGTCCAGCGGACCTACGCCCTGAACGACGAGATGGGGTTGCTCCTCTGCTCGTGGCCGAACGGAGGCCGGCCGCCGCTGCCGTTCCCGTACTCCGACGAGGTCTGGACGGGCATCGAGTATCAGGTCGCCTCCCACCTCATCTACGAGGGCCTCGTCGAAGAGGGCCTGACGGTCGTCAAGGGCGTCCGCGACCGCTACGACGGCCTGCGCCGCAATCCCTGGAACGAGGTCGAGTGCGGCCACCACTACGCCCGGGCGATGTCCTCGTGGGGCGTCCTCCTGGCCCTTTCGGGCTGCTCGTATTCCGGCCCGGAGATGCGGATGGATTTCGACCCGAAGATCAACGCCGAGGACTTCCGGACGGTCTGGACGGCCGGCTCGGGCTGGGGCGTTTACACGCAGAAGGCCGCGGAGGGACAGCCGTTCGCCGTCGGGATCGAGACGAAAAGCGGAGCGGTCGAGCTCAAGAACCTCACCGTCGTCCTGCCGCCTTCGCGGGCCGACCAAAAGGTGAGGGCTGCCGATGCGACGTTGGGCGGCGACGCGGCCCGGCCGTCGGTCCGCCAGACGGAGAACACCATCCTCCTGTCCTGGCTGAAGCCCGTCCGCGTCGAGCCCGGAAAGCCCCTGGCGCTAACGATCCGGTTCTGACGGGCTCTTCAGGACGAGTTCGAGCTCGATGAGCCGGTAGCGCGGGTCCGGCCCGCCGTAGCGGCGCCGGATGTCTTTAAAGCCGAGGCTCCGGTACATCCTCAACGCGGGGGCGAAGAACGGGTGGCCGCTCGTCGTCACCCGGGCGGCCTTCAGGCCGCGGTCCCCGAGTCGTCTCAGGACCTCGAGGACCTGAAGCTTCCCGTAACCGTGTCCCCGGAATTCCGGAAGGACGCAGTTCTGGCCGACGATCCCGTAGGCCGGCCCGGGGCGCGGGTCGAACGATGCCAGGCCAACAGGCTCATCGCCGAGACGGGTGACGAAGACGCACTGCCCGACCGTCCTCGGATTGGCGAAGGCATCACGGTCGAAGGCCTCCCACTTCCGCCTTTCGTCCTTCCAGGCATCCGGCCCTTGTGCAAGGAGCCCGGCGTAGCTCCGGCCGATGATGTCGGCCAGGGTGCCGGGCGGAAAGTCTGAGGCCGGCGCGAACGACAGGTCCGGGGATTCCATCGACTCCTGTCTAGCAAAAATCGCCCCTTTACGTCAACGCCCGACCCATTTTGGGGAACTTCCCGCTTTTTAGAATGGGCCTCTCTGCGGCTTTGCTCGGGAATTGCCTCTCGCTCCCCGGACCCCCTGGGAACCAGTCCCGACGGTTCCCCCGCTCGGCGGGACCCCCTCCGCTACGGAGATCTTCGAGGCAATATCCCTCGTCGCCTCGAGAGGCAATCCCGGAAAAAACGAGGCGACAGCCTTATGGGCTTTTGATAAGATAAGCGGCCGGGAGTCACCTCTCGATCGGAGGTCGAGCGTGAGAAAGAACCTCGTCGCCCTGCCCGTCGTCCTTGCCGCCCTGGCCCTCAGCGCCTGCGCCCCGAAAGCGCCGGCTCCGCCCCTGCCCAAAGGCCGGCTGTTCATCGTCGGCGGCGGCGACCGCGACGCGCCGCTGATGATGCGCTACGTCGAATTGGCCAAGGCCCGCGGCCCGGCCAAGATCGTCATCTTCACCATGGCCAGCAGCGTCCCTCTCGAGACTGGGCCCGAGCTCGTGGCCGAATTCAAGGGCTACGGCGTCGCGGACGTCGCCTATTACCATCTGACGCGCGAGGAGGCCATGGACCCGGCCAGCCTCAAGATCCTCGACGGGGTCACCGCGATCTGGTTCTCCGGCGGCGACCAGGCCAAGCAGACGGCCGTGCTGCTCGACACCCCGCTCCACAAGAGGATGCTCGAGCTCTACGCCGAGGGCTGCCTCGTCGGCGGCACCAGCGCCGGGGCCGCCGTCATGAGCGAGTTCATGATCACCGGCGACGAGAAGCGGACCCAGGGCGAGGAGGGGACCTGGGAGGTCATCTGGGCCGACGACGTTCTCCATTCTCGCGGCTTCGGCTTCGTCAAGGACGCCGTCATCGATCAGCACTTCGTCACCCGCAGGCGCCACAACCGCCTGATCGCGGTCGTCCTCCAGCATCCGTCCCTCGTCGGCATTGGCATCGAAGAATCGACCGCCGTCCTCGTCCGGCCCGACGGTAAGTACGAGGTCCTCGGCGAGGGCCAGGTCATCGTCTATGACGCCCGCCGGGCGACGGTGGCGCGATCGCCGGACGGACATCTCGGCGGGCACGACCTCAAGATGCACGTCCTCCTCCCCGGCGACGTCTACGACCTCGCGACCGGACGCGCGGAGGGCCCCTCGAAATGAAGGCTCCGAAGCTCCGCCTGCCCCACACGCTGATCCTGATCTACATCATGGTCGTCCTGACCGTCGTCGCCACCTGGATCATCCCCGGCGGCGAGTACAAGCGAGTGGAAAAGAAGATCGCCGACAGGACGGTCACTGTCCCCGTGCCTGGGTCCTATCAACGGGCCGATAACCGCCCGCAGGGCCTGTCCGGCCTCTTTGTCTCTCCGGCCAAGGGCTTCGCCGAGGCCGCGGGCATCATCATCATCGTCTTCATCTGCGGCGGGGCCATCGCGGTCATCCAGAAAACCGGGGCTCTCTCGACCGTCATCCACAATCTCTCGCTCAAGTTCGGCCGCAGCAAGGCCCTTCAGGCCCTGTTCATCCCTGTGGTGATGATCATCTTTTCCCTGGGAGGCGGCATCTGGGGCATGTGTGAGGAGACCATGCCCTTCATCCTCATCTTCGTGCCTCTGGCCTTGTCGCTCGGCTACGACACGATCGTCGGGGTGGCCCTGCCGTTCGTCGGCGCCGCGGCCGGGTTCGCCGGGGCCTTCTTCAATCCGTTCACGGTCGGCCTCGCGCAGGGCATCGCCGGCCTGCCGCTCTATTCGGCCCTGGGCTACCGGCTCGCTGTTTGGGCGGGCGGGACGGCCATCGCCATCGCGGTGGTCATGCGCTACGCGGCCCGCGTCCGCCGGGACCCGACGATCTCCCCGACCTACGAGGAGGACGCGGAAAAGCGGGCCAAGCTCAAGATCGGCGGCCCCGTCATCGAGAAGCTGCGGTTGACGGCCGCCCACCGGATGGTGCTGGCCGTCTTTGCCCTGGGCATCGGGGTGATGGTCTGGGGCATCCTCTTCAAGCAGTGGTTCATCTACGAGATCGGGGGCGTCTTCCTGGCCATGGGCATCTTCTCCGGCATCACCGGCCGGCTCAAGGGCGACGAGATCGGGCAGGCTTTCGTCGAGGGGGCCAAAGACATGGTCAACGCGGCCCTGATCATCGGCACGGCCCGGGCCATCCTCCTCGTGGCCCAGGACGGCAGGATCATGGACACCATCCTCGCCGGTTTGGCCGGGGCCATCTCGCATTTCAACCCGGTCATCTCGGCCCAGATCATGTTCGTCTCGCAGTGCGTCATCAACTTCTTCGTCCACTCGGGGACGGCCCAGGCGGCCCTGACCATCCCGATCATGGCCCCGCTCGGCGATCTCGTCGGCATCACCCGGCAGACGGCCGTCATGGCCTTTCAGCTGGCCGAGTACATCAATCCCGTGCTGCCGACATCGGGCGTGACCATGGGCGTTCTCGGGCTCGCCGGGCTGCGCTGGGAGAAATGGGCCAAGTGGATGATCCCCCTGATCGTCCTGTGGGTGCTGTTCGCGGCCCTGGTCCTCATCCCGCCCGTCTTGATGAAGCTGGGCCCGGCCTGAGGCAACCTTTTTCCCCCCTATTTCATCTATACCGGTGTGAACGAGATGAGCGCCTCCTGCCTCCTTCTGGCGGTCCCCGGCCAATTCGGCCATAATAGGGTGGATGCCGACTACGAATCCTTCCTGGAGGCGGCCCTGAGCCTGGAGCGGGAGAGAGGGGCAGGCTCCGTCTGGGGGACGGCCGACAAGGCCCGCCTGGAGGAGCTCGTCCGCCGGGGCCGCGCCGGCGACCTCGGGGCCATGGAATCGATCTACGGGATGTTCAAGGGGCCGGTGTTCGGCCTCGTCTACCGCTACGCCCAGAACCGGGCGGCGGCCGAGGACCTGCTCCAGGACGTCTTCCTCAAGGTCTTCGGGAACATGGGCAAGGTCCGCGACGCGGCCACGTTCCCCGGCTGGGTCTTCCGCATCGCCGTCAACACCGCCTACAGCTACCTCCGGCAGAAGAGAGCCCAGGCGGACAAAAACGTGCCGCTCGACGAGCTGGCCGGGACGCTCGAGGACCGCAGAAGCGCTCCGGTCGAAAAGGACTTCACCGGGCCGCTCGAGGAAGCCATCCGGGCTTTGGCCCCGCGGCTGCGCAGCGTCTTCCTTCTCCACGACGTCCAGGGCTTCAAGCACGAGGAGATCGCCCGGACGCTCGGCTGCGCCGTGGGGACGTCGAAGTCGCAGCTGTTCAAGGCCCGGCTCAGGGTCCGGACCTACCTGAAGGCCCGGGGCGCCGTCTGAGGAGAACGACGATGAGATGCCGCAAAGCCCAGCAATACATCAGCCGGTCGGTCGACGGCGAGCTCGACGGGCGGCGGGCCGCCCGCCTCGAGCGTCACCTCGCGGGGTGCGACGAGTGCCGCGCCTTCGCCGAGGACATGAAGAGGATCGCTTCCGGCGCGGCCGAGCTCGCGGCCCCCGAGCCGTCGGACAAGGCCTGGCGCAACATCCGGGCTGGGCTAGAGACGGGGACGGTGAAGCTCCTGACCGAGGGCGCGTCCCTCGACCGCCGGCCGATCTTCGGATCGAACCTCGCGGCGCTGCGCTATGCGGGGGCGGCCGCGTTGGCCCTCGTTCTCATCGTCTCGGGCGTCGCCGTGGGGCGGCGCTGGGGGCGTACGGATGCCCGGCTGGCCCCGGCCCCCGAGGCCCGCGCCGCCTATACGCTGGCCAAGCTCGACGAGGCCGAGCGCTACTACGAGCAGGCTGTCCAGTCGCTCGGCGAGGCCTTCGTCGCCGGGAAGGGAACGCTCCCGCCCGAGGTGGCCGAGATGTTCGACCGCAACCTGGCCGTCGTCGACTCGACCATCCAGGCCTGCCGGGCGGCCGTCCTGGCCGAGCCCGAGGACCTGGAGGCCCGGAATTATCTGCTGGCGGCCTACACCAAGAAAGCCACGCTGCTCGATTCGGCCCTGGACCTCCAGAGGAGGGACCGGGACGCCGGGATCGGGAAAGCGATCATTTGACGCAAGGAGCCCCGGAAGGAGGATCGTCATGACAAAGATGAACAGGACAGTGCTGGCGGCGGTCGTCGCCGCGGTGTTTATCGTCGCGTTCGTGGCCGGGCCGGCCCTGGCCGCGGAACAGAAGTATGAAGAGAAGTTCTCCAAGACCGAAGCGCTGGCCAAGAACGGCAAGCTCTACCTGAGCAACGTCTCCGGTCAGATCGACGTCGCGGTGTATAAAGAGGCCCAGGTCAAGATCGAGGCGGTCAAGACCTCCAAGGCCGACACGCTCGAGAAGGCCAAGGAGAACGCGGCCAAGGTGACCATCGAGGTGACCAAGGACGGGGACGCCGTCCGTGTCGAGACGAAATACCCCAAACAGACGGGTGGCTTCTGGGGCGGCGGCGACAAGCTCAGCGTCTCCGTCAACTACAAGGTCTGGGTGCCGGACGCGGCCGCGGTCGAGCTCAAGTCCGTGAGCGGCGACGTCAACGTCGCGGCGCTCGGCGGGCAGGCCAAGGTCGATTGCGTCAGCGGCAACGTCAAGCTGCTCGGCGCGGCCGGGGCCTACATCAAGCTCGTCAGCGGTGACCTCGAGATCGAGGGGATCGCCGGCGACACGTTCATCAAGGCCGTTTCCGGCGATATCACCGCCACCCGGATCAAGGGCTCGGTCGAGGCCGACGCCGTGAGCGGTGACATCGACCTTCTCGACGTCTCCGGGGCCAAATCGGTCGATGTCAAGACCGTCAGCGGCGACGTCACCTATGTCGGCAGCCTCGAGGCGGGCGGCCGCTACGAGTTCAAGACCTACAGCGGGGACGTCCGTATGACCATCCCGGCCGGGACCGGATTCGATCTCGAGGTCAACACCTACAGTGGCACGATCGACGCCGATTTCGAGATCACGACCAGCGGCAGGATCTCGAACAAGGAGATCCGCGGCACGGTCGGCAAGGGCGGCGCGACGGTCGTTCTGAAAAGCTTCAGCGGCAACGTCGATCTGAAGAAGAAATAATAAATCGGGGACACAATACCTATTCACCCATTTATTTAAGGATCGAAATTGGGTGAATGGGTATTGTGTCCCCCTTTTCTGGGGGGCGGTGACGCCGCCCTTTTTTTTGTATAATGGCGGGCATGCGCCGCGTGCACGCCGTCAATTTCATCCGGACGATGGCCGTGACGACTGTCGTCTTCCTGGCCCCGTTCCGCTTCATCGAGCTCGGCTTCGACGGGGTGGCGATCGGCGTCATCGTCGCTCTGCTCGCCGCGGCGCCCATCGTCTTCTCCTTCCCGACCGGCTGGGCGAACGACCGCGTCTCCATGAAGACGGTCATCGGCGGCGGGCTCCTGGCCATGGCCGGCCTCCTGGTCGCGGCCGGCCTCGTCCGGACGGTCGCGCCGATGGCGGCGGTCTTCCTCCTCCTCGGCGTGGCCAACAGCGCCATCAACGTCTCCATCAACAGCCTCTACTACAAGCACGAGACGGGCGGCGACCCGAACCGCAAGTACGGCCGGTTCGTCGGCTGGCTCTCGCTAGGGCCGCCGACGGGATTGGTCCTGGGCAGCCTCCTCATCCGGGCCGCGGGCTTCGACGCCCTTCTCTGGGCATTGGCCGCGCTGACGGCCCTGGCCGCCCTGGCCGTGCGGGGCTTTGGGGAGGAGAAGTTCACGGCCGTCTCCATCCGCGACTACCGGTTCAGCATCTTCAACCGGCGGACGCTCCTGTTCTCGGTCTTCCTCGTCCTGCTGGCTCTGCATTGGGGGACGGAAGGGACCGTCTACGGGCCTTTCCTGCGGAGCCGGTTCGCTCTGAGCGACTCGGGCGTCGCGCTCTACATGGCCGGGGCCTACCTGGCGCTGGCCGGCGCGGCCTTCCTGGTCGGGCGGCTGAAGTATGACCCGGCGCGCAACCGCCGCCTGTTCCTCCTGGGGATGGTCCTCTCGGGCGCCGGGCTCGTGCTGATGACCGTCGGCGACGTCGGGCTGTCGTTCCTGTTCCGCTTCATCCACGAGGGCGGCGACGGGCTGATGGGGGCGTTCGCGGTCCTGACCATCTCCGGGCTCTTCGAGAAACGGACGATCGGCGGCAGCGCCGGCATCCTGACGGCCCTCCAGACCTCGGGCCACATGGCCGGCTCGTTCGCTTTCTCGTGGCTCGGCTTCCGGGCCGGCCTGGAGGTCCCCATGATCGTCGCCGGGATCATCCTTCTGGCCAACGCCGCTTTCGGGCTCGTCGCCGTGCCCCGCGATTAATTCGGGGACACAATACCTATTCACCTATTTCTTCAGATGGAATTCAGGGGGACACGATCCCTTTTCCAGAGAAAAGGGTCATGTCCCCGAATTCCGAGCAAATAAAATAGGTGAATAGGTATTGTGTCCCCGTTTTTGTAAAATAAGGCGATGATCGCGACGAAGGGGGCGGGCTTCGACATCATCCTGGTCAGCGGGGAGCCGTACGCCGACCATCCGCTCTCGCCGGTCGGGATGATCGCGCGCGTCCTCGACGGCGAGGGCTTCAAGGTCGGCGTCATCGAGTGCCCGGACTGGAAGGCTAAGGCGGACTTCCTCAAACTAGGTCGGCCGCGGCTCTTCTTTGGGATCACATCGGGCTCGATCGACTCGATGCTCGTCAATTACACACCGCTCAAGCGGGAGCGGGCCGTCGACCCCAACGCCCCGTTCGCCTCGCGGATGCCCGACCGGGCCGTCATCGTCTACGCCAACCGCATCCGGGAGCTCCACAAGGGCGCGCGGATCGTCCTCGGCGGCATCGAGGCCTCGCTTCGCCGTTTCGCCCACTACGATTACTGGGGCGACGACGTCCGGCGCTCGATCCTGCTCGACACGCGGGCCGACATCCTCGTCTACGGGCCGGGCGAGCTCCAGGCGGTCGAGATCGCGCGGCGGCTCGACGGCGGCGAGCCGCTCGATGGCCTACGAGGCACGGCCATCATCCGGGCGGAAGCGCCCGAAGGGGCCGTCGTCATCCCGTCGTTCGAGGAGGTCCGGGACGACAAGAACAAGTTCTGCGAGGCGCAGAAGAAGCTGACGAACCGGAAGACGATCGCGCAGAAGCACGCCAACCGTTTCGTCGTCCAATACCCGGCGCCCGACACCACCCCGGCCGACCTCGACCGGGTCTACGGCCTGCCTTTCACCCGGCGCATCCCCGAAGGCTTCCCGGAGCTCCGCATGGCCCGTTTCTCGGTCCAAACCCACCGGGGGTGCGTGGGCCGCTGCTCGTTCTGCGCGCTCTCGCTTCACCAGGGCGACCGGATCGTCTCACGCGGCGAGGTCTCCATCCTCGAGGAGATCCGGCGGATGACCAAGCAACCCGAGTGGCAGGGTTTCGTCGACGACCTCGGCGGCCCGACGGCGAACATGTATGGCATGGACGGGGCCTCGGTCGAGGCGGCGCACCGGAGACTTATCGCCCTGATGCGGGCGGCCCGCAAGATCCGGGGGGTCAAGAAGGTCTTCGTCCGCAGCGGCATCCGCTACGATCTGGCCGTCGAGAGCCCCGAATACATCCGGGAGCTGGCCCGCCACCACGTCTCCGGGCTGCTCAAGATCGCGCCCGAGCATGTCTCCGAGCGCGTCCTGAAGCTCATGAACAAGAGCGGCGGCCGTCGCCGCCTCGAAGAGTTCCGGAAGCTGTTCGCCGAGGCGACGGGAACGGCGCAGGGGAAGGGCGCGGCGGCGGCAGGGCGACGGGGGCGACCGCAGCACCTCAAATACTACTTCATGGTCGCCCACCCGGGGACGACCGAGAGAGAGGCGCGCGAGCTGGCCGACTTCGTACGCGAGCTCGAGCGGAGCGGGGAGAAGCCGGTCGAAGGCGTCCAGATCTTCACCCCGACGCCGATGACCCGCTCGACCTGCATGTACCACACGGGCAAAGACCCGATCACCGGAGAGCCGGTCTACGTGCCGCGGCCCTACGCCGAAAAAAAAGCGCAGAAGCGCCTCCTTGGCGATAAGGGCAACGAGTAAGAGAGGGTCAAACCTACTTTTTTCGAAAAAAAGTAGGTTTGACCCTCTCTCCCCACGCGGAACGAGATTCGACTCCCTCCCCTATTTAAC
>CAYOYQ010000108.1:0-10005 GCA_964408215.1 uncultured Eubacteriales bacterium
GTCAAGCCAAATCAAGGCTTTCGCCTCAGGCCGAGGGGCCCGCGGCGAGGAAAGCCCTGACGATCCGGCGGATCCGGCCGGAGTCCCGCGGCGTCTGGGCCAGGGCCGCCAGGAGCGTGTCCCGGCCCTTGAAGTCCCGGGCGACCAGGTCCCGGAGGTTCCGGAGGCCGGTCGGGACGTCGATCTCCGGATGGCACTGCAGGCCCCAGACGGGCCGGCCGGCGTAGCGGAAGGCCTGGACGGGGCATTGGTCCGTCGAGGCCAGGACCTCGAATTCCGAGGGAAGGTCGAAGACCTCGTCAAAATGGATCGAGAACGTATGGAACGCGCGGCCTGCGGGTCCGAGGAGGTCGTTCGAACGGTCGACGCGAACGGGGATCCAGCCGATCTCGGGCCGGGCCGCCCTGCGGACCCGGGCCTCCCCGGCCAGGGCGAAGGCCAGGAGTTGGTGTCCCCAGCAGCTCCCCAGCACCGCGGCCCCCCGGGCCACCGCCTCCCTCGCCATCTCGGCCTCGGCCAGGGCCCAGCCCGGCCGCTCGAGGATGGTCGATTCGGACCCGGTCAGGATGTAGTGACTGAAGGCCCCGGGGTCGGGCAGATCGCCTTCGCGGGCGATGAAGGCCTCGGCGGGCCTCCCCAGGAACCGGTTCCAGTGGTCGACGGGCCGGTAGATCGCGGGATCGATCGAGTTGTCGACGATGGCGACGGCGCGCGGACGGCGTGGGGTGGTCATGTCCTCCATTATATGTTATAATTCCCGTCCGCCGCGAGGAGAACGAACGTGACCTCTGTCAACGAAGACATCGAACTGACCGTGACGACGCCCGATGAGCCGGGGATCTTCGGCCGCGTTCTGGGCACCCTGGCCAACGCCGGCGTCAACGTCAAGGCCCTCTACGTCTATTCCGAGGCCGAACAGGGGCATTTCCACCTCGTCACCTCCGACGCCAAGAAGGCCGAGACGGCCCTGCGGACGCTCGGCTACAAGGTCAAGTCGAAAAAGGTCGTCACCGTCGTTCTCACCGACCGGATCGGGGCGGGGGCCGAGATCGGCGCCCTGCTCGGCAACGTGGCCGTCGATATCCGCTACTCCTACGGCTCGTCGTCCGGCGAGGGCAAGACGCTGGTCATCTTCCACACCAGCAACAACCGCAAGGCCCTCGACACGTTGAAATAGGCCCCGGGGAAATCCCGTTGACAAGGCCCCGGGGATATCATAAAATACGCGCCTTAGAGTTGTCGCAAGGAGGCCATCATGGCAAAAGCCGAGCCTAACGTCGTTCCGCTCTGCGACGTTCTTCTCGTTCTTCTCATCATCTTCATGGTCATCACCCCCCTCGTCCAGAAGGGCATCGACGTCAAGCTGCCCGAGACCTCCGACGCCTCGAGCGGCGGCGGCCAGCCGACCGGCCTCATCGTCCTGACCCTGCAAACGGGGGATGCCGTCGAGATCAACGGCATCAAGTACGAGCTCCGCGGCCTCCTCGAAGAGCTCCGGCGCCTCTACAGCACCCGCCAGGACAAGACCATCTTCATCCGCGCCCTGGCCAAGCTGCCCTTCGCCAAGGTCATGGAAGTCATCGACATCGCCCGCGGCGCCGGCGTCGAGACGCTCGCCCTGATCCCGGAATACATCGAGAACTAGTTCGGCGGGCCGGCTTCGGCGCCGCCGAGGCCGGTCGGCGGGACGGGATCCCGTCCTAGCGGCTCCGAATGGGGCCGATCACATCGCGCGAGATGACCAGCCGCTGGATCTCGTTCGTCCCCTCGTAGATCTGCAGGAGCTTGGCGTCGCGAACGAGCTTCTCGACCGGATAGTCCTTCATGTAGCCGTAGCCGCCGAAGATCTGCAGGGCCTCGAGGGCGTTGCGCATGGCCACGTCCGAGCCCAGGCACTTGGCCATGGCCGATTCTTTCCCGTTCGGTCTCCCCTTGTCCATGAGCCAGGCCGCCCGCCAGACGACGAGCCGGGCCGCCTCGACGTCCATGGCCATCTGGGCCAGCTTGAAGGCCGTGGCCTGGAGGGCGGCGATGGGCTTGCCGAACTGGACCCGGGTCTTGGAGTACTCGACGGCGTGCTCGAGGGCGGCCCGGGCGATGCCGACCCCGGCCGCTCCGACGGCGGCCCGCGTCTTGTCGAAGGTCCGCATGGCCACGATGAAGCCGAGGCCCTCGCGGCCGAGGAGGTTGGCCGCCGGGACCCGGACGTCCTCGAAGAAGAGCTCCGTCGTGTTGGAGGCCCGGTGGCCGAACTTGTCTTCGACCTTGCCGACCGTCAGCCCGGGCGTCCCGCGGGGGACGAGGAAGACGCTCAGGCCCCGGGGCCCCTTTCCCGGCGCCGAGTTGGCGAAGACAACGTAGAGGCTGGCGACGCCGCCGTTGGTGATGAAGCATTTCGAGCCGTTGATGACGAAGTCCGAGCCGTCCTTGCGGGCGGTCGTCTTGATGGCCGACGTGTCGGAGCCGGCCTCGCGCTCGGTCAGGCAATAGGACGCGAAGGCCATCTCCTTGAGGAACGGCGCGAAGAACCTCTTCTTCTGCTCATCGGTGCCGAAGAGCAGGAGGGGCGTGAAGGCCAGCGAGTTGGCCATCATCGTCGTGTACATCCCGGCGCAGCCCCAGGCGAGCTCCTCGCTGACGACGGCCGTGTCGAGGTCGCCGAGGCCGACGCCCCCGTACTCGGCCGGTACGGTGCAGGTCAGGAACCCGACCTCGAAGGCCTTGCGCATGACGTCTTCCGGGAACGTGTGGCCCTGGTCGTAGAGCGCGGCCTTGGGCCGCATCTCGGCCGCCGCGAAATCGTGGGCCATGTCCCGAAGGGCGATCTGGTCTTCCGTCAGTTCGAAATCGATCACGGACATTCTCCCCGGTGGAATTTGCGGTCGCAGTTTACCGGAAGCCGGCGACCCTGTCAATTCTTAAGGACGACCGCGTCGCGCCGGATGAGGAACGCGGCCGCCTCGGCGACGCCGAGGACGTCCCGGACGACGTCCTGGACCCGGACGCCCCGGGCCTGCGGGGGCGCGAGCGAGAGGGCGAGCCGCCGGCCCCGGAGGGCGAAGCCCATCGCGGCGGCCCCGGGCGTCGCCTCCTTGAAGCGCCGGAGCTCTTCTTCGAGGGCCGCGGCCGTCAGCCGCCGGCCGGTCTCGGGGCTTTTCCAATCCAGCGAATACTCCAGCCGTTCGATGGAATTCGCGAGCGAGGGCGAGCCGGGGGCCAGGCGCTCGAGGCGCGAGAACCGCAGGCCCGCGGGCAGGCTCCGGTTGACCCGGCGCAGGAACTCGGCCTCCTCGAGCCGGCGGTCCGAGCGGAACTCGAGGACCTCGCGGCGGGCCTCCAGGCCCAGCGGCAGGGCCGGGCCGTACGTGAAGTCCATCTTGGGATGGAAGCCCTGGGTCTTGCGGACCTCGATCCCGGCCCGGCGGAAGGCCCTCTGGATGACGGAGATGTGGTCGATGTGGGAGAGATAGCGGGCCTTGCCCCGTTTGGAGTATACCGCCCGGTATCTCTCGATCCCCTCGGCCGCCTCGCCGGCCGGCAGGGCCGGGGGCGGAGGCGGCCCGGCCGCCGCGGGGCGCGGCCGCTTCTTCCAGGACCGGAGGTCGCAGCCGTCGCAGGCGGCGCACGAGCGCTCCGGACAGCCCGGCGTCCGTTCGCCACGCAGGGCCGCCTCGAGCTCGCGGACGAGCAGGCTCTTCCGCAGGCCGGTCTCGACGACGTCCCACGGCAGGGGCGCGTCGACCGGCAGGGGCCGGAGGTACTCGCGGCGGTCGATCCCGGCGGCGGCGAAGGCGCCGTTCCAGGCCGCGGCGTCGAGCTTGTCGTCCCAGCCGTCGAACCGGGCCCCCCTTCTCCAGGCTTCGAGGAGGACCGGGACGAGCCGCCGGTCGCCGCGCGAGAAAACGGCCTCGAGGACCGAAGTCGCGAGCGGGTGGCACTTGACCTCGACCGACTTGAAGCGGCGAAGCTCGGCACGGAGGAAGGCCTGCTTTTCCGCCAGGACGGCCTCGTCGTCCATGCCCAGCCATTGAAAGGGCGTGTGGGGCTTGGGGATGAAGGACGACACGCTGACGTGGAAACGAGGCGGCGAGCCGAGGATGGATCGGCCGAGGTCGAGGCCGGACCGGACCAGGGCGACGATCCCGTCCAGGTCTTCCCGCTGCTCCGTCGGCAGCCCGACCATGAAATACAGCTTGACGAGCTTCCAGCCTCCCTCGAACGCGAAGGTCAGGGCATCGCGGATCTCGCTGTCATCGAGCTTTTTGTCGATGACGGCCCGCAGCCTCTCGGTCCCCGCTTCCGGGACCAGGGTGAACCCGGTCTTGCGGACCTTGAGGATGTGCTCGACGAGCTCGCGCGTGAGGCGCCCCGGCCGGAGCGACGACAGCGACAGGGAGATCTTCTCCCGGGCCAGGTCGGTCATCAGCGCGCCGACGACCGTCGCGAGGTCGGGGTGGTCGCCGATCGAGAGGGCCGAGAGCGAGAGGTCCTCGTAGCCGGTCTGCCGGAGGCTCCTGAGGGCGATCCGGCGGATCGCCCCGGGGTCCTTCGGGCGGTGCGGGAAATAGAGGCTCGTCGCCTGGCAAAAGCGGCAGCTCTGGGGGCAGCCGCGGGCGGCCTCCACGGCGACGCGGTCGAAGACGACCCGCAGGCTGGGGACGACGATCCTCTCCGGGAAGAAGGACCGGCTGAGATCCTCGACCAGCCTCTTGCGGACCGAGGCCGGCGCGCCGCCTGCGGGCCGGGGCACGACGAGCGGCGACCCGGCCCCCGCGGGCTCGGCCCGGTAGAGCGAGGGCGCGTAGACGCCGCCGATCCGGGCCAGCTCGCGGAGCGCCTGCCGGCGCGGCACCCGGCGCCGGCGCAGGTCGGCCGCCGCCGCCACGATCTCGGGGAAGCCTTCCTCGCCGTCGCCGACGTAGACGAGGTCGAAGAGATCGGCGACCGGCTCGGGGTTGAAGGCCGCCGGCCCGCCCGCGATGACCCACGGGTCGGCCTCTCCCCTTTCGGCCGAGGTCAGGGGGATCCCGCCGAGGTCGAGCATGGTCAGCACGTTCGTGAAGTTGAGTTCGTAGAGGAGCGAGAAGCCGACGATGTCGAATTCCCGGAGCGGGATGCCGTTCTCGAGCGAGGCCAGCGGGAGCGCGACCGCCCGGAGCTCCCGCTCGAAGTCCGGCCACGGGGCGAAGACGCGCTCCGCGAGGACGGTCCGGTCCTTGTTGAGCAGGGCGTAGAGGATCTTCTGGCCGAGATAGGACATGCCGATCTCGTAGACGTCGGGGAAGGCCAGGGCGACCTTGGTCCGGACCCGGTCCGGCCGCTTCCGGATCTCGTTCCACTCCCCGCCGACGTAGCGGCCCGGCTTCTCGACCCGGGCCAGGACCGGGTCGGGCGTCCGCTTCTCAGACATTGGCGAACCGTCTCATCTTCACGTTGAGCACGAGGCCGCAGGCGACGAAACTCGTGACCAGGGACGAGCCGCCGTAGCTGAGGAAGGGCAGCGTGATGCCCACGACGGGAAAGAGACCGATGATCATCAGGACGTTGACCAGGAACTGGAAGGCGATGAGGAGCGAGGCCGTGAAGATGATGTAGACCCCCGCCCGGTCCCGGGCCTGGGAGACCGAGAGGAACATCCGGGCCAGGAGCGCGAGGTAGAGGACGATGACGATGAAGACGCCGAGGAAGCCGGCCTCCTCGCCGATGACGGAGAAGATGAAATCGGTGTGACGGGCCGGCAGGAAGCGCAGCTGGCTCTGGGTGCCTTTCATGAAGCCCCGGCCGGCGAACCCGCCCGAGCCGATGGCGATCTTGGACTGGATGACCTGGTAGCCCGAGCCGCGCGGATCGCCCTGGGGGTTGATCAGGGTGGTCACCCGGCGCTTCTGATAGTCCTTGAGGGCCAGGTTCCAGCCGCCGATCCCCACCGCGAGGGCGGCGACGAGGAGCAGGGCGATCGCCTTCTTGCGCAGCCCCGCCAGGATGAAGGCGCCGCCGATGACGGCCAGGAAGGTCATGGCCGTCCCCAGGTCGGGCTGGAGGATGATGAGCCCGAGCGGCGCCCCGGCGATGAGCAGCGCCCCGAGCGTGTGGGAGGACCGGACATAGGCGCTCTTGTAATCGGCGAAGAAGCGGGCGAAGACGATGATCATGACGATCTTGGCCGGCTCGGACGGCTGGGCCTGCATCAGCCCCAGCGTGATCCAGCTCTTCGTCCCGGCCACGAACCGGGCGAAGACCAGCGTCGCCGCGAGGATGGCCACGATGAGGACGTAGAAATAGGGCGCCAGGGCGAGGAAGAACTTGTAGTCGATGGCCAGAACGAAGGCCAGCACGACGAGGGAGACGCCGATCCAGATGAGCTGGCGGACGTGGTAGTTGCCGGCCAGGAAATGGGACGAGCTGTAGATGAAGAAGACGCCGATGAGCGCCTGCAGCAGGACGAGGCCGAGGAGGACCCAGTCGATCTCCTGAAAGATCCGCCGGTCGACCATCATCATGGCGTCATGATCTCCAGAAACTTGGCGAAGATCTTCTGGGCCACGGGGGCGGCCGTGGCCCCGCCTCCACCGCCGAACTCGACCAGCACGGTAACGACGATGCGGGGCGCGTCGCGGGGGGCGAAGCCCGAGAACCAGGAATGGGTCTTGACCTCATGGCCGGCCTGGGCCAGCCGCGCGGCGCTCTCCCGGCTCATCGTCTGGGTCGAGCCCGTCTTGCCGCAAACGTCGAAGCCCTCGACGCGGGCGCCATGCCCCGTTCCGCCGTCGTTGGCCGACTTCCACATGCCGGCGATGACGCTGGCGAAGGCGGCCTCGCCGAACGGGGCCGGGCCCGGTTCGGCGGCGGCCAGGTCGGAGGCCGTGCCGCCCGGGTCGGCGCCGTCCGGGCCGGGGCGCGACAGGAAGAGGTGCGGCCTGTGGAGCTCCCGGCCTTTCATGGCCACGCGAGCCGTCAGCGCCGCGATCTGCATCGGGGTGACCTGGAGCTGCCCCTGGCCGATGGCGATCGAGATCGTCTCGCCGGGATACCAGTCCTGCCCGAGGGCCCTCTTTTTCCAGGCCGTGTTCGGGACGAGCCCGTCCTTCTCGCCCCCGAGGTCGATCCCGGTCCTGCGGCCGAGGCCCAGGCGCCCGGCGGCCGCGGCGATGGGCTCGATGCCCATGCGCCGCCCGAGCTGATAGAAATAGATGTTGCAGGAGTTCTTGATCGCGTCGACGAGGTCCATCGACCCGTGCCCGGGGGCGAACCAGCAGTGGCGGACCGCCCCGTAGATCTCCGTCGCGCCGGAGCAGTAGACGGTCGTGGCGGGGGTCACGTATCCGCCGTCGAGCCCGCCGAGGGCCATGGCCAGCTTGAAGATCGAACCCGGCGCGTAGAGGCCGCGGATGGCCCGGTTCTCGAGCGGCGAGAGCGGATCGGTGATGAGCACCGACCATTCGGCCGGCGTGAACCGGGTGATGAACCGGTTCGGATCGAACGTGGGATGGCTGGCCAGGGCCAGGATCTGGCCGTTCCGGGGATCGAGGGCGACGACGACGCCTTCGCGGTCTTCGAGGGCCTCCTCCGCCAGGATCTGGAGCCGGTCGTCGATCGTCAGCTTGACCGTTCCGCCTTGGACGGGGTAGCTGTGGCCCTGCTCGTTCTGGACCCGGCCCAGGCTGTCGACGACCTCGATGACCGAGCCGTCGTCGCCGCGGAGGATCGCGTCGTACTGTCTCTCGACCCCGGTCCGGCCGACCATCTCGCCGGCCCGGGTCTTGGCCGAGCCGCCGCGGACCTCCTCGGGCGTCGGCTCCTGGAGGTAGCCCAGGACGTGGGCCGCGCGGCTGCCGTTCGGGTAATGCCGCTGCGGCTCGGCTTCGACGACGAGCTCGGGGAACTCGCGCCGCCGGCTCTCGATGGGAACGACGGCGTCGGAATCCAGGCCGTCGGCGACGACGATGGGCTCGAACAACGGCAGGTCCTTGCGAAGGTCGACGCGCTCGCGAAGCGTCTTCTCGTCGAGGCCGAGAAGACGGCTGACGGCCGCGAACGACGCGTCCGCGTCCTTGACGTTCTCGCGGACGAGGGAAACCTTGAAGGAGGCCCGGTTGTCGGCCAGGACGACGCCGTTGCGGTCGAGGATGAGCCCGCGCGGCGCGGCCAGCGGCCGGACACGGGTCCGGTTGGCTTCGGCCGATTTGAGGTACTTGGCGTGGTCCAGGACCTGGACCTTCCAATAATAGGCTAGGACGAAGCCGGCGAGGGCCACGACGATCCAGAAGACGGTGCGCGACCGCCGGCGGACGACCGAGAGGTCCTCGTAGATCCTCTCTTCGAGCATCACGCGCCTCGGGAACGGCGGGCCCGGACCCGCCGCTCGACGGCGAAGAGAAGGCTGCCGACGACGGCGGTGACCACGGGCTGGAGGAGGATGAGCCCGCCGTGCCAGCTCACGGATCGGAGCCGCACGACCGCGGTGATGAGGACCCAGAGGGTCATCTCCAGCACGGACATGACCAGCATGAACAGGGCGTTGCGGGCGAACGGGGCCACGTCGATCCGCCGGGAGACGTACCCGGTCCAGAAGCCGAGCAGGGTCTTGGTCAGGCCGGCGACGCCGAAGACGCCGAGCGAGAACGTGTCCTGGGCCAGGCCGCACAGGGTGCCGAGGAGGGCCCCGAAGACCTCGCCCCGGCGGACGGAGAAATAGAGGACGACGACGGAGAAGGCGTTGAACACGACGAGAAGCTGCGGCCCGGCGCTCCCGGCCAGCGAGTAGACGAGGACCGCGACGAGGGTCCCCAGGAAGGCCCGCAGGACGTCCTTGGCGAAGCTCTCTCTCATTTCGCCCCTCCGGAACCCGGCTCCGGGCCGAGGACGGCGACGAGGGCCAGGGTGTTGAAACGGAAGTAGGGCTCGACGAGGATGCTCCGGAAGATCGGCGACTTGTCGTTCTTCTCGATGCTGAAGATCCGGCCGACCCGGATCCCGGCCGGGTAGATCCGGTCGAAGCCGGTCGTCACGAGCTCTTCGCCGACCTCGCCTCCGGTCGAGGAGGCCAGGACGTAGCGGAGATCGCAGAGCGGGCCCGATTGGCCCGCCATGGACCCGGTCACGTTCGCCACGACGGACCGGACGCCGACGCTGCTGTCCTTGTCGGTGATGAGCTGGACCATGGCGTCCTTGAGGCTGACCGGTTCGACCGTCCGGCCGACCAGGGCGCCGTTCATGTCGCAGACGGCCATGTCCTTGGCCACTCCGTCGAGCCTCCCCTTGTCGATGACGATCGACTGGTGCGGGTTGACGCTGTCGACGCCGATGACGCGGGCCGGCCGGACGGAGCCGCGGAAATCGGCCAGCAGCGCCCGGAGCTCGGACTCCGAGCGGTAGAGCGACAGCCGGTCCTCGAGGAAGCGGACGTCCTGATGGAGGAAGAAGGCCTCCCGCTTGAGCTTCTCGTTCTCGGACCGGACGCGGCGCAGGTCGAAATAGCCGCGCCAGACCGACCCGACCGCTCGGACGGTCCCCGTGGCCAGCCGCTGGACGGGCGAGTAGACGAAGAAGACCGCCCGCTCGAAGACGGACTTCTCGGCGCCCCGGGGCACCTGGATGGAGATGAGGAGCAGGTGGAACGTGACCAGCCCGGCCAGGACGAGGGCGCTTCTTCGCTTCTCCCAGCGGGCCATGAAAAACCTCTCGCGCGCCGGCCCGTCCCTCAGATGAGCGAGATCTTCTTGAGGAGCTCCAGGTCGTCGAGCATCTTCCCGGCCCCGAGGACGACGGTCGTCAGGGGGTCCTCGGTGATGAAGACGGGCAACTGGGTCTCTTCCCGGATCCGCTTGTCGAGGTTCTTGAGCAAGGCGCCGCCGCCGGTCAGGATGATGCCCCGGTCGATGATGTCGGCCGAGAGCTCGGGCGGGGTCCGCTCGAGGGCGATCCGGATGGCGTTGATGATCGCGGCCACGGTCTCCTCGATGGCCTCGCGGATCTCCTGGTCGTCGACGACGATCGTCCGCGGGA
>CAYOYQ010000109.1:0-9966 GCA_964408215.1 uncultured Eubacteriales bacterium
GCTCTCCTGAGGCGGGCGACGACGCGGTCGCGGCCGAGGACCTCCATCATCTCGAAGAGGCCCGCGCCCTTCGACTTGCCGCTGACTGCCATGCGGGCCGGGTGAACGATCGGGCCGACCTTTGTGCCGCGCTCCTCGGCGAGGGAGCGGACGGCGGCCTCGATCGCGGCATGGGTAAAGTCGGCGAGTGCGGCCAGGCGGTCGGCGAGGGTAGCGAGGTGGGCACGGCTCTCGGGCGTCTCGAAGAGCTTTTGGCCGCCCTCCTCGGTGGCGAAGTCCTCGGTGAAAAAGAGATCGATCATGGGCGGGAACTCGGCGAGGGTCTTGGCCCGGACCTTGTAGAGGTCGAGGACGCTCGAGACGTAGGCGTCGGGGAAGGCGGAGACCGGGAGGCCGGCCGTCTCGAGGCATTTCCGGACGATCGGGATGAGGCGCGCGTTCGGGGCCTTCATGATGTACTCGGCGTTGATCCAGCGGAGCTTCTGGAGGTCGAACTTGGCCTGGACGTCGTTCATCTCGGAGATCTCGAAGCGCGAAGCGGCCTCGGCCGGGGTCATGACCTCGACGCCGTCGCGGGGCATCCAGCCGAGGAGGATGAGGTAGTTGGCCAGGGCCTCGGGCAGGAAGCCCTCGCGCTTGTACTCCTCGACGGAGACGCCGCCGTGGCGCTTCGAGAGCTTCGAGCCGTCGGGGCCGAGGATGAGCGGCATGTGACCGAAGCGGGGCGGGGTCAGGCCGAAGGCCTCGTAGAAGATGATCTGCTTGGGAGTGTTGGAGATGTGGTCGTCGCCGCGGAGGATGTGGGTGATGCCGAGGTGGGAGTCGTCAACGACGCAGGAGAAGTTGTAGGTCGGCGAGCCGTCCGACTTGATCAGGACCTGGTCCTTGATCGTGTCCGACTCGACCGAGATGGGGCCGTGGATGAGATCGTCGTAGGCGATGGTCCGGCCGGGCGGGACGCGGAAGAGGACGGCGTCGCCGTCCTTGTAGGCTTGGCCGGCGGCGACGAGCGCGGCGGCCTTCTCGCGGTAGACGTCGAAGCGCCGGGACTGGAAGAGGGGCTCCTCGTCCCAGTCGAGGCCGAGCCAGCGCAGGTCCTCGAGGATCTCGTCGAGGAAACGGCTCTCGGAGCGCTTCAGGTCGGTGTCTTCGACGCGGAGGAGGAAGCGGCCCCCGGTGTGGCGGGCGTAGAGCCAGTTGAAGATGGCCGTCCGGGCGCTCCCGATATGCAGGAAGCCCGTCGGGCTGGGGGCGAAGCGCACTCTAACCATGCGGATATTTATAACATACGGGCGGTGAGGCGGCAAGCCGCTCCCGGGGACATGTACCTTTGGTACGTGTCCCCAAAGACGGGGTCAGATCTACCTTTTTCACTTTTGACGGAGAGGCGCGAGAAATTGTATCATCGGCCCTCATTAAAAGTGAAAAAGGTAGATCTGACCCCGTCTTCTTTAGGAGGCCCATGAAACACTCCGCGCCCGTCTCCTCCCTCGCTCTGTTCAGCCTCGTCCTCGGGATCGCCCTCGCCGCCGGCCCGCCGGCGCGCGACGTCGGCCCGACCTACGCCGTCCGGAACTGCCGGATCGTGCCGGTCGTCGGGCCGCCCATTGAAAAGGGTGTCATCGTCATCCGCGACGGGCTCATCGAGGCCGTCGGGGACGTCAACAAGGTCAGGGTCCCCGACGACGCCGAGATCGTCGAGGCCGAGGGCCTCGTCGCCTATCCCGGCCTCGTCTCGGCGCTCTCGAACCTCTTCATCGAGGTCCCGGCCGCGGCGGGACGGGCCGGAGGCCAGGCGGCGCCGGAGACGGAGAGCCCGTTCCCCGCCGGACAGGCCGCCCCGGCCGAAGACCGCTTCCCGCCGGGACCGGCGAAGCTCGTTCTCGACGAGCTCAAGCCCAAGAAAGCCTCCGTTGAGAGCTTCCATAAGGCCGGCTTCACGACCGTTCTCGTCGCCCCGACGCGGGGCATCTTCGAGGGCCAGAGCGTCGTCCTCAGCCTCAACGGCGAGGCGATCCCTCCGATGGTCGTCCGCAACGGCGCCGCCCTCCACATCAACTTCACGACCGAGCGCGGCGGTTATCCGTCGAGCCTCATGGGCACGATCGCCCTCATCCGCCAGAGCTTCATCGACGCCGATTATTACGCCGCCCGGCAGGCCCAGTACGCCAAATCGCCGGCCGGGCTGAAGCGGCCCGCCTACGACCCGCGGCTCGAGGCGCTCGTGCCCTTCGTCCGCGACCGCAAGCCGGTCGTCTTCCAGTGCAACAACCAGGAGGACATCAAGCGGGCCCTGAAGATCGCGGCCGAGTTCAAGCTCAACGTCCTCCTCGCCGGGGCCACCGAGGCCTGGCGCGATATCGATGTCCTCAAGGCGAGCCGCGTGCCGCTTCTCGTCGGCCTCGATTTCCGGCCGCCGATGACGAGCAAGTACGCGACCCAGGGCGAGGAGCTGCGCAAGAGGGCCGAGGCCGAGATCTACCCGGCCAACGCCGCGGAGCTGGCCAAGGCCGGCCTGGACTTCGCCCTGATCTCCGGGACGACCGCCGACGGGGCGGCCGTGCTGCGGGCCGTCCGGACGGCCATCAAGGCGGGCCTCTCCAAGGAGGCGGCGCTCAGGGCGCTGACCGTCCAGCCGGCCCGGTTCCTCGGCCTCGACCGGGCCCTGGGCTCGCTCGAGCCGGGCAAGATCGCCAACGTCGTCCTGGTCAAGGGGGAGATCTTCGACGACGGCGCCCAGGTGGCCAAGGTGTTCGCCGACGGCGTCCTGTTCAAGTACGCGGAGGTGTCCAAGTGAAAAAGCTCGCCACGATCGCCTCGCTCATCGCTTTCGCGGCCCTCCTCCTCCCCGCGGTCGCGCTCGCCGACGGCGGCGCGGTCCTTATCAAGAACGGCACGGTCCTGACCGTGACCAAAGGCATCATCCTGAAGGGCGACGTCCTCGTCGTCGGCGGCGTCATCAAGGCCGTCGGCGAGAACATCGCCGCGCCGCCGGGCGTCAGGGTCATCGACGCGGCCGGCCGCTTCGTCCTGCCCGGGATCATCGACACGCACACGCACATCGCCCTGGCCGGGACGAACGAAGGCTCCGAGGCCATCACGCCCGAAGCCGACGTCGGCGCGGTCGTCAACGCCGACGACACGGCCATCCTGACCGCCCTGAGCGGCGGCGTCACCATGTGCCACACGATGCACGGCAGCGCCAACCCGATCGGCGGGCCCAATGTCGTCCTCAAGATGAAGTGGGGCCAGCCGTCGGAGAAGCTCGTGGTCAAGGAGGCCCTGCCGACGCTCAAGTTCGCCCTGGGCGAGAACGTCAAGCAGGCCAGCCGGACGGTCCAGCCGGGCCAGACCCAGCGCTACCCTGCGACACGCATGGGCGCGAACGCCATCATCCGGCGCGAGTTCGAGAAGGCCCGCAACTACATGGCCGCGTGGGACCGCTACAAGAAGGCCGCGGCGGCGAAGAACCCGCCGGCCAACCTCGTCCCGCCGCGCAAGGACCTGCGCATGGAGGTCCTGGCCGAGGTGCTGCGGGGCGAGCGCGTGGCCCGGTGCCACAGCTACCAGGCGACGGAAACGCTCGAGTTCATGGAGCTGGCCAAAGAGTTCGGCTTCAAGGTCCAGTGCTTCGAGCACATCTGGGAAGGCTACAAGATCGCCGACGAGCTGGCCAAGGCCGGGATCGGCATCTCGGTCTTCGCCGACAGCTGGGCCTATAAAATGGAAGCGGCCGAGGGCATCGCCTACGACGCGGGCTACTGCGCCAAGAAGGGCGTGCTCGTCTCCATCAACTCGGACAGCGGCGAGCGCATCCGGCGCCTGTTCAACGAGGCCGCGAAAACGATGAAGTACGGCGGGCTCACGGAGGAGGAAGCGCTCGAGCTCGTCACCATCAACCCGGCCATCCAGCTCGGCGTCGACAAGATCGTCGGCAGCCTCGAGGTCGGGAAGCAGGGCGACATCGCCATCTTCAGCGAGCACCCCATGAGCGCCTACACGCGCTGCGACATGACCATCATCGAGGGCGACGTCTATTTCGACCGGGACGCGCTGGTCCAGGAGCGGGAGAAGAAAGAGGCGGCGGCCAAGAGTGGTAAGGCCGAGGCCGTGGTGTCGCGAGCGGAAGGCGGCGCCGGGGCGACGGTGTCGAACCCGGTCGCGGCAGCCCCGGGCGGCGCGGCGGGCGGCAAGACGATCGCCATCACCAACGCCCGCATTATCCCCGTCGTCGGGGCCGAGGTCCCGAAAGGAACGATCGTCATCAAGGACGGCCTCATCGCCGCGATAGGGGCCGACGCGGCCGTTCCGGCCGGGGCCGAGGTCGTCGACGCGGCCGGGCTCCGGGCCTATCCCGGAATGATCGATTCCTATTCGTCGCTCGGCTTGGTCGAGATCAGCGGCGTCGCGGCCACGGTCGACGGCCGCGAGACCGGGCGCATCAACCCGCAGGTCCGGGCCCTCGAGGCGCTCCGGTACGATTCGATGCACATCCCGATCACCCGGTCGAACGGCGTCACGGCCGCGATCGTCGCCCCATCGGGCGGGGTCATCGCCGGGGTGAGCTGCCTGCTGCGGCTCGACGGCTGGACCAACCGCGAGATGGCGGTCAAGCCGGCCGCGGCCATGCAGATCGAGCTGCCGGGGCTCCGCGGCGGCAGGGGCGGGTTCGGCGGCGGGAGAGGGATGGCCCAGGCCCCGGCCGACGGGCCGGCGCTTTTGGCCGAGCTCAAGGGGCTGTTCGCCAAGGCGCGGGCCTACGAGAAGCGGCGCGACGCCGCGGCCAAGGACGCGCGGCTGGCGCTGCCCGGGTTCGACGAAATGTCCGAGGCCCTGCTGCCGTTGATCAAGGGCGAGATCCCGGCCATGATCTCGGTCCACAGCGAGCGGGACATCCGGGCCGCGATCGACTTCGTCCGCGAAGAAAAACTCAAGGCGGTCTTCTACGGCGTCGAGCAAGGGTTCAAGGTCGCAGGCGACCTGGCCAAGGCGGGGATCCCGGTCGTTCTGGGGTCGATGTACGATCAGCCGCCCGTCTTCGAGGATGGGTACGACCAGATCTTCCGCAACGCCGGAGTGCTGGCCAAGGCCGGGGTCAAGGTCGCTTTCTCGTCGTCGAGCTCCAGCGCGGCCAAGGACCTGCCGTATCACGCGGCCAAGGCGGCGGCGTTCGGCCTGGACAAGGCCGAGGCGCTTCGGGCGGTGACCATCAACCCGGCCGAGATCCTCGGCGTGGCCGCGACGATGGGCAGCCTCGAGAAAGGCAAGGCGGCCAACATCGTGCTGGCGGACGACGACATCCTCGAGATGCGGACGAACATCGTCAAGGTGTACATCGACGGCCGCGAGTGCGACCTGTCGAACCGCTATACGGAGCTATTGGACAAATTCAAGAAAAGAGGAACGGATTAAAAGGGCGAAGGGAAGATGGGGTCAAACCTACGGCGGGAAGCAGACTCTTGGGAGCGACCATCAGAAGCGCGGCGGAGGAACTCGAAGCCGCGCTTCTGGGAAATATCTTGGGAGAGCCGCGACTTGGATCTTCGGCAGGTTTGACCCTCTCCGGATCCTGAAGGAGGCGGTATGAAAAAGAGCTATGTGGCGTTGGCGTTGGCCCTCTTCCTCGTTCTGAGCCTGGTCCCCGGCCCGGCGGGAGCGGCGACGGCCAAAGTCAAGATCGCCAAGGAGAAGAAGGCCGTGCTCGACTGGCTTTCCAGGCCCGAGACGGTCGAGACGTTCGGGAAGATCTCCGACCGGATCTGGGAATACGCCGAGCTCGGCCTCCAGGAATTCAATTCGTCAAAGCTCCTGGCCGACACGCTCGAAGCGGCCGGGTTCAAGGTCGAGCGCGGCCTGGCCGGCATGCCGACCTGCTTCGTCGCGACCTACGGCTCGGGCCAGCCCGTGATCGGGCTCCTCGGCGAGTTCGACGCCCTGCCCATGATCTCGCAGAGGGGCCGCGTCCCCAAGAAGGACCCGGTCGTCGAGGGCGCGCCGGGCCACGGCTGCGGACACAACGCCATGTGCACGGCGGCGGCGGCCGCGGCCATCGCCGTCAAGGAGGCCATGGACGCCCACGGGATCAAGGGCACGATCAAGGTCTTCGGCTCGCCGGCCGAGGAGATCGTGGCCAGCCGGCCCTACATGATCCGCGCCGGACTGTTCGAAGGCGTGGACGCGGTCATCGACAACCACAGTTCGAGCGGCTTCGGCACCGGCTACGGCGTCGACGGCAACGCGCTGTTCTCGACCGTCTTCACGTTCAAGGGCAAGACGGCCCACGCCGCCGGGGCGCCCTGGGTCGGCCGAAGCGCCCTCGACGCCGTCGAGATCATGAACGTGGCCACGAACTACCTGCGCGAGCATCTGCCCCTGTCTCAGCGGACGCACTACGTCATTCTCGAGGGCGGCGAAGCGCCCAACGTTGTCCCGGACAAGGCCAGCGTCTGGTACTACGTCCGGAACACCGACGAGCGGCTCGAGGAGATGTACCAGCGGGTGGTCAACTGCGCCAAGGCCGGGGCCCTGGCCGCCGGCGTCGAGCTGGCGTCGATGCGGGTCGTGAGCGCCATCCACCAGCGCCACGCCAGCAAGGCCGCGGCCGAGCTCTTCCAGAAGAACATCGAGCTCGTGGGCATGCCGGCCTGGAGCGAGGAGGAACAGGCCTTCGCCAAGGCCCTGCAGAAGGAGCTGGGAGGGAAAGAGGACGGGATGCCGTCGAAGGTCGAAGCTCTTGAGGCGCCGAGGTCCGGCCGCGAATTCGTCGGCGGCGGTTCGTCCGATGTCGGCGATGTCACGCTCATCGCGCCGACGGCGACCATCACCTTCCCGGGGGCGGCGCCGGGGGCGATCGGCCACCACTGGTCCAATGTCGCCTGCTGGTACGGCTCGACGGCCTGGAAAGGCCTCAACGCCGGGGCCAAGGCCATCGCCGCCTCGGCGGTCGACCTCCTGACCAAGCCCGAAGAGCTGGCGAAGCTCCGGAAGGAATTCGAGGACTATACGGAGGTTCATCCCTACAAGCCGTTCCTGCCGGCCGACGCGACCCCGCCGAACGACCTCAACAAAGAGCTGATGGATAAATATCGGGGGCTGCTGGAGGAAGCGCTCGCAAAAAAGTAGACAGAAGGGGTCAGGCCCTAAATTTTTCAATTTCTGGAGCGACCTAGCCCGCCAGCGGGGAAATTGAAAAATTTAGGGCCTGACCCCTTCCTTTTTTCCCTTATTTATAGATCGGCGTGATCCCCATGTTGGCGAACATGAAGGACCACTGGTCGGCCAGGCTCTCGATGGCCTTGCTCAGGTTGCTCGAGCCGTGGCCCGAGCGCGTCTCGATGCGGATGACCACCGGCTTGGCGCAGGCCTGGCATTCCTGGAGCGTCGCCGCGAACTTGAACGAGTGGGCCGGCACGACCCGGTCGTCGTGGTCGGCCGTCGTCACCATCGTGGCCGGGTAGCAGGTGCCGGGATTGAGGTTGTGCAGCGGCGAGTATTTGTAGAGATACCGGAACTGGTCCTCCTTGTCGCTCGAGCCGTACTCGACGGCCCAGGCCCAGCCGATCGTGAACTTGTGGTAGCGGAGCATGTCCATGACCCCGACCGCCGGGAAGGCGACGCCAAAGAGGTCCGGCCGCTGGGCCATGACCGCGCCGATGAGCAGGCCGCCGTTCGAACCGCCGAGGATGGCCAGGCGCGGCGTCGACGTGTACTTCTCCTTGATCAGGTACTCGGCCGCGGCGATGAAGTCGTCGAAGACGTTCTGCTTCTTGTCGAGCATGCCGGCCTTGTGCCAGGTCTCGCCGTACTCGCCGCCGCCCCTCAGGTTGGCCAGGGCGTAAACGCCGCCGTTCTCGAGGAGGATGATGTTGGAGACGCTGAACGCGGGCGTCTCGCTGATGTTGAACCCGCCGTAGGCGTAGAGCAGGGTCGGGTTCTTGCCGTTGAGGACGAGTCCCTTTTTGTGGACGATGAACATCGGCACCTTCGTCCCATCCTTGCTCGGGTAGAAAACCTGCTTCGTCTCGTAGGCCGACGGGTCGAACTTGACCTCGGGCTTGCGGAACACCTCCGAGGCGCCCGTCGCCGGATCGAACTTGTAGATCGTCGCCGGGTAGGTGAACGAGGTGAAAGTGTAGAACAGGACCTTCTCGTCGCGCCGGCCGTTGAGGCCGCCGGCCGTGCCGAGCGCCGGGAGCGCGATCTCGCGGACGAGGGTCCCGTCGAGCGTGTGCTGGAAGATCTTGGTGTTGGCGTCCCTGAGGTAGCTGGCGAAGAGGGAACCGCCGGCCGTGCCCGCACCGCTCAGGACCTCGGGCTTCTCGGGGATGACCGTGGCCCATTTCTCGGGGGCCGGGTCGGCCGGATCGATGGCCACGACGCGGAAGTTCGGCGCCCCGGCGTTGGTGTGGACGAGGAACTTGCCGTCGACGATCTCGAGCGGCGTCGCGTCGAATTCGAAGCCCTTGAAGAGCAGGGTGAAAGGCGCGTTCTTCTTCGACAGGTCCTTGACCCAGACCTCGGAGCCGCTCGTGCCCTCGGAGGCGCCGAGCATGAGCCACTCCTCGCCCTCGGTCGTCGACGCGCCGTAGGTCCGGAGAGGGTGGTCCTTGTCCTCGTAGACCAGCGTGTCCTTCTCCTGGGGATCGCCGAGCTTGTGGTAGAAGACCTTCATGAACTCGTTCTTGCCCTTGAGCTCCTCCCCGGCGGCCGGCTTGTCGTAGCCGCTGTAATAGAAGCCGTCGCCCTGCCAGGCCGCGCCGCTGAACTTGACCCACTGGACGCGGTCGGACAGCTCCTGCTTCGTGGCGATATCCAGGACCCGGATCTCGGTCCAGTCGGAACCGGCTTCGCCGCGGCTGAGCGCCAGATACTTATCGTTCATCGACGGGCCGATGATGCTCTGGCGGATCGTGCCGTCGGGCGACAGGGCGTTGGGGTCGAAGAGGACCTCGGGCGCGCCGTCGAGTCCCTTCTGGATATAGCAGACCGACTGGTTCTGGAGGCCGTCGTTCTTGTAGAAGATGTAGAACTCGCCGGCCCGGAACGGCGCCGAATAGCGCGGGTAGTTGTAGATCTCGGTCAGCCGGTCCTTGATCTTGGGCCGGAACGGGATCGTGTCGAGGTAGCCGAAGGTTACGGCGTTCTCGGCCTGGACCCAAGCCTTGGTGTCCTCGGCGTTGTCGTCCTCGAGCCAGCGGTACGGGTCGGCCACCTTGGTCCCGAAGTAATCGTCGATCTGATCGACCTTTTTCGTCTGCGGATACGCCAGCCGCGCCGGCTCCTTGGCGCAGGCGGCGAAGGCGATGACCACGGCAAAAAGGATGAGCATAAGCATCGGTTTTCTCATTTGACCTCCGTGGGGATTACGCGGCGTTTATACCATACTTCCGTCTGCGGAAAAAATGGGGACGTTTCTGACTTTTCCTGGGACGTCGCTCCCCAGGTCCGACGCGGCATTCAGGATGAAAAAGTCAGAAACGTCCCCATTTTTGGATTCAGTTCTCGCCGAAGTCGACGTCGTCCGCGAGCTCGTTGACGTCGACCGCCGCGTCATAGGGGAAGGCCGCGGCCAGCTCGCGACCGGCTTCGCGGATCGCCGCGACCAGGCCCTCGGTGAACTCACCTTTCTTGAAGTGACCGGACATCAGCCCCGCGACGCAGTCCCAGAACTCCTGTCCGACCCTGGCGTGGATGCCGGCGTCGCCGAGGACGACGAACTTCTTCCGGGCCGGGACGATGAAGAAGAGGACGCCGTTGCGGTCCTTGGTCCGGGCCACGCCCAGCCGGGCGAAGGCCCGCTCGGCCGCCGCCCGCACGCCGCCCCAGAAGAACCGGGCCACCGAGACCCGGATCTCGCCGGAGGTCTGGCGCTCGGCCTCGCCGATGGCCGCCTTGACGCGTTCGACATCCACGGCCTTCATGAGCTTCCGCCGGCTGTTGACGCTCATGGCACTCTCCCCGCTCACC
>CAYOYQ010000110.1:0-7238 GCA_964408215.1 uncultured Eubacteriales bacterium
GAACCCCTTCCGCCTCCAGGCGGACGGGGACTATCCCCCGGCCACCCGTTCTTGGATAAGCACTTTGATTCCCATTGAAGAAATAAGGTGAGTTGTGTGTTACCGAAATTCGGGCTACCATAACAGCATGACCGCATTCGGCGTGAGCCCCGACAAGGAACAGGCCCTGGCCGAGCGGATGGAGCGGCTCGGCATCCGCGAGGAGGACTTGGTCGAGAAGTTCATCCGCTCGGGCGGCCACGGCGGCCAGAACGTCAACAAGGTCGCGACCTGCGTCTATCTCAAGCACCTGCCGACCGCGACGGAGGTCAAGTGCCAGCAGGAGCGGTCGCAGGCGCTCAACCGCTACCTGGCCCGCCGCGTCCTCGCCGACAAGATCGAAGCGGCGATCCTCGGGAAGAAGAGCGAGGAGGAGCGGCGCATCGCCAGGATCCGCCGCCAGAAACGGAAGCGCTCGAAGAGGGCCAAAGAGAAGATGCTGGCCGCGAAGCGCCGCGTCGCCGAGAAGAAGCAGGCCCGGTCGTTCAAGCCCGACCTCTCCGGCGATTGAACTCCCACCCGAGATCCCCGCTCGCGGTGGCGATGGATGTCGCCTCGACGATCCCCGCTTGTCCCCCCGAAAAGGAAAAGCCCGTCCCGGCTCGCGCCGGGACGGGCTTTTGAGCTTCTGCGTGTGTGCTGCTGCTTAGAACTCGAAGCGGACGCCGAACCTCCAGACGCGGGGGTTGAGGACCTCGTTGTAGAGGCCGGTGTAGTTGTAGACCGCGCTGTTGTACTGCTGGAAGGTCTGCGCTCCGGCCGGTCCGGCCATGCGGTAATAGGCCGTGCCGAAGTTGTCGGAGTAGGAGCGGATGGGCATGTTGGAGTTGAGCAGGTTGAAGACGTCGGCCATGAGGTAGAAGCGGCCCGCGCCGATGTTGATCTTCTTCTCGAGCCGGAAGGTGATGTTGTAGAAGGTCGGCAGGTGGTCCTTGACCTGGACCATCGTGTAGATGGTGTTGGCATGACCCGCGGAGTAGCCGAGCGCGTCATAGTCGTCGAGAGTGAAGTAATGGGGGACTCTCCAGCCTTCGCGGGCGTTGAACGTCCCGGAGACGTTGAAGCCCCAGGGCAGCTGGTAAAGGCCGCTCAGCTTGGCCATCCAGCGGGTGTACATGAGGACGCTCGTCTTGCCGCTGGCCGCGCCGCCCCAGTCGCCGTAAGGCTTGCCGTCGGACATCCACTGGTTGGTCGGGTTGCCGAACTCGGCGCCCCAGTAGGCCCTCTGGCCCTGCCAGGTGAGGGAGCCGTTCATCATCCACTTGTTGGACAGCCGCTTGTTGAAGACGAGGTCGACGCCGTAGTAGGTGTAGTAGTCGTCATTCAGCCTGTACAGGGTGTAGCGTGAGCTCGTGGTGGGATAAGCGGCGCTGGGCAGCCAGTAGGAACGGCCGGCCGCCTCTTCGGAGGTGTACTGCCGGCCGCGGCGGGGGTCGCCCTCCGCATAGGTCGTGTTCTCCGACCAGATATAGTTCCCGTTGGCGTCCTGCGTGAACGTTCCGCCGATGTAGAAGGTGTCGGGGATCGGGTTCGTCGACTCGTAGTACCAGTTATTGGCCCAGATCGTGTTCTCATCGACGATGATGTCGGTCGGGGTCACGCCGTCGCCCCACATGCCGGGGTACTCGTCGGCGTGCTCGGCCGCGTAATACCGGTACCCGCTCATGTCCCGGTCGAATTTCCGGTAGCTCGCGTTGAGCTGGACGGAGAAGTCGGCCAGGACCTCGTGCTCGAGGGTGAGCAGGATCTCCCGGGTCCGGGCGGAGTTCTGGGCCGCGTGGTTCCAGAAGTAGGACGTGACGCCGCGCTGGTAGTCGACGTTGATAGGGTTGTACCAGTCGAAACCGGTGACCCGGCCGGCGTAGTAGGCGTCGGTGTCGAAAATGGACGGCCGGTCATGGAGCATGTTGTAGGCTTCGGCCGTCAGGTTGCCGGCCGCGTCGTCGAAGACCTGGTAGGGGACGTAGCGGTAGGGCAGGCCGGGGTTGGCCGGATCGGCCACGGGATACCGGGAGGAGTAGTTCCAGAAGAGCTCGTCGTAATCGGCCTTGCCGTTGCTGTTGTTATCCTTCCACCAGTAGCGCATGGCGCCGCCTGTGCCGTAGGGGGTGGCCGTGTACCAGCCGACGCCCATGATGTCGCCGTACTGGGACAGGGCCAGCTTGGCCACGGTCTTGCCCGTGCCGAAGATGTCCCAGGTCAAGCCGATGCGCGGCGAGAAGACGTTCCACTGATAGGGCCGGGCCGAGCCGTTGACGATCTGGGCGATGCCCTTGACCGGGTCGACCGAGACGTCGGGCAGGATGGGATCCAGGATGGTGGAAGATTCCGTGGAAAAGACCCTATCCCAGGCTGGGGTGCCGGGCAGGATGGCGTCACGGACATAAGACCCCTGGCCCGACCATTGCTTGTCGAACCGCAAGCCCACGGACAGGGTGAAGTTGCCCTTGACGATGGTGTCCTGGAGGAAGGCCGCCATCTGCTGGGCGACCGACGCGCTGCCGCTGCGGCGGTACATGTTGATGTACTTCCAGCCGGCCATTTCGGCCGTCGTCCGGGTGCCGTCGGCGTTGGCGTCGAGCTGGAGGTCGATGTAGTTCTGCGTGATGTCGAAGCCCTGGATGTTGCCGGTGCCGTTGGCCTGGGTGTTCTGTTCCTTGTGGGAGTACTCGGCGCCGAATTTGATCTCGTGGCTGGCGCCGAGGAAGGTGTCGTTGAAGTACGTGCCCTGGATCTGGGCGTTGTTCCGCGGCCGGGACACGCCGTAGGAGCCCCAGCTGGCGTTCATGCCCGAGGCGTAGGGGACGTACTTGCCCTGGCTGTTGTCGTAGACGATGGGATACTGGACGGACTCGTCGGGGATGGGCCGCCAGCCGAACCCGGAGTCGTTGAAGGAGTACTTCAGGGACAGAAAGAAGTTGTTGCCGAAGACGTGCTCGTCCTGCAGCTTGACGATGGGGCTGCCCCAGTGGTACTTGCCCGTCTGGTGGTCGCCTTCGGGCTTGGACACGCTGGCGTTGCGGCCGAACAGCTCCTTGGCGCCCGAGGTGATCAGGGCCTCGAAGCGGTTATTGGCCAGGATCTGGGCGTTGAGCTTGAAGTTGTAGTTGTTCAGCAGGGCCTGGTTCTTGGCCGCCGCGGTCGTGACGCCGATGCCGCTGCGGGTGGGCAGGGTCCAGGTGAAGATGTCTTGGACGCCGTAGGCGCCCCACCACCACAGCTTGTCCTTGATGATCGGGCCGCCGGCGTTGAAGCCGTAGTCCTTGATGGCCTGGATCTTGTTGGTATCCAGGACGCCCAGCGTTTTCAGCTCGTCCGTGATGTTGCTGGACTGGAAGAAGTTGTCGGTCAGGTAGAAACGGCCGGCCAGGGTCATCCGGTTGCCGCCGCGGCGGCTGACCATATTCAGCGCGACGCCGCCCGTTTGGACGGTGACGTCGGCCGCGCCGCCGACCGTGACGTTCAACTCTTCGAACATGTCGAAGTCGTAATAAAGAGCCGAGCCGCCGAGGGCCGCGGGGTCGGTGATGTCGACGCCGTCGATCGCCCAGATGTTGTTGGCGCCCTGGTTGCCCGACACGCGGCCGGCCGTCGTGTCGCCGCGGGAGATGAAGCCCGACTGCTGGCCGGACTCGTTGCCCCCGACGTTCTCACGGTCGACCATGATGGACGGGGCCAGCTGGAGGATGACCCAGGGGTCGCGGGCCGAAGGCAGCGACTGCAGGGCCTCCTTGTTCAGGTTCTGCCCGACGGCCGTTTTCTTGGTCTCTATGACGGGCGTCGTGGCGACGACCGTGACCTGCTCTTCGAGGGTCCCGACCTCCATGACCAGATCGATCGCGACGTTGGATCCGATCTGGACGATGATCCCGGTCTTTGTCGCCTTCTTGAACCCGCTCAGCTCGGCGGTGAGCTCGTAGGCGTCGCCGGGAGACAGGGACACGAACCGGTAGAGCCCCGTCGACCCCGTGACCGTCGTCATCGCCGCCATCTGCGGCGACCTCAGGACGACGCTCACCCCGGGGAGGATGTTGCCTTCAGAGTCCGTGACCTTCCCGTAGATGTTTCCCGTTCTGACCTGTGCCGTCAGCGTGGCCGCCAACAGCAGCATGGACAGGACGATGAGGGTTTTCCTCATGAGTGATTTACCTCCTGTCTTTCTCGCACCCGTGGAAATTGAGTGGACGGCCACTCGCCCCCTTCCCCGATGCCTCGAGGCACCCGATCATTATCACCTCCAGTCTGTCGTGGATTTGAGATGAATTTGCTTTATTATTAGCAATCCGCGTGCCAATTGGGGGTACGAACGCGGCGAGCGCATCTCGTTCAAAAGAAATACATTGGATATCAGGGACGCTCAGGCAGGGAGGCCTTGGGCTTCAATTTCTTGAATATTATTCAAAAAATTGGATAATGAGGGCTATTTCTGGATCTCGTCGATGAGCTTCTTGACCGCGTCCTGCTTGGGGTCGAGCGACAGCGAAGCCTTGAGCGCCTCGAGCGCCTCGGCCTTCCGGCCCAGCCGGAAATAGCAGCGGCCGAGGCCGTTGAGGACCTGGATATCGCTGTTGTAGAGCTTGTTCGCCGAGACGAACTCGCTCACGGCCTCCTCGTACTTCTCCTGGCCCATCAGGGCCTGGCCGCGGAGGACGTGATACGTGAATTTCCGCTGCTCGTCCGCTTCGAGCTTGCGGGCGATCTCGAGGGCCGCCCCGAAGTCCCCGGTCTTGTTGAGGAAGCCCGCGTACATGATCACGCCTTCCTTGTACTCGGGGTTGAGCTGGTAGGCCTGCTCGTAGAGGGCCCGGGCCGCGTCCGGGCGCCCCGTCTTCTCGGCCTGCTGGGCCAGCATGTAGCGGTAGAGGAACTGGTTGGCCAGGGCGACGCCCTTGGCGTTGGCGATCGGGTGCCCGACGGCCGGGGCCGGCGAGACGACGAAGGACGCCTTCTTCGTATCGATCGTCCGGCCGTCCGCCCCGATGAGCTCGACGACCAGGTCGTAATAGTCCGGGTCGAGGTCCGCCGCCGGGACCGTCTGGGGGAAGCTCAGGACCTTGGCGTAGGGAGTGGCGTCGAGCCGAAGGGTGTAGTCCTTCCGGACCGGCGAGGCCTCGCGGAGGCCCCGGACCGAGATACGGGCCGAGCCGCCGCGGAAAAGGTCCTCGGTCACGTTGACCAGGTTGAAGAGGACGGCGACCGTGTCCGTCCGGGCGAAGGTCATCTTGGGGTCGGTCACGAGCTTCCGGTCGTTGACCTTGAACGGGATGTGGACGTCGCGCGGATACGTTTCGAACTTGTAGCCGAGGAAGGGGCCGTTGATCGAGGGCCCCGGCGGGTCGGCCGGGACCTCGATGTCCTGTTCGAGGACGCTGAACTGCTTGCCGACGGTGTTGGTCAGCAGGACGTTCAGCCGGTACCTGCCCTCGAGGACGGGGAAGGACTCTTCGATCGCCAGGCCGCTGGCCCGGACCCGCTCCCAGTCGCTCTGCGGGAAGTAGAGCGGGAACTCCCGGCCGTACTGGAAAATAATGGACTCGCCCACGCGCAGGCTGATGTCGACCCGGAAGTTGCAGTAGAACTGGTCCTTCGGGACGTAGGCGTCCACGTTGACCGCGGCCGGGACCATGGAGAAGCTCAGGAAGCGCAATCCGGTCGCCGGGTCGCGGACGAGGGCCGTCACGGCGGTGGAGTCGACGTAGTTCGTCAGGTACTCCGTGGAAACGACGCCGAGAAGGTTCAGGAAGTGCGACGCGTAGGAGGGGTTGACGTCCTTCTTGGGGGACTCGATGATCGAGGCCAGCAGCAGGGCGTTGCGCGGCGACGGCCCGAAGGCCATGCCGTAATCGCCGGGGATGCGGGTCAAGGAGTATTCGGCCAGCGTGGGCGAGATGTCGTAGACCTTCTCGTAAAGGGCCTCGTAGTCGAAGGGATCGCCGATGTCGCGCTGGTTCTGGAGAAGCCGGGACGGGCCGTCTGAGACCGGGTCGTAGAGCTTGTACTCGCCGACGCCCCCCCTCTGGAAGAAGACCAGGACGAACTGCGGCGGCAGGTCCTTCTTGGCGTCCCCGTAATAGCTCCAGGCCTGGGCGGGGACGAGGCCGAGCGTCCCGTCGAAGCGCTCGATGCTCTGGGGCGCTCCGAGGACCATGTAGTAGCGCCCCATGTCGGTCTGCCAGCCCGGCCGCGTCGTGCCCCGGCTGAAGAACTCGTTGACATACTTGAAGCGCTTGACGAGCTCGTCCTGGTATTCGTTCTCGGGGGTCCCCGGGGTCGGGTCCCGCTGCTTCCAGAACGTCTCGATGAACGCGTCCCGGTCCCTGTCGTTCCGAAGCTGCAGGAAGACGTCCTTCTCGATGGGCTGGATGTGGTAGCCCACGAGATGGAGCCAGTCCTGGTATCTCGGGGCGAGGTCCTTCTCGGCGATCTTCTGGGCCGAGGCGACCGAAACCGCGGCCAGGAGGGCGAGCGCCAGACGGACCGGGGTTCTCATGGCCGCCGCGATGCCGCTACTTCTTTCTAAGGAATTCGAGGAATCCCGTGACCTGGGCCGCCCGGGGCGAGTCCACGTCGATCTTGAGATAGCTCTCGAACGCGGCGATGGCCTCGGCGTTCTTCTGGAGGTTGAGATAGGTCAGGCCGAGCTGGTAGAGGGCGTCCGTGGAGTCCTTCTGCTTCTCGACCGCCTTCTGGTAGAACTTGAGGGCCTCCTCGAACTTGGCGCTGTTGTAGTAGTTCGTGCCCAGGTTGTAGAGGACGACGGGGTCGTCGATCTTCTCGAACTCGACCTTGCCGTACCATTCCATGGCCTTGTCGCTCGCGCCGCGGTTGGCGTAGCAGTTGCCGATGGCGATGAGGGTGTCGACCCTTTTCGGGTCCTTCTCCAGGACCTTCATGTAGCTCGCTTCGGCCTCGTCGTATTTCTCCTGGGCGAAATAGCAGTTGCCGATGCTGTAGTGGACGGGGTAGGCGTCCGGCGACTGTGTTAGGATGTCCTGATAGGCGGTCAGGGCCCCGGCGTAATCACCCTTGTCGAAGAGCTCGTTGCCCTCGCCGAGCAGAACCATGACGTCGTCCGTGAGCGCGAGGCCTTCGACCTTGGCCAGCTTGAGCTCGATGTCGGGGTTCTTCTTGGCTTCCGAGACGTCGACCGAGATCTTCTTCGGGGCGTAGCCGATCTTCTCGAAGTCGACGTTCCAGCC
>CAYOYQ010000110.1:7338-9958 GCA_964408215.1 uncultured Eubacteriales bacterium
CGACCGAGATCTTCTTCGGGGCGTAGCCGATCTTCTCGAAGTCGACGTTCCAGCCGCCGCTGCGGATCCAGGCGGCCAGCCACCGGCCGCTCTTGTCCGTCTTGACCGTCAGGCCGCCGTTGGCCCGCGGGCAGAAGAGCTTGACCGTGACGCCCTCGAGGGGATTGCCCGCTTCGTCGGTGACGAGGCCGCCCAGCCGGCCCTTGCCCTTGTAGTCCTGGGCGGGGAGAAGGAGCGCCATCGCGAGGATGACGCCGCAAACCAGAGCGATCTTCTTCATTCAAACCTCCTGGCCAAGCTCTATTTTATCACCGTGCCGGCGAAAAATCCAAGGGCCGGCCGGGCCGCGGCCGCGGGGCTAATCGGCGATGTAGCCCAAGCGGTGGCTGACCGTGGCGCCCTGGGCCCGGACCCGGACGGCGATGTCGTGGAACCGGCCGTCGGGCCGGTAGGCGGCGGGCGTGTAATAGAGAAGGTAATAGTTCTCCGAGGCTTCGACGGCCGTCCGCATGGCCTCGGCGACGTTCGCGGTCGAAGCGGCGTATCCGCCCGTCACCCGGGCCATCTCCAGGAACGGCGCGAAGATGTCCTCCGATCGCTCCTCCATCCGGATCCCCTCGGGCCGCTCGACCGGGCGGGTGATGTGGAGGAAATGGATGGCCGCGGCGGCGTCGGCGTAGGCCCTGGTGACCAGGTCCACATTGACGGCCAGGTCTCTTTTCTCCAGGCCGAAGATCGTCTCGAGGGACTGGGTGATCTCGGGCCGCTGGCTGTACTTGGCCGCGAGCTCGTCGACGATCCGGGGGTCGATCTTGGGCAGGAGCTCCCGCTGATAGAAAAAAAAGACGCCCTTTTGGCCGGCCTGGTTCTTGAGGTGCTCGGCGAACCCCAGGAGCTTGGCCTGGTCGACGACCCGCAGGTTGGCCAGCCGGTCGAGGAGCGTGCTGTAGTTCATCAGCTGGACCTCGATCGAGGCCGCGTTGAAGGCCGATTCGACCGGCACGGTCATGACCGGTTCGACGAGGGTCGCGTCGAGCGTCCCCGCGACCGCGTCCCGGGACCGGACGTCGGAGGCGATGACCCGGGCGAGATCGGTCATCTCGGCCAGGATCTCCCGGGACTCCGAATAGCCGATGCCGATGTCGCGCCGGAGCAGGCCGGCGATCTGGTCGTAGATGTTCTTCCGTCCAACCAGGCCGAAGAGCTCGCCCTTCATCCGGTAGGTCTTGAGGGGTGTGACCAGGGTCAGGTTGTCGCCGGGCAAAAGGACGGACTTGACGAAATAGTCCAGGGCATCGAGGACCCGGGCGTCGTAGTCGCCGAGCTCGAAGATGAGATAGAAGTGGCGGGCCGTCCGCGGCGCGAAGGCCCGGGGCTCCTCGCTGCGCTCGATGATCGTCTTCTTGACGAGATAGAAGGCCTCGATCTTCTGGGGCCGGCCGTCCTCGAGGACCTCGAAGTCGGCGAGGGTCAGGCCGTCGACGAACCGCCCGGCCTTGAAGACCCGGACCGGGACCTCGATGTTGACCGCCGAGGCCTCGTGCCGGATCTCCTGGGCCTCGGCGGCGGCGGCGAGCGCGGCGAGGGCGCCGAGAAGGGCCGCGGCGAGGGACCGGGCGCGCATGTCAGTCCGCGATGTAGCCCGTCCGGTAGCTGAGGCGGGCCCCGCCGCTCCGGAGCCGGACCTCGAGTGTGTGGAACGACCCGTCGGCCCTGTAGCCCTTGGGCGTGTAGTACAGAAGATAGTAGTTCTCGGCCGCGGCCACCGCCGAGCGCATCGCCGCGTCGAGGTTGGCCGTCGAGGCGATGAAGCCTCCGGTCGCCCGGCTCATCTCCCGGAACGGGGCGAAGATGTCCTCCGACTGCTCCTCCATGGTCACGCCGGGGACGCGCGGCGCGGGACGGGAGAGGTAGAGGAAGTGGACGGTCGCGCCCGAGTCGGCGTAGGCCTCGCGGATGGTCTTGACGTCGAGGGGCGTCTCCCGCCTGAAGAATTCGAACAGGCCCGTGACCGTCTGGACGATGTCGGGGCGGTCGTTGAACACCGTCTGGTAGGCTGTGAGGATCATCGGATCGAGCTTGGGCACGAACTCCCGTTGATAGAAGAGGAAGACCTCCTTGCGGCCGGTCTGGCCGGCCAGGCGGTCGGCCAGAGCCGTGACCTTGTCCTGGTCGATCTGGCGCATCGTCTGGAGCCGGTCGAGCAGGGTCGAGTAGGTCTGGAGGTTCTCCTCGACCGACGTGCTGACGTCGAAGACCGTGCCGGCCGCGAACATGTCGCCGGCCATCGGCGATACGGTGTTCGTGGCGGACAGGCCGACCGACCCGGCCATGGTCAGGGCCAGGGCCTTCAGGTCCTCCACGGCGTCCCGGTATTCCGAGTTCCCGTTGAGGATGTCGCGGCGCAGGAGGCCCAGGATCTGCTCGAACGTCCGCTCCCGGGCCGCATCGCTGAACGCCTCGCTCTTCAGCCGGTAGGTCTTCATCGGCGTGACCAGGACCAGCTCATCGCCGGGGAGAAGGACCTCGTCGACGAAATACGACAGGGCCTCGCGGACCTTGGGGTCGTATTCGCTCATCTCGAAGAACAGGTAGAAGTGGCGGTTCGTGTCGGGCGCCA
>CAYOYQ010000111.1:0-2331 GCA_964408215.1 uncultured Eubacteriales bacterium
CGCGCGGGCGGGGGCACGTCCGCCCCCGCTGCCGCGGGCGGAGCGGCGAGGGCGTAGGGAAGTCCGGTAGCGTAGGCCTGGCCCAGATAGTTGGACAGGGCCTTCTCCCGCGTCCGGGCCTCGACGATGATGTCCTTACCCTCGTAGGCCTTGACGGTGATGCTGCCGCGCATGACCGAGACCTCGATCTTGGCCGGCTGGCCGGGCTTCGACAACGGGACGACGGCCCGGTCGGGCGGCTCCTCCTTGGCCTGGGCGACGGCCCAAGCGCACATCCCGGCGGCGAGAAGCGCCAGGACCGCGATCTTCGCGGTTCTTGTCATGGTTTTGTTCATGTTCTCCTCCTTGTCCGTTTCAGGACGTCGAATTTGATCTATCAAGCTTCATGCGCCGATCTGCTTCAGACCCTGTTCGGCGCGCTGCTTCACTTCGGGCGTGAGCTCGCCGGCCTCGACCAGCTTCTTGAGGGCCTCGACCGCTCGGGCCTCGCGGACCTCGACCAGGAAATCGATCAGGGCCACCTGGACGAGGGGATAGGCCTGGGTCGAGAGGGACTGGACCAGGCTCTCCCGCACGCCCGGCCGGTCGCGGAAGAGGTACAGGGCGTCGACGGCGGCCAGCCGGACGTTGGGGTTGGGGTCGGTGTCGACGGCCTTGAAGAGCGCCGCGAGCGTTTCGTCCTTGGGGTTACGGACCTCGGCGCTGTAGCCGATGCCCTGGATGCGGTCCGCCGCCGAGGGCCGGCTCAGGAGGGACAGGGCGACCTGCTGGCGCATGTCCTGGACCTCCCGAGCGAGGTCGGCCCGCTTCACCGCGCTGCCGCCACCGGCCAGCCAGCCGGCCGCCGCGCCGACGAGGAGGATAAAGGCCGAGAACGACGCGGCGAACGCGGGGCGCTGGAACGAGAACCAGGCCCGCCAGCCGCGGCCGCCCGCGGCCCGGGCCGCCCGACGCTCCGCCTCGATACCGTCCTTGTACTCCTCGAGCATCGTGTAGAAGCGGTGCCGCAAGCCGCCGCCCGGCTGCTCCTCGGGCAGGACGCCGAGCTTGGCCCAGATGACGGTCAGGTTCTCGAGGTCCTCGCGGCAGGCGCCGCAGCCGAGGATATGGTCCTGGACGTCCTTGCGGCCGGTCGCGTCGAGGTCCCCGGTCAGGTAATCGGCGAATCGTTCTTGGCACTTTTCGCAGGTCATGACTTTTCTCCCTGGAGCTCGAGGTAGATCCGGCTGAGGTCCTTAAGAGCCCGGTGGACCTGGGCCTTGACCGTGCCCACCTGGACGCCGGTGAGCTCGGCGATCTCCCGGAGCTTGAGGTTCTGGAAGCGGAAGAGGACGAGGATCTCCTTCTTCGGGGCCGGGAGGCGGTCGAGGGCCCGGCGGACGAGATCGGCTTCCTGGCCGGCCTCGTAAACGGCGTCGGGCCGCGGCTCCCGGCTCGGCGTCTCGGCGAACTGCTCGTCGAGGGGGAGGGCCGCCTTCTGCTTCCTCAAGTGGTCGATGTGCGTGTTGCGGGCGATCTGGAAGAGCCAGACGTTGAACTTGCTGTCGCCCATGTACCCCGCCCGGTACTTCAGGACGCGCATGAAGACCTCCTGGACGAGGTCTTCGCTCGCGGCCCGGTTGCCCGTCAGGCGGAGGAAAAAGTTGTAGAGCATCGTCTGGTATCTCTCAAAAAGGACGGCCAGTTTCTCGATCCGGCCGTCCCGGACCTGTTCCATGAGATCGTTGTCCGTCGGTGCCATGCGCCGGGTCTTTCCTCTCTCGGGAAATTCGGTTTCCATGGGTAATTACCGCCCTTCGGGAAAAAGGTTACACCCAGCCCAAGAGAGGGTCAAACCTACCTCAGGGAGCGGATTCTGAGGAGCGACCATCAGAAGCGCGGCGGAGCGACTCGGAGCCGCGATTCTGAGAAATATCTGGAAAAAGCTCTTTTCGGGCCCTTGAGACATAACCTCCCATAGGTTTGACCCTCTCTTGGCGACGTGACAAGTTCTGACATATTAGGACATCCGACCGGAACCTATTGACTCCCGGCGCGGTTGAGCTATGTTTCAGGCGCGGGAACTTCTAAGGTGAGGCGGCGGGCTTCCAAAAAGGCGAGGTTTAGCAGGAGGGGGTCTTTTATATCAGGAAGGCCCCGGAACGCGGCCCCAGCCTGATCCCATCGATCAGGATCTCCTCGTCGGCAAGGTTCACGCCGTAGCGGCGCGATCCCTCCCGCGGGCCGCCCCGGCTTTCGATCGTATAACCCTCGTCCCCCAGGAGTCCGGTGACCCGACTCCGGCCTCCCCGGAGGCTCAAAGCCCGGCGCAAGAGGTCCTTTTCCGCGGGG
>CAYOYQ010000111.1:2431-9951 GCA_964408215.1 uncultured Eubacteriales bacterium
TCGGCCGCGCTGAACGGCGCCGCCCAGATCCCGGCCCGGTATCCTTTCCCCGTGATGGCCCGGGCGAGTCCCGCGAGGTCCGGGTAGCCCGGCTTGGGCGACTGCCAGTCGCCGATCTCGGTCTCGTAGCCGTCGTCGACCTGGAAGACGTCGAACGGAAAGGCCCGCCGGTCCGCGGCCGCGACCTCCAAGTTCTCGAGGACGTCCGGCCAGCCGAGCTTGCCGAAATAGTGATACCAGCTGCACCAGCCTACGGGGTTCCACGGGTTGATCCGGACCCGGTTGGCCCGCTTGACCAGGCGCGCGTAGGCCGCGAGCAGGTCCTCGACCGCGCCGCCGTCGAAGACCGCGAGCGGCTCGAGCGCGACGGGCGTTTCGAACACCGCGTCGAAAAAGTCGATCCGGCCGACGAGATCGTCGCCCTCAACCGTGAAGAACGGATGGCCGACGCGCGACGTCAGGAAGCCGGCCAAACCGCCGTCCCAGGCGGTGAAGTAGTCGCTCACGGGTCCGCGCAGGAGGACCTCGGAAAGCGGCGAGAAGAGGTATGGGCTGTAGTCGCGGACGATGGCCTCGAGCTCGGGAAAGCGCGTCCCCGGTGTCGCCCGCTCCATCGGGCCCCAGGATTGCCAGTTGTTGAGGAGAAAGGCGGACGGCGCGGGGGCGCGGAAGACCTCGACGCGGCCCGGCCGGCCCGAGACCGTTCCCGAAACCAGATACCCTGCGCCGGTCCTCTCGACCGCGGCCTCGATCCGGGCGCCGCCGAGTCGCCGGACGACGCGGCCGGCGCGGGCGGGCTTTCCGAGGAGCTGAAGCTTCAAGGCCGGATGATGTTGTTCTGCTTGCAGAAGTACTCGACCTTCTCGGCGAGCTTCTCGGCCCTCGTGATCGCCGCAGGTTCGGTCAGCTTCTTCCTGAGCTCGGCCAGGTCTCTCCGGATGTCCTCGATCTGCTTGACGGTCGTTTCGGCGTCGAAGGTCGTGTCGAGGCCGATGATGCCCGAGCGGCCGGCGGCGCTGGTGAACCTGTTGAGGGCCAGGGAAAAACGCTGCTGGATGTTCTTGACCTGGAAGACCTCGTCGGACTGGGCCACCTGGGAGCGGTGGTAGATGTAATACCCGACCCCGCCGATGAGGATCAAGACGATCAAGACTTTGCGCATGGCGTCCCTCTTTCCGACATTTTAGGCCAGGCCCCGGGCGGAAACAACTAAAAGATCGCGCCGGCGCCGCCGCCGACCCCGTCCCATCCATTGACGGCCCCGCCCGGCGGCGGTATCCTGCCTTTGCAGCTTCAATCCCAGGAAGGAGGCCCCGAACCATGAGGAAACAGCTCGCTATCGCCGGCGTCCTGAGCCTGGTCCTCGGCCTGTCCGCGGCGCGGACAGACCGTTCCCAGACGAACATGGGCAACAAAAACACAGTGAATCCGAACCAGAACGTATTGGTCAACGGCAATCAGACCATTCAGGTGACCGGGGCGCGAACCTTGAATGTCGAGATCAGGAACGAGACGACGACGGGGCAGGACGACGCGCTCACCGTCGGCAGGAATCGTATCGTGAACGTCGGGATGAACGAATCGCGGACGATCGGCGGCAGCCGCCAGCTCCGGATCAGCAACGCCGACAACGTGACGGTCGATCGGTCACAAACGGTCAACGTCGGAACCGACAAAGAGGAGCGGGTGGGCGGGGACCTGCGCATCGAAGCCGGCGATTCGATCACGCTCAAGACGGGACAGGCCTCGATCACCATGAAAAAGGACGGCACGATCATCATCAAGGGGAAGTCCATCACCATCGAAGGGGACGGCAAGGTCAAGATCAAGGAGGGTCCCGGAATCGGCATCGAAAAAAAGGTGGGCCGGGAAGACCCGTGAACGGGATCCCGGCTCTGTCTGCCTCGAGGGGGCGCTTAACTCGAGCTGACAAGATAAACAATTGTCATGTCATATGTTTATCAAGGTAAACATTAATGGAGTTCTCCGCTCTTCAAAGAGTCGTTTCGGACCGGATCCAGCGAGGAAGCCTCCCGGCCATGACGCCCAGGCGGGCGCCATTTCCCGACCTCTCACCGCCGCGCCCGATCCTCTCTGTCGTCGGCCCCCGCCGTGCCGTGAAAACCTTTTCTGCCTAACAACTGATCGGACGCCTCCCCGGCTCGGGAACAGCCGCCCGGGAGGAAATTCTTTACGTCGATTTCAAGGACTATCGACTCCGCGATTTCCGTCCGGAGGACATCGATCGCCTCCTGGCGGCCTTCTTTCAGCTGGCGGGCCGAGCCCCGCGCTACCTCGAGGAGGCCTTTTTCGTGACCGCCCTGGAAAAGTTCGATGATTCTCCCCGCGAACGGACCATGAACCCCAAGAAAGCTTATTGATTGGACCACTTACCGGATCGTCCCTAGTCGTCCGGGCTCGTCACGGTTTTTCCGTTGGTTTGGTCAAGATTTGGTCAAGATGCGTTTTTGCGTTTTAGGAGGGTTGATTACTTCTCACCCCAGACATATCATGACCTCATGGTCGTACCATCGCAGAGGGGCAGCAAATGAAGAAAGGGCTTGGGACCGGTCTGATCATCCTCGCGGGTATGTCCGTGATAGGTGCTTTAGGGTTCGCACAGATCATCGAAAACCCGACCAAGCCGACGGCTGAGAACGCGGGCCGCGTCCTAGGTCTCTCCGAGATCTGGAGAATCGTTGATAAGGGGGGTGAATTCTATTTTCAAAGCCCTCGAAGGCTCCAGATCGCGTTCGACGGAACGATCTTCGTCGCCGATGAAAAAGAATTTTTGAAGTTCTCGGCGGACGGCAAGTTCCTCAAGAACATCTACAAAGGCGGTCAGGGACCGGGCGAGATTAGCGGCACATTTTTTCACTCGATCCTGGGCCGCGAGCTCTTCATCCAAGACCTGAATTCCTGGCGGCTCTGGCGGACCGATTTAGACGGCGTATTTCAAGAGCAGATCGACCTCAAGAAGAGGGATGCAGGCTATTTGATCGGGGTTGTCCCGGAGGGATTCCTGTTTCAAAGAGTTATTTGGCCCCCGCGCTCCGAGTGGACCGGCAGACTCGTGGATGTCCCTTATGTCGTCGACTTCCATCCCAAGGACGGCTCCGAGATAAGGGAGGTCGCCAGGTTCCACACCAGGGCGTTCCTGTCCGGCGGGAGCGCGACGAGTTGGGATTCGAGGATCAATGTCATCAGCCCTGACCGGAAGCTCCTCTATGCCTATTTCGGCCGAGACTATCTCATCGAGGTCGTTGATCTGGCCGCCGGCAAGATCATCAAGAGGTTCAAGAGGAGCTATCCCAAGATACCTCACGAAGAGAGGCGCTGGGAGGCGGATTTCCGGAAAAAGAACGGGTCCCCGAAGATCGAATATGAGACGGATATCTCGGGCTTATTCCCGGTAGGCGGAAAAATCTGGGTCGCAACGTCCACGGAAGATAAGGCCAAAGGGCGGCTCATCGATGTCTTCGACCGAGACGGCCGTTTCATCGACACATTCTTTTTGGGTTCCCGCGGTTCTCTGATGGCTGTTGGTGAAGGTTTCATTATTTGCCAGGAAACAAACGAAGACGAAACGGTCATCATTGCTAAATATAGGATCGACTCTCCGCAATAATCCTGTCCAATGACGCTTGCGGATCGCCTTCAGGATTCCGCGGGAAGCCGTCTATATGGGACGCGGCTCTCCATGATCACGAACTCCTTATTGGGGGCAACCGCCGAGAAGAGCCTCGCGAACTTTTCGACGCTCGGGACGGACCGGCCTTGCTCGTACCGGGCATAGCTATTCGGAGACCTCGAGCCCAAGCGCGCCGCGACCTCTTCCAGGCTCAGCCCGGCTTTTTGTCTCATCCGCCGGAGCAACAGGGCCGTGAGGGCGCCTTGGTCGGAGGCTCCGATCTCGAAGACCGCCCCCTTCGCCCCGAACACGCGGACCTCGAAACCCTTCTTGTTGACGAGAGATTCGACGGCATCGGCGATCATCTCGTACGCCTCCTTCTTGGTCCTGCCCTGTGTGGCGATGTCGAGAATGGGGATTTCGATCGCCCAGTACTTACCGGCTTTGAAGACCTTGCCCACGAATCTCATGACTTGGCTCCTTTGGCTGTCCGCAATATCGCGCTCGCCGTGTATTCGTTGATCTCGACGTGTCTCGGGACGGCGACCTCGCGTTCGCCGTAGGCCCAAACGTCGTGACGGCGGCCGTGGCGGACGAGGCTCCAGCCGAGGGCCCGAAGGCGATCCTCGAGCTCCCGGCGCTTCATATATCGAATATACACAAATATGTGTAATTGTCAAGCGGCCTGTAGTGAAATTAGTCTCAAAGACGTTCTGCGGTTGAAGGCCGGAGTCCGTTCTGCTATCATGAGGAAGCTTTCCACGGGCCTGAAATGGTCAATGTATTCCGCAGGCGCCTTGGAAAGATTAGATAATAAATAGCTTACAAGCGCAGGCTGTGGGCGGTTAGCTCAGCTGGGAGAGCGCGGCGTTCGCAACGCTGAGGTCGGGAGTTCGAATCTCCTACCGTCCACCATTTTTTTCCCCGGCCTGTGCGGCAGATGGGGCATAGCGGGGACACGTACCGGGTACATGTCCCCAAAGACGGAGGGGCGATGATCGGTCGCGAGATCTGGATGCTGGCCGGCACGGCTGCGGGCCTCGGCCTCGTCCACACTGTCATCGGCCCCGATCATTACCTGCCCTTCATCGTCATCGGCCGGGCCCGCAACTGGAAGCTGCGGAAAACCCTCGGCGTCGCCTTCCTGGCCGGGCTCGGGCACATCCTGAGCTCGGTCGTCCTCGGCTTCGTCGGCATCGCGCTCGGCATCGCCGTGGCCAGGCTCGAGGGCGTCGAGTCGACGCGCGGCGCCATCGCGGCCTGGCTCCTCATCGGCTTCGGCCTGGCCTACTTCATCTGGGGCCTGCGCCGGGCCTGGCGCGACAAGCCCCATGCTCATCCCCATCTCCACGACCACGAAGAGGACCACGTTCATCCGCATGGGCCGGATCTGGGTCCGCACGATCCGGGCCACGAGCATGTCCATCAGCACGCCCATGTCCACACCCATGAGCTGGCCGAACACGCGCACCCTCATGGCGAGGTCCCGAAGAAGGCCAACATCACGCCCTGGGTCCTGTTCACCATCTTCGTCTTCGGGCCCTGCGAGCCGCTCATCCCGCTGGTGATGTACCCCGCCGCGCGCCACAGCTCGGCCGGGGTCGTCCTGGTCGCGGCGGCCTTCGGACTCGTCACGATCGCCACGATGCTGGTCATCATCGCGGCCGCGTCCTTCGGGGCGAGCTTCGTCAAGCTGGGCAAGCTCGAACGCTATTCTCACGCCCTGGCCGGATTGATGATCTTCGTCTCCGGCCTGGCCGTCCAATTCCTCGGCCTCTAGGGGGCCCATGACCTTCGTCGCCGACTGCATGCTCGGCCGTCTGGCCAAGTGGCTGAGGATCCTCGGCTTCGACGTTCTCTATTTTCCCAAGGCCGAGGACCGGGAGCTCGCCGCCATCGCTCGGCGCGAAGGACGCATCCTCTTGACCCGCGACAGCGGGCTCATCGAGAAGACGGCCAAGCGGCCGAACCGCCTGTTCGTCCGCAGCGACAACTGGGAGGACCAGGTCGCCCAGGTGCTCGATGAGCTCGAGCTCTGGGACGCGGTCCGCGCGAACACGCGCTGCATCGCCTGCAACCTGCCGCTCAAGCCGCTGAGCCGGGAGCGGGCCCGCAATCTCGTCACCCCGTATGTCGGCGAGAACGCGACTTCGTTCGCCGTTTGCCCGGGCTGCCAACGCGTCTTCTGGCAGGGTACACACTACGGCGACATGGAAAAGAAGATCGAGAAGCTCCTCGAGCGGCGCGGCAAGACTATAACCGGATGACGGCGATCCCCGGCCGAAAGAATCGCTCGAAGTGCTCGTCCCGCGTGTAGATCGTCCGGCAGCCTGCGGCGACCAGGCCGGCTATGATGAGGGCATCGACGGCCGGCAGGCCTGTCGAATGCGAGATCGTTGCCGCCTCATCGGCCGTCCGGGCCGTTACATCGAGGACCGTCACAGAACGCTCGAGCCAACCTCCGAGCTCAGGCCAGGGGATGCCTTTCCGAAGGGAAATGCGCTTGAGCTCGAATAGGGTCAACGCGGAGGCCGCGACGTCCTCTTCTTCGAAGATCCTGAGAGCGGAAGGGTTTCCCTCGCGGAGAGCGAAGAAAAAGCCCGTATCAGCCCCGATCATCGGGTTCTTTCGTCCTATCCAGGTGAAGATCGTCCCAGGTCCCGAGCTCCGCCCCCTGGAGCATCCGGACCAGCTCCTTTTTCGCCCTTCTTCTGGATTCGAGATCCAAATGGGTCTCGACGGCCGTCCGGATGAGCCTCGAGACGGACGCCTTACTTGTCCTGGCCTCGGATCGGAGATCCTTCAAGACTTTCTCCGGTAAATAGAACGATACAGCTGGCATATTTTTCTCACTAAATATATATATCATAATAGGATATATGTCAAATCGAATTAAATTGACTTTCACGCTCGGTTCCATTTAGATAAGAGCCAATACGCCGACCCCATAGCCCCTGAGGAGGTTTCCTCATGATGCGTCGCGTCCCGTCGCCTCGAACGGTCCTTGGCTCTCTCGCGGCTCTCCTGATCATTTCGGTATCCTCCCTCGCCGGCGGACAAACCGACTCATCGCCCGGCCCGACGGGCGAGCTCTTGCGTTCCGGCCCCGTGCGGACGTTCGAGGGCCGGGCCCTCTCCGAGGTCGCTTTCCCGCTCGGGGGCATCGGCACCGGCACGGTCTCCCTCGGCGGCCGCGGCAACCTCCGCGACTGGGAGATCTTCAACCGCCCCGGCAAGGGCGTCAACATGCCCTTCACGTTCTTCGCGCTTTATGTCGAGCAGGGTGGGACGAAGCGCGTGCGCGTCCTCGAGGGCCCGCTCGAGCCGCCCTTCACGACCGGCTTCGGCTTCCGCCGCGTCTTCGTCCCCGGCCTGCCGCGGATGGAGAAAGCGGTGTTCAAGGGCGAATATCCTTTCGCCGAAGTCGCCCTCTCCGACAGCCAGATCCCGCTCGCGGTCACGCTCGAAGCCTTCAATCCGATGATCCCGCTGCAGCCGGAGGATTCCGGCCTCCCCGCCTTCGTCCTGCGCTACCGCATCAAGAACACCGGCTCCGCACCGGCCAAGATCACCGTCGCCGGCTCTGTCGTGAACCCGATCGGCTATGACGGCGAGGGCACGGTCGACGGCCTCGACAACGCCAAGTTCGGCCAGAACATCAACGAGGTCAAAAAGACCAACGCGCTCCGCGGGCTGGCCATGTCGTCGAGCAAGGTCAAGTCCGAGGCGCCGGCCTTCGGCACGATGGCCCTGACGACGCCGTGGTCCGACATCACCACCCTCACCCATTGGGTCCGCGGCGACTGGTGGGACGACCTCCAGATCTTCTGGGACGACTTCGCCTCCGACGGCCGGCTCACGGATGTCAACGAGGTCTCGCCCTCGCCCG
>CAYOYQ010000112.1:0-9907 GCA_964408215.1 uncultured Eubacteriales bacterium
CTTTCGCCCAGGCCTCGGCGTCGACGGAGTTGAAGACGATGCGGCCCGTCGCCGCGCCGGGGCCGGCGTTGAGGCCCTTGGCCAGGAGCCGGCCGGCCTTGATCAGGGCCTGCTTCTCGGCCGGGTCGAAGATCGGCCGGAGGAGCTGGTTGAGCTGGTCGGGCTCGATGCGGGAGAGGGCCTCCTTCTCGCTGATGAGCTTCTCGCCGACCATGTCGACGGCGATCTTGATCGCCGCGAAAGCCGTGCGCTTGCCCACCCGGCACTGGAGCATGTAGAGCTGGCCCTGCTGGATGGTGAACTCGATGTCCATCATGTCGGTGTAGTGCTTCTCGAGCGTGTGGCGGATCCGCTCGAGCTCGGCGTAGGCCTTGGCGTCATCGGTCTTGAGCTGAGCGATCGGCTTGGGGGTACGTATGCCGGCCACGACGTCCTCGCCCTGGGCGTTCATGAGGTACTCGCCGTAGAAGGTGTTCGCGCCGGTGGCCGCGTCGCGGGTGAAGGCGACGCCCGTGCCGGAGTCGTTGCCCATGTTGCCGAAGACCATGAGCTGGACGTTGACGGCCGTGCCCCAGGCCTCGGGGATGTCGTAGAGCTTGCGGTAGGCGATGGCCCGGTCGTTCATCCAGGAGCCGAAGACGGCGCCGATCGCGCCCCAGAGCTGTTTGCGCGCGTCGTCGGGGAAGTCGTGGCCCGTCTTCTCTTTGATGGCGGTCTTGAACCGGACGACCAGGTCCTTGAGGTCGGCGGCGGTGAGGTCGGCGTCGATCTTGACCCCGCGCTCGTGCTTTTTAGCCTCGATGATCTCCTCGAAGGGGTCGATCGCGTCCTTATGGACGGGCTTGAGGTCGAGGACGACATCGCCGTACATCTGGACGAAGCGGCGGTAGCAGTCGAAGACGAAGCGCTCGTTCCCCGTTTTGGCGACGAGGGCGGCCGCGGTCTTGTCGTTGAGGCCGAGGTTGAGGATGGTGTCCATCATGCCCGGCATGGAGGCCCGGGCGCCGGAGCGGACGGAGACGAGGAGCGGGTCCTTGGGGTCGCCGAAGGCCTGGCCGACGGCTTTTTCGAGCTTCTTGAGGTTCTTTTCGACCTCGAGCCGGACCGTCTCGGGGATCTTCTTCCGGCTCTTATAGTAGAGGGCGCAGACCTCGGTCGAGATGGTGAACCCGGGTGGCACGGGCAGCCCGATCCCGGCCATTTCGGCCAGGTTGGCGCCCTTGCCGCCGAGGATGTCCTTCATCTTCATGTTGCCTTCGGCGGCGCCGGCCCCGAAGAAATACACGTGCTTCTTGGCCATTCTGTCGTCTCCTGACGCGGGGAATATCCGGAGAAATATACACGGATTCCGGCGGGAATTCAAATTGGCCGGCAGGGACTGTCCGCGCGGGAGGTCGGATCCCATGGCCGGGCGGATCGTCCCACATTTCAGGATCCTCGAGGAGCTCGGCGTCGCGTTTACAGACCATCGAACCTGCTTGACAACGGAACGGCTGAAGGAATACGCTCACCGAGAGGGGAAAGTGTGACTATCGAGTTGGCGAGCGATCGCCTTCCTACGCCGCGGCAGCGCGTGAGGAGGAGGCCAGGGCCGGCGCCGGCTTGGATCGGATTGGTGCTCTTTTCTGTGCTCAGCATCGCCGGATGCAGCTCCGACTCGGGCGACGCCTCCGTGATCTTTGTGGAGGTGAGCAAGATCGTCGCGTCCGACGGCCAAGAAGAGGACCATTTCGGAATGAGCGTGGCCCTTGAAGGGGAGCACCTGATCGCGGGCGGCGTGCTCGGCGGGTCCTCTGAGCGGGGTTTCGTTTATATCTATCGCCGGACCGAACGCGACTCGAGTCGCTGGAGCCAGGTGAGAAAGGTCCGCGGTGCCGACACGACGAACATGGACTCCTTTGGCTGCTCCGTCGCGATCAGCGGCGATTACGTTGTGGTCGGGGCGATGAACGCGGACTCGGGCTTTCAGGACAGCGGGGCGGCGTACGTCTTCTTCCGGAACGAGGGCGGCACGGATCAGTGGGGCCAACAGAAGAGGCTCGCTGCCGAGGACCCGGACTGGTCGGACGGGTTCGGCCGGTCCGTCGCCATCGACGGGGACTACATCGTCGTCGGGGCCCCCTACAAGAGCGGGGATTATTATGAGTCGGGGGCTGTCTATGTGTTCTACCGCCATAAGGGTGGTGAGAACAACTGGGGTCAGGTCAAGAAAATAGAGCCCAGCGATCCCCGTTTGCTGCTTGATTTCGGGCGCGACGTGGCTATCGATGGCGATCTGGTGCTCGTGGGAGCGGCCAATGAGGCGCATCTGTTCGGACGGAACCAACCATCGGCGGATCAATGGGGAGAGGTTAAGAAGCTCGTCGGCTCGGACACCGTGAACGCTGACGACTTTGGGAATGCCGTCAGCATCAGCGGAGGCACCGCCGTGGTCGGGGCCCATTACCGGCCGGGTGGCGGCGAATACCGCGGAGCCGCGTACGTCTTTGCCCGCGACCAGGGCGGCGCTGGCGTTTGGGGAGAAGTCCGCAGGCTGACGGCCAGCGACGCCCACGATATGGATGAGTTCGGGTACGACGTGGCCATTCATGGGGATAGTCTGATCATCGGCGCCATGTACGCGGCCGATCTCTTCAACAGTCAGGGGGCCGTCTACTTCTATGCCCGGAATCGGGGAGGGGAAGACAATTGGGGCGAAGCGAACAAGGCCATGAGCAGCGATACAGAGGATGGGGACATCCTCGGCTCCTGTGTCGGGATCGGCGAGAACTGTGCCGTCGCAGGCGCCCCGGGCGAGGATGGTCCGGACGAGGACCGCGGGGCCGTCTACATCTTCAAGAAGACTCGGGAATTATGACCGGCCACCGGAGACGCCGGACGATCGAGGCGCGTGTTTCCGCCGTTTCCGTCCTGATCTGCTGCCTGGTTCTGCTGGCCGCCTGCGGCGGTAAGGAGGCCCCGGATCCTCAGGACCCAACCAACGTATGGACATGGATCGCCGGCAGTGAAACGACCTGGGAGGCTGGCGTCTACGGGACGAAGGGGATCGCGTCTCCTTCCAACGTCCCCGGGGCCAGGGCCGGGGCCGTATCCTGGATCGATGCGTCGGGGCGGCTCTGGCTATTCGGGGGGGATGGCCGGGATTCGAACGGGTGGCATGACATCCTGAACGACCTCTGGATGTTCGATCCCGAAACCTCGTTGTGGACCTGGATCTCGGGCAGCAACCTTATCGACGATCCTGGTTCCTATGGGATCAAGGGCGTGGCCGCGCCCTCCAACGCCCCGGGCGCCCGGTATCAGGCCACCAGCTGGATCGATGCCGCCGGCCGGCTTTGGCTCTTCGGGGGATTCGGATTCGTCTCTCCCGGGAATTTCGGCCGTTTGAACGACCTTTGGAGATACGATCCCGCAAGCGGTCAATGGACCTGGATGGCCGGCAGCGATGAACTGGCCGAGCCAGGAGTCTACGGCACGAAGGGGCTGGCCTCGCCGTCGAACATGCCTGGGGCCCGCGAGGGGGCCGTCTGTTGGCGGGATCCCGCCGGTCGCGTCTGGCTCTTTGGTGGTTCGGGGAACGGTCAAGAAGGCGAAGCCAGTGTCCTCAACGACCTCTGGATGCTCGACGAGTCGACGCTCGAATGGACATGGGTGTCGGGAGATTGCAGCACGGATCAGCTGGGCGTCTATGGAACGAAAGGGGTCGCCGACCCTGCCAACGTGCCCGGGGCCAGGGTCAACGCGGCGACATGGCGCGACATGACAGGACGCTTATGGCTCTTTGGAGGCGATGGCTGGGGCTCCAATATCGAGGGCAATGTCTACCTCCTTAACGATCTCTGGTCGTTCGATCCCGCGACCGGGCAATGGACTTGGGTCTGGGGCAGCGATGTGGTGGACGCCGATGGCGTCTATGGGACCAGGGGGGCGGCCTCGCCTCTCAACATCGTCGGCGCCAGACGGGGTCCCCTGACGTGGAACGCTTCCGACGGCACGCTCTGGCTCTTCGGCGGCGGGGGCAACGGAGAGGCCGGCATGGAGGGAGCGCTCAGCGACCTCTGGAGATACGACCCCGGATCGGGGCTCTGGACATGGATGAGCGGCGCAAATACCCCGAACGCTGGCGGGACCTATGGGGTCCGGGGCGCTCCCGCCGCGGCTAACATCCCCGGATCGAGAGGGGAGGCTGTCTCATGGGTGGATTCTCAAGGCCGTTTCTGGCTATTCGGGGGTTACGGTTACGGCACGGGCGTGGTCTATGACGGTCTCCTTAACGACCTTTGGCAGTATCTTAGATAGCTACTGCGCAGGGATCCGGGGAATCAAGGGAGCGCGCGCGGCTTCCTTGGTCCCATGAGGAGGCAGAGCCCCAAGGCCAGCATCGCCAGGTCCTCGAGGACGACGCCCCAGCCGGACTTGCGGCTCAAGGAGCCGAAGCAGCCGCAGTCGACGTCGAGGCCGCGGGCCATGGTCACGAGCGTCAGGACGATGAAGAAGACGAGGAGGCCCGTAATGACCAGGGCCGCGCCTCGTTTCCAGATCCCGGCGATGAGGAAGACACCGGCCAGGACCTCGAGCCAGGGCAGGACGACCGCGACGATGAACGACAGGGATTGGCCGACGAGCCGGTAGTTGCGGATGTCCTGGGCGAAGCCGAGGGGATCGACGATCTTGACGACACCAGCGTAAATGAAGAGCCCGCCGAGGACGACCCGGAAGAGGAGGAGGAGGGGCCTATTCCTGATCATCGCCCTTCTCCGCGGGCAGGCCGGCCCGCTCCCATTCCTCCCATCCCCCGCTGAAGATGCGGATGTCCGTGAAGCCCTTCTTTAGGAGGAGCTTGGCCAGGGCCAGGCTCGATTGGCAGTCCCCGCCTTCGCAATACACGACGAGGGTCCCTTCGAGCGGCAGGCGTTCGAAGAACAACGGAAGCCCGGTCTCGGCGTCCTTGGCCGAAGCGCTCAGGGCCCGCGGCACGTGGCCTTGGCGATAAAGGTCCTCCGTCCGGGCGTCGACGAAGGCCTCCCCCGCCCGCCAGAGGTCCTCGGCCTCGGCCGACGTGATCATCCGGAGGCCGGGGAAATCCGCCGCGACGAAAAAGGTCTCCCGGAACTCCCCGCGGGCGAACCTCTGGATGAGGGGAAAGCGGACGACGGCGGCCACGGCGACGCTCAGGGCCGCGATGGCCAGCGCCTGACGGAGGGTCCGCCCGGCTTCGCTCATTTCGAGCCCACCGCTCAGCCGTGGACGGCCAGGTACTTCGAGAGGCCCGCTTTGAAGACGCGGACGGCCTCGCTGAGCTCGTGCTCGTTGACGACGTAGGCGATGCGGGCCTCGTCCGTGCCCAGGCTCGGCGTCGAGTAGAAGCCGGGGGCCGGGGCGATCATGACCGTCTTGCCGTCGAGCGAGAAATCCTGGAGGAGCCAGACGGCGAAGTGCTCGATGTCCTTGACCGGCAGGCGGACGATGACATAGAAGGCCCCCTGCGGCTTGCGGATGACGATGCCGGGGATGTCCTTGAGCCCCTCGAAGAGGATGTTGCGGCGCTTGTCGTATTCGGACCGGACGCCCTGGAAGTACTCCATGGGCATGTTGTAGGCGGCCAGGGCGGCGTGCTGCTCGACCGAAGGCGGGCAGAGGCGGGCCTGGGCGAACTTCAAGGCGGCGGCGTAGACCGCCTTGTTGCGGGTGATGATCATGCCGATCCGGGCGCCGCAGCAGCTGTAGCGCTTGGAGATGCTGTCGACGACGACGACCCGGTCCTTGATGTCCGGGTACTCCAAGATGCTCTTGTGCTTCAGCCCGTCGTAGATGAACTCCTTGTAGACTTCGTCGCCGACGAGGAAGAGGTCGTGCTTCTTGACCAGCGCGACGACCCGGCCGAGCTCCTCGGGCGTGTAGACGGTGCCGGTCGGGTTGTTCGGCGAGCAGAGCAGGATGGCCTTGGTCTTCGGGGTGATGCGGGCTTCGATCGCCTCGACCGGCGGCAGGCGGAAGCCGTTCTCGACCGAGAGCGGCAGCGGCACGATCTTCAAGCCGGCGAATGCGGCGTAGCCGTTGTAGTTCGTGTAATAGGGCTCGGGGATGACGATCTCGTCGCCGACGTCGCCGATGACGGAGAACGTGAAGTGGATGGCCTCGGAGCCGCCTGTCGTGATGAGGACCTCGTCCGGGTCGAGGGGGATGCTGTATTTGGCGAAGTAGCGGGTGACGGCCTGGCGCAGCTCGAGGAAGCCCTGGGCCGGGCCGTAGGCCAGGACGGGCTGGCTCCAGGCGTGGAACGTGTCCATGACCGGCTGGGGGGCCGGGATGTCGGGGTCGCCGATGTTGAGGTGGATGACCTTGATGCCCTTGGCCTTGGCCGCGTCGGCATAGGGCTTGAGCTTGCGGATCGGAGAGGCCTGGATGTCCTGGCCGCGACGGGAAACGTTCATGCGGATCCTCCTGGCGACGGAGCTCGGTGCGAGGGGGTATTATAGGAAATCGCGGCCGGCGAGCGCAAATCTAGATGGCGATGCCGAGGATGAGCTTATAGGTCGCGAAGCGGAACTTCAGGTCCTCGAAGGGGTCCCAGGCGCCGAGGACGCCGCCGTGCTCGAGGACGGTCGGCCGGTTGCCGACCCTCCGGCTGCCGAACGAGTAGCCGAGGCCCACGGTCAGGGCCGTTCGCTTGACGAAGAACTCGGCGCCGGTCATGAAGTGGTAGTTGTCCCAGTCCGTCACGGAGATATTCGTCGCCGTCCCTGGCCTCTTGGCCGAATAGTCCGTGCTGAAGCTGGCGTAGCCTTTGAACCGCGAGGAGTAGAACCACTCGAGGCCGAAGCCCGTGTTCAGCACGGCCTCGAGCTCCTGAGTGAGGTCGGTCGAGAGCATCTCGCCGGACGACTGGGCGGCGAACTCCTCGGCGTCGACGACGGTGTAGGGGCGGACCCGCTCGAACCACTCCCCGCTGGCGTAGATGCGGACCTTCTGGATCTTGAAGGTCACGCCCATGGCCAGGGAGAAGGGCGAGCGGTAGACGGCCGGCAGACGGTCCTGGTAGTTGGCGGCCAGGTCGTTGTCGGCCGTCCCGTCGCCGTCCACGTCGAGGCCGACGACGGAGGTGTCGACGCCGGTCATCCCCCGGCCGGAGATGGCCACGCTCGGCGTCGTCACGGTCAACCCCAAGGTGACCTCCTTGAGATCGAGGGCCCGGCCGACCTTCCAGAGGAGCCGGAAATGGCTGTACCGGTACTGCCGGGCGCCCAGCGCCGCGGCCGTGCCGCCGGCCCCGGTCAGGACCTCGACGCGTTCCTGGACCTGGGTCCAGTGCGACCGGACCGCGAGATACTGGCTGACGCCGAATCCGAGCGGCTTCGCGAGCCGGTAGGACCAGGTCAGGCCGAGCCAGTTCTCGGCCAGCTTCTCGTCCAGGCGGAACTGGGTGGCGAAGTCCTCGGGCCCGAACGCGCCCGGGATGATGTCCCAGACGCCGGTCCCGGAGACGGAAGCGCCGAGCTTGACCGCCTGGCGGGCGAGGTAGGAATAGCCGAACCAGTGCCTCGGGCCGAGGCCGCGGACGCGGAACGTTCCGGCGACGAGTGTCGGGGCCGGGCTGGGATTATGAGCGTTCAGAGGAACCGCCTCGGCGCGGCTTCCGACCAGGCTCAGGTGGGGATACTGGATGATGTTGGCGGCCATCAGCGTCTGCGGCTTCTCGACGAGGCTCATGCCGCCGGGGTTGTAGTAGGTGCCGGAGAGGTCGAGGACGCTGCCGATGACCGCCCCGCCGAGAAGGGTCGCCCGCGTCCCATATTGGTTCGTCCAGTAGTGCGCGTCCTGGGCCAGGGCGGGCAGGGCCAGCCCCAGCGAGAGAAGGGCCAACAGCGGGCGTCGAAGCGGGGTCCTCATGGCCGAATCTATATAAGCGATTCCCCGCGCCCACGTCAAGCGGCCAAGATTCCGGTTGCCTGGAGGGGGGTTTTTTGCTAGGGTAAGGGGCGAAAAAGGCCCCGGAACCGCCATGACCATCGAGCGCAACGCCCGTCTGCGCGATCTCGCGATCTGGGGCGACTTCTTCCATTTTACCGTCGAGGCGCCGGAGATCGGCCGCGCGGCGAGACCCGGCCAGTTCGTCATGGTCAAGGTCGCCGAGGGCACCACCCCCCTGCTCCGCCGCCCCCTCGGCATCCACAACGCGAACGCGGACGGCCTCGAGCTCTTCTTCAAGGTCGCCGGCCTGGGGACGGAGATCCTCGCGCGGAAGAAGACAGGCGATCTGATCGACCTCATCGGCCCCCTCGGCAAGGGGTTCACGGTCCCGGCCGACGCCAGGGGCCGAACCGCCTATCTCGTCGGCGGCGGCCGGGGCATCGCCCCGCTCTATTTCCTGGCCCGCGAGCTCGTCCGGGCCGGCCTGCGGCCGCTCGTCCTTTACGGCGGCCGCTCGCTGGCCGACATCCCCCTGCGCGAGCGGTTCGAGGCGTCCGGCATCCCGGTCCTCTGCTCGACCGACGACGGCAGCTTCGGTTACGCGGGTCTGGTCACCGAGCTCGCCGCGGCCGAGCTCGAGAAAGAAAAGCCGGCCATGATCTACGCCTGCGGCCCGGACCCGATGATGAAGGCCCTGTCCGCGGTCGCGGCCAAGCACGGGGTCGCCGCCGAGTTCTCGCTCGAGTCCATCATGGGCTGCGGCATCGGCGCCTGCTGGGGCTGCGTCCACCGGATCAAGAGCGAGAGCGGCGACGGCTGGGTCAAGATCTGCGAGGAAGGCCCGGTCTTCCCGGGGGAGCGCATCCTATGGTAGCCGAAAAGCCGGTCGACCTCCGCGTCGCCGTCGGGCCCCTGGAGCTGCGGAACCCCGTCCTCACGGCCAGCGGCACGTTCGGCTACGGCCTCGAATTCGCGCCCTACATGGACCTCGCCCGCCTCGGCGGCATCGTTGTCAAGGGGCTCTACTACGGCCCCCGCGAGGGCAATCCGCCGCCGCGCCTGGTCGAGACGCCGAGCGGACTCATCAACGCCATCGGCCTGCAGGGCGTCGGCGTCGAGGCCTTCGCCGAAAAGGTCCTGCCCAAGCTCCGGGCCGTCGCGACGGCCGTCATCGTCAACGTCTGCGGCGCGGACGAAGACGAGTACGTCCGGGTCGTCGAGTTCCTGGACCGCCAGGACGGGATCGCCGCCTACGAGCTCAACATCTCCTGCCCGAACGTCAAGAAGGAAGGGGCCTGCCCCGCCCTTTCGCCCCGGACGACCTTCGACCTGGTGAAGAGGATCAAGGCCGCGAGCCGCCGCCCCGTCATCACCAAGCTGTCGCCGAACGTCACCAGCATCGTCGAGATCGCCCTGGCGGCCGAGGAGGCCGGGTCCGACGCCGTTGCCCTGGTCAACACCTTCCTGGCCCTGGCCGTGGACCTCGAGACGCGCCGGCCCAAGCTCGGCAACGTCTACGGCGGGCTGAGCGGCCCGGCCATCAAGCCGATCGCCCTGCGCATGGTCCACCAGGTCGCGTCGCGCCTCAAGGTGCCGGTCGTCGGCATGGGCGGGATCATGACCGGGACGGACGCGCTCGAGTTCCTCGTCGCCGGCGCGGCCGCGGTCGAGGTCGGGACGGCCAGCTTCGTCGACCCCGACGCCGCGGTCCGCATCGTCGCCGAGATCGAGAGCTGGTGCCGGGGCCACGGCGTCGCGGCCGTCCGCGACGTCATCGGGACCCTCCGCGCCGCCTGAGACCGAGAAAGGACATCGTCATGACCAACGCCGACCGCATCATCATCGCCCTCGACGTTCCGACCAGGGACGAGGGGATCGCCCTCGTCAGCCGGCTCAAGGACGCGCGGACCTTCAAGGTCGGGCTGGAGCTCTTCACGGCCGAGGGCCCGGCGCTCTTCCGCAAGCTCAAGGCCCTGCGCAAGGACATCTTCCTCGA
>CAYOYQ010000113.1:0-9874 GCA_964408215.1 uncultured Eubacteriales bacterium
ATTGGTCCCTGATGGCTTTGATGACGAAGTTCTCGTGCTCCATCGTCCCGATGATCGTGACCGGGGTCCCGACCGAGACGAGGGCGTAGAGCTCGTCCATCCTGGCGTTATCGAGGGAGACGCAGCCGCGGGTCAGGCTGTCCTCCCCGCCGCCGTGGATCTCGACGTCCCCGCCGATCGAGGCGCCGCGGGGGATCGCGCCCCGGGCTTTCTCCCGGGCGAAGGAGCGGCGGTCCTCGTCGTTCGGATAATCGATCAGCAGGGCCTTGTAGTAAAGGCTCGAGGGGATCTTCCGGACGATCGAGTAACGGCCCTCGGGCGTGGCGTTGTCGCCTGCGAAGCGCTTGTCGGCCAGGCCGTTGAAGCCGAGGCCCACGTCATATGTCCGGTAGAGGCTCCCGCTCTTATAGACGCTCAAGCGCCGCTCCAGCTTGCTGACGATGACCGCGACCGACCTGCTGCGCTTCGAGGCCGCGATCGTTTCCTCGGCCGCCTGCTGCCAGGCCTGGACCTGGGCCGGATCGAGATAGCGGGAGATGTGGCTGATCACGGCCCGCTCGGCCTCCTCGGCCAGGCCCGAAGCGGTCTCGAGCTTCTTGGCCGCGGCCTCGAACTGGTCCTTGGCCGCGAGCGCCTCGGCTTCGCCCAGAACGAGCAGGGCCCGGGTGAGCCTTTGCCGCCCCACGCCGCGTTCGACCAGCGAAAGCGTCAGCTCGTCGAGGGTCCTGAGGCGCCGGCGGACGGCGGCCGCGGACTCGGCCAGCGCCGCGGACTCCCGGGCGACCCGGGCCTGGAGGGCCGAGCGCACGGCGTTCCCGGCGATGATGACGGCGGCGAAATCGGCCCGGACCCGGCCGTAGTCCCGGAGCCATCCGAGCTTGAGGCCCTCCTTTTCGAGGGCGGCGCGGGCGGACTTCAGGTTCTCGAGATAGGCCGCATGCTCCTGGCCGGCGAATAAGGAAGCACCGGCCCTCCGGAGATCCTGTTCCTGAAGGTCGGCTTCAAGAACCTCCGGAGGGACCGGCGCGGTTCGACAACCGAAAAGCAAAACAGCCAGTGCGAAGACGGCTGTTTTACAGGTCCTCAAGGCCTAAGAGCTTACCTCTTGACCTTGGCGATGGCGGCGTTGATCTGCTCGACGATCGCGGCAGCCTTGTCCTTGATGGCGGCAGCCTTGTCCTTGGCGCCGAAGTAGTCCTCGGCGGTCAGGGCGGAATTGACATCGGCCATCGCGGTCTCGAGACCGGCGAGGTCGGCCTTCATGGCTTCGATGTCGGCCTTGTTGCCCTTGCCCTTGGGGGCCTTCTCGAGGAGGGCCTTGGCTTCCTCAAGGACGGTAGTGGCCTCGCCGACCGCGGTCTCGGCGGCGGCCTTGGCCTCGGCGATCCTGCCGGGGACGAGGGCCTTGACGGCGTCGGCGTCGGCGACGAGCTTGTTCAGCATCTCCTTGGCCGGACCGTACTTCTTGAAGAATTTCTTGGACTGGGCGTTGACGGCGTCAAGAGCGGCCTGCAGGTCGCTGTTGAGCTTGGCCAGCTCGTCCTTCGCGTAGACGCCGCCCTTGGCGTCGACGACGGCCTGGATGGCGGCCTTGGCCTGGTCCATCAGCTGGGTGGGTTGCTTGGCGCAGCTCGTGAACGCGAACACGACGACGAGCGCCAAAGCTAGGCCTTTCACGATGTTCTTCATGATTTTACCTCCTTTTTAGGTATCATTTATGAAATGCGTGAGATAGGCTCCAACGTTAGGGGATTCACTGTTCTGTTGCGGTTAGCCCATGAAAAAAACGCCTTTATTGGCGCCACTCTAGCACAGGAAAGTAGCCTTGTCAAATCCCCTTATTTATCCGGGTCGATGATGACCCCTTCCCTCATTTTCTTCTGGACGTCCTCGCGGGAGGCCCGGATGATCTCCTCGGCCATCTTGAAGCGGACGTCGGCCGGGAAGTTGAACCGGGCCACGCCTTCCTTGATCGCTTCGGACCCGACGGCCACGGCCTCGCGGGGGAAGACCTCCCACTCGTCCATGTTCGGGATGATGTACTCCTCGTGGATGCCCTTGTCCTCGGCCACCTTGGCCAGCTCCCGGGCGGCGGCGATGCACATGCCGTCGGTGATCGTCTTGGCCCGGACGTCCAGGGCGCCCCGGAAGATGCCGGGGAAGCCCAGGGAGTTGTTGACCTGGTTGGGGAAATCGGACCGGCCCGTGGCCACGATCCGGGCCCCGGCCTCCTTGGCCTCCCACGGCCAGATCTCGGGGATGGGATTGGCCTCGGCGAAGACGATGGCGTCCTTGGCCATGGTCGCGACCCACTCGGCTTTGATCGTTCCGGGTCCCGGAGTGGAAGCGCTGATGAGGACGTCGACGCCCTTGATGGCGTCGGGGATCCCGCCCAGCCGGCCCGTGGGGTTCGTCCTCAGGCACAGGTCCCACTTTTCCTTGAAGTTCTTCTGGAGGTTGTCCCGGTCGGCGCGGTCGCGCGACAGGATGCCCTTCGAGTCGACCGAGAGCATGTTCGCTCCCTTGGCCCCGGCCAGCATGATCTGGTGGGCGATGTTGATGCCCGAGGCGCCCGCCCCGACGATCGTGATCTTGACCTCTTCGATGGCCTTCTTGACGATCTTCAGGGCGTTGAGCAAGCCGGCGACCGTGACGCAGGCCGTGCCCTGCTGGTCGTCGTGCCAGACCGGGATCTCGCAGGCCGCGCGCAGCTCGTCGAGGATGCGGAAGCACTTGGGCTGGCTGATGTCCTCGAGGTTGTAGCCGCCGAAGGACGGCTGGAGGGCCTTGCCGATCTCGATGATCTTGTCCGGGTCCTTCTCGTCAAGGCAAATGGGGAAGGCATCGACGCCGCCCAGGTACTTATAGAGGATGCCCTTCCCTTCCATGACCGGCAGGCCGGCCTCGGGGCCGATGTCGCCCAGGCCGAGGACGCGCGTGCCGTCGCTGATGACGGCCACGGAATTCCACTTGTTGGTGTACTCGTAGGCCTTGTTCTTGTCGGCCTGGATCTCCTTGCAGACGGCCGCGACACCCGGCGTATACCAGATCGCGAAATCGTTGAAATCACGGACCCGGCACTTGACGGACGTCCCCATCTTGCCCTTGTAGAACTTGTGGAGCCGTGGGGCGTCCAGGGAAGGCTGCTTGGCCTTGGCCAACAGCTCTTCAACGGTCACTTTCTTCATGATCTTGAACCTCCTCGGGATTTGAGAAGCCCCATCATAAATTCGGGGGCCCGAAATGTCAACCTTTAGGGCCCGGACGCGGCGACGACCTCGAGGCGCTTGCCGGCGCGGCGCAGGCGGCCGAACGGGATCCGAAGGTCGTGGCTGAAGCCGAGCACCCAGCGCTCGGCCTCGGCCCGGGCGAGCAGGGCCTTCTTGGCCTCGAACGTCGCGGCCGGAAAGAGGTCGAAGCTCATGATGTAGTCGAGGTCGACGTGGGCGGCCGTGGGGATGGCGTCGGCGGCGTAGAAGAAGATCGCCTCCCCGGACGAGACCTTGACACCCTGGTGAAAGGCGGTGTGGCCAGCGACAAGAACGGCCTCCACCCCGGGCGCGACCGGCGCGTCGCCGTCGAGGAGGTCGAGCCGGCCGGCCTCCGCCAGCGGCTTGAGGGCCGCCGGCCTGTAGCTCGGCCGGTCGCGCTCGACCGGATGAAGGGCCTGCTCCCACTCCCCCCGCTGAACGACATACCGGGCCCGGGGAAAGGCCGGGACCCATGTCCCCTCGGCCGTCTTGACGGTGTCGCCGCCGCAGTGATCGAAGTGGAGGTGGCTGTTGACGACGGCGTCGATCGCTTCGGGGCCGATCCCGAGCCCGTCCAGCGCGGCGAGGAGACCGGGACGGCGGTCGAAGGAATAGAAGTCGGCGTAGCGGCGGCCGGCGTCCGGCCCCACGCCCGTGTCGAGGAGGATCGTCGCTTCGGCTGTCCGGACGAGGTAGCAGTTGAGGGCCAGGGCGATGCGGTTCTCGCGGTCGGGAGCCGCCCGGGAGGCCCAGAGCGTCCGCGGCACGACCCCGAACATGGCTCCCCCGTCGACCTTGAAGGTCCCGTCGAGAAGGCGGACGATCTCGATCGCGCCGATCGCGAGACGGTCGGATGCGGGGATCATGGCTTGTCGAGCCGGACCTCGAGCCCGGCCCGGTCCGGCGTCGCCAGCCGGATCTCGGCCGTGTCCATGCGGATGGCGTCGACCGGGCAGGCCTCGACGCAGAAGCCGCAGAAGCAGCACCGGTTGAGGTCGACGACGAACCGCGCCGGGACCTTCTGGACCTCGGGGTCCGGGTCCTCGGCCGCTTCGACGGTGATGCACTCGGACGGGCAGACGGTGACGCAGAGCATGCAGGCGACGCAGCTCGGCTGTCCGTCCGGCCGCGGCCGGAGGCGGTGCAGGCTGCGGTGGCGCGGCGAGAGCTTCTTGCGGACCTCCGGATACTGGACGGTGACGGCTCCCCTTCCCTTCGTCTTGATCCCGAAGAGCCGCAGGGTGTGGAAGGTCATGTTGACGAAGAAGTGGCGGGCCGTGATGGCCGCCCCTCTCACGAGCTCTTTGACGACCTGCCATCCCTTGATCATGGCTCTCCTATCGCGCCGCCAGGATGAGGCCGGTCACGAGGACGTTCACGGCCGCTAGCGGGACAAGGACCTTCCAGCCGAGGTCCATGATCTGATCGTAGCGGAAGCGCGGATAGGTCCAGCGGGTCAGGACCTGGAGCCAACAGAAGAAGAAGACCTTGAGGTTGAACGCGAAGACCCGCAGGACGGTCACGGCCCAGGGCGCGAGATCGATCCCCCCGCCCCAGGGGAATACGAAGCCCCCGGCGTTGAGCCAGGGCACCTGCCAGCCGCCGAAGAACAGCGTCGTGGCCATCGCCGCGAGGACGATGACCTCGAGGAAATCGGTGAACATGAACAGGCCGAACTTGAGGCCGCCGTACTCCGTGTAGAAGCCGATGATCTCCGACTCGCCTTCGGGCATGTCGAACGGCACCCGTTTCGTCTCGGCCATGCCGGCGACGTAGAAAACGGCGAACCCGAGGGGCTGCAGGAAGACGCCCCACTTGGGCAGGAAGCCGAACAGCAGCCCGCCCTGATAGTCGACGATCCGGGCCAGGCTGAGCGAGGGGAAGACCATGACGAGGCCGACGAGCGAGAGCCCCAGGGCGACTTCGTAGGAGATGAGCTGGGCGGCGCCGCGCAGGCTGCCGATCAGAGCGAAGCGGTTCGAGGAGGCCCAGCCGCTGACGAGGATGCCGTAAATGCCCAGGCTGAGCATGGCCAGGACGAAAAGGACGGCCGCGGTGAGATCGACGACCTGGAGGCGGATCGACCGCCCGAAGAGCCGGACCGTGTCGCCGAAGGGGACGGCGACGATGGCCACGGCGACGAAGAAGAAGGAGAAGGCCGGGGCCAGCCAGTGGAGGGCCCGCTGCGAGAACGTCGGCGCGAAGTCCTCCTTGAACAGCATCTTGATCGCGTCGGCGAAAGGCTGGAACAGGCCGAAGAGCCGCAGGCCGAAGACCGAGGCCCGGTTGGCCCCGATCCGGTCCTGCATCACCGCGCTCTCCTTCCGCTCGACCCAGGTCAGGAAGAGGGCGAGAAGGAGCGTCCAGGTCAGCGCGAGGACGACCTTGACGAGGACGATGACGGCGTCAACGAACATCGGACTCTCCGAGGTTGAGGCCGAGCCGGCCGGCCAGGCAGTCGAAGATCGCTCCTTCCGCGACGGCCGACGGGAGAGGCGCCACGGCCCGGCCGAAGGGCTGGCGGACGCCCTCGATATTGACATAAGTGCCTGATTTTTCTGCAGGATGAGCGACCGGGAACGCGAGCGTCGCCAGCCGGTCGAGAGGGCCGGAGTGGGCGGTGAAGAGGAATTTCGCGGGCACGGCGGCGAGGACGTTCTGGAGGGCCTCCGCCTCGAAATGCTCGGCAAGATAGGGCCCGAAGACGAGCAGGACCCCGGCGGTCGAAAGCTCGGCGAGCGCGGGAGGCCGGGGCGGGAAGCCCGCCTCGAGGACTCCCCTGTCGTTGGGCATCCGCTCGGCGGTGAGAAGGAGGCTGTCGGCCCGGCCGGGCTTGCGTCCGGCGAAAGAGATGCGGTCGAGGCCCAGCCCGTCGACAAAAAGCCGCTTAGCCTGAGCGAGCTCCTCCGAGGTCAGGCGGGCGTTCAGGACGACGGCGATCCGGGCCGTCCGATCGGGCCCGGGCACGGACCGGATAGAGGCGGCCACTTCGGCCAGGGCCGTCCGCCAGGACAGCCCTTTCGCGGGGGCGCCCGCCCTCAGGACGCCCGTGAGCCGGCCCTCGTCGATCTCGCGGCGCCCTTCGCGGCCGAGGTCGCAGATCCAGTGGCCGTTGACGGCCGCGTTCTCCCGGGCCGTGACCCGATAGACCCGCCTCCCCCCGCCCGTGAGCGGATAGCCTTTGACGGACTCGACGACGACGGCGCAGCCGCGGCCGCAGTGGGGACAGACCGAGGGTTTCCGGGTCAGGAACCAGGCCCGGGTCTTGAACCGGAAGTCTTCGGAAGTGATGGCCCCGACCGGGCAGATATCGACGAGGTTCCCGGAATAGTCGTTGTCCACGGGCCGGCCCTCGAAGGTGCCGACCTCCGAGCGGAGCGATCTCTCGAAGACGCCGAGCTCGCCGGTCCGGGTGACCTGCCGCAGGAAGCGGACGCAGCGGGTGCAAAGGACGCAGCGCTCCCGGTCCAGGATGAGGCCCCGCCCGATCGGCCGCTTTTTCTCCCGGCGCTCGCGGGCCTCGATCATCCGGCCGGCGGTGAGCCCGTGCAGATCGTAGTAATCCTGGAGGCGGCACTCCCCCGCCTTGTCGCAAATGGGGCAGTCGAGGGGATGCTCGGCCAGCAGGAATTCGAGGACGTCCTTGCGCGCGGTCCGGACTCGCTCTGTCGATGTCCTGACGACCAGGCCTTCCCGGACGACGGTCGAACAGGCCAGCTCGAGCTTCGGCAGGCCCTCGATCTCGACCAGGCACATGCGGCAGCTGCCCTCGATCTCGAGCCCCGGGTGATAGCAGAAATGCGGGATGGCGACGCCGGCCGCCTCGGCGGCTTTGAGCACATTGGTCCCTTCGGCCACCTCGACCGCCCGGCCGTCGATCGTGAGGCGGACCCGCTTGGCCTCGGTCATCGGGCCACCGCCTGCTCGAGCTCGCTCCGGAATTTCGTGACCAGGGCCTGGATCGGCAGGGCCGCCGCGTCGCCGAGCGGACAGAGGGTCCGGCCCTTGATCCCTCCGGCCAGCCGGACGACGAGATCGAGGTCCGCGGGCCCGCCGCCGGAGCGCCTCAGCCGCTCGACGACCTTGAGGATCCAGGCCGTCCCGATGCGGCAGGGCGTGCACTTGCCGCAGGATTCGTGGGCGTAAAAGCGCGCTGTAACATGGAGGACGTCAAGGATCGGCGTGCCGTCCGCGATGACGATGATCCCGGCCGAGCCCAGCATGGAGCCGGCCTTGGCCAGGGAATCGAAGTCCATGGGGAGGTCGAGCTCCTCGGGCTTGAGGACCGGCGCCGACAGGCCGCCGGGCACGACGGCCTTGATCCGCCGTCCCTCCGGCGGTCCCCCGGCGTGGACTTCGATGATCTCCCGGAGTGGCGTCCCCACGGGCAGCTCGTAGACGCCGGGCCGCCGGACGGCCCCGCTGACGCTGAAGAGGCGCGTCCCCCCGTCCTTGGCCAAGCCCCGGCCGAGGAACCAGCCCGCCCCGCGGCCGATGATCTGGGGCACGGCGGCCAGGGTCTCGACGTTGTTGATGACGGTGGGCGAGCGGAAGAGGCCGACGACCGCGGGAAAGGGCGGCTTGACCCGGGGTTGGCCGCGGCGGCCCTCCAAGGACTCGAGAAGGGCCGTTTCCTCACCGCAGATGTAGGCCCCGGCGCCGTGATGGGCGACGATTTCCAGTCCGAAATCCGTGCCCAGGACCCTCGGCCCGAGGTAGCCCGCAGCCCTGGCCTCGGCGATGGCGGCCTCCAGCCGCTCCGAGATCAGGGCGTACTCTCCCCGGACGTAGATGAAGGCCTTGGGGATGCCCACGGCAAAAGCGGCGATGACGATGCCCTCGATGAGGGCGTGGGGGGCGCGAAGGAGGATCAGCCGGTCCTTGAAGGTCCCGGGCTCGCCCTCGTCGGCGTTGACGCAGAGATACTTCGGGCCGGAGACGTTCTGAGGCACGAAGCCCCATTTCGTCCCGGCCGGGAAACCCGCCCCTCCCCGGCCGCGGAGGACGGCCCGGCAGACCTCGGCGATGACGTCGGCGGGCGCCATCGAGGTCAGGGCCTGACGGGCGGCCGCGTAGCCGCCCCGACTGACGTAGGCTTCGAGTCCCCACGAGGCGTCATCGACGGGAAGGAGCCTGTCCATGCTCTCAGGCATCGGCTCTGAGCTCCTCGATCAAGGCCGCGACCGAGGCCCGGGTGGCCGGCCCGTGGTCGGCCCCGTCGGCCTGGAGGCAGGGCGCGTGGTCGCAGTTCCCGAGGCATTCGACGGCGAACACGGTGATGGCCCCGTCCGGCGTCGTTTCGCCGGGCCGGACGCCGAGCGTCTCGAAGATGAACCCCAGGATATCCTCGGCCCCGGCCAGCGTGCAGCTGAGGTTGCGACACACCAGGAGGGAATGCCGTCCCCCAGGCGCCCTCTTGAACATCGTGTAGAACGAGAGGACCTCGCGGACCCGCACCGGCGGCACGGCGAGCCTGCCCGCCACCCAACTCTCGGCTTCTTCCGGAACGAAGCCCGACTCGCCCTGGATGATATGGAGGACGGGCAGGATGGCCGCACCCTTTTCCGGATAGAGAGCGATCGTCGCCTCGATCCGGCGGAGGGCGGCCGGCGACGGGGCGTAGCTCATCGGTCGAGCTCCCCGCCGATCATGTTCATCGAGCCGAAGGTCGGGATGACGTCGGCGATGAGGCGGCCGCTCACGAGCTGCTCGAGGGCCGAGACGATGTGGAAGCACGGGGCCCTCAAATGGAGGCGGTACGGCCTGTCCGTCCCGTCGGAGACGATGTAGAAGCCGACCTCGCCGTTGCCGCCCTCGACCGAGAAATAGGCATCGCCCTTGGGCGGCCGGATGCCCTTGCCGCTCATGAAGAAGAGGAAATGGCTGATGAGCCCTTCCATGGTCGTATAGGTGTCTTCCTTCGAGGGCACGGAGACGGGAGGGACCGCCGCCGTGAGGCCGCCCAGGCGGTCCTTCTCCGATCCCTCCAGGTTCGGCGAGAGCCGGATGCGCTCGACCGTCCGCTCGCGCCGGGACCTGCGGATGGCCTCGGCCGGCTCGATCACGGGGCCGGCGGGGAGCGGGGCCGCGTCCGGGATGAGGGCGGCGACCTGCTCGAGAAGCCGCAGGCTCTGCTCCATCTCCCGCATCCGCACGCTGTAGCGGTCGTAGTTGTCGCCGCGTTCGCCGACCGGGACCTCGAACGAGAGCCGGTCGTAGACGAGGTAGGGCTGGGCCTTGCGGACGTCGTAGGGGACGCCCGTCGACCGCAGGCACGGCCCCGTCCAGCCGTAGGAGAGGGCGTCCTCCTTGGAGATCGTGCCGATCCCCCGCGTCCGGCCGAGGAAGATGCTGTTCTTGTCGAGAAGGCCGGAGACGTCCCTGAGGACGCGGCGGGTCTCCCGGACGGCCGTCACCAGCGCGTCCCGCCAGCCCGGATGGAGGTCGGCCCGGACGCCGCCGATGCGGATGTAGGAGGTCGTCATCCGGGCCCCGGTGGTGAACTCGATGACGTCCCAGAGGAACTCACGGGCCTTCATCATATAAAGGAAGACGGTGAAGGCCCCGTTCTCCATGGCCATGGCCGCGAGGCAGGTCAGGTGGTCCGAGACCCGCGAGAGCTC
>CAYOYQ010000114.1:0-9463 GCA_964408215.1 uncultured Eubacteriales bacterium
GGCGAGGCCATCAAGGGCCGGGACCGCAAGTCCCTGTTCATCACGACCAAGTTCCGGCTCGACGGCCTGGCCGACACCGCCGCCGTGGCCGCCAAGCTCGAGGAATCGCTCGGCCGGCTCCAGACCGACTACGTCGATTGCCTGATGATGAACCCGCCCAACGCGGCAGCGGTGAAGAACGAGGTCTACCACCAGGCCATCGCCGAGCTCAAGAAACAGGGCAAGGTCCGCTTCGCCGGCGCGGGCACGCACGGCGCCCGCGGGCCCGGTCAGGGCGAGCCCATGGACCAGGTCCTGCTCGCCGCGGTCGAGGACGGACGATTCGATGTCATCCTCCTCGTCTACAATTTCCTGCAGCGGGAGCCGGGGGAGAAGGTCCTCGAAGCCGCCTCCAAGAAGAACCTCGGTCTGACCATCATGAAGTCGAACCCGCTCGGCCGCTATTACGACACGATGAGCCGGATCGAGCAGCTGAAGAAGGACGGCCAGGCGGTCGACGAAAGACTCCAGAAGTCGCTCGAGCAGATGGCCGAGACGGCCAAGCAGGCCGAGGCCTTCATCCAGAAGAACGGCCTGAAGACGCCGGCCGAGGTCAAAGCGGCGGCCCTCTAGTTCGTCCTTTCGGACCCGAGGGTCCACACGCTCAATCTGGCCTTCAATACCTTCGACGACGTCCAGACCCTTCTCGCCCTCTCGGGTCAGCCGCTCGGCGGCCGCGACCGGGCCTTGCTGGCCTCCTATGAGAACGAGTGCGGCTCGCTCTACTGCCGCCACGCCTGCGGCCTCTGCGAAGCGGCTTGCCCGAGCGGCGTTCCCGTCAACACGATCATGCGGTACAACCACTATTTCGAGGCCCAGGGCAGCGAGAAGTTCGCCATCGGTGAGTACGCCGCGCTCGAGACAGCCCGGGCCGACGTCTGCCGGACGTGCGAGGGGTTCTGCGAGCGGGCCTGCCCCTACGGCCTGTCCGTCCGCGGGCTCCTCTGCCTGGCCCATACCCAGCTGACCTTGCCCTGAGTCTCCGGCCGGAAGCGCCGCGCGTCAGGGGACACGTACCGCGTACGTGTTCCCCTTCCGAATTGAGGGCTTCTTCGCGTATTCTTGACAAAATCTTGACGACTCTCCCGGCGCCGGACCTTATCTTTTGATCGTGAATAAGCGAAACCCTCGGCAAGGAGGGAGAGATGTTAGGAAGCAGCCTCCGTAAAAAATGCACCAAGAGCCTCGACAAGGTTGGCCTCCTTTTCGCCTGGACCCATATCCCCCCCAACGTCTTCTCGTCCCTGGCCCTGGTCCTCGCGGCCGCCGGCGCCCTGCTCTTCCATCTCAACCACCGCTTCCCGGCCTTCGTGCTCATCGGCCTGGCCTGCCTCTGGGACACGATCGACGGGGGCGTCGCCCGGGCCCAGAGGCGGGTGACGAAGTTCGGATATTACCTCGAGGGCATCATCGACAAATGGGTCGAGGTCATCATCTACCTCGGCCTGGCCGTCTCGGGCTACGCCCTCGAGGCCTTCTTGGTCATCTCCGCCTCGCTGCTCCTCAGCTTCGCCAAGCCCCGCGCGGCCATGGTCGTCCCGCTCGGTGAGCATGATTGGCCGGCGATCGGCGAGCGCTTCGAGCGCCTGCTCATCCTCAACGCCGGGCTCCTCGTGTCCCTGTTCCGGCCGGTCGTCTCCATCGGCCGTCACGACTATCCCACGCTGGCGCTCTTCCTCAGGCTCCTGTTCATCATCCTGATCATCGGCGGCATCCAGCGGATCCTTTACGCCAAGAAGATCATCGAACGCGGCGGCCTGGACAAGATGAACGTCTTGACCCGCAACGTTTTCAGCCATGAGGAAAAATGACGGCGGCTCCCGGGTCCTCGCCGGCGCGCTGATCATCGGCCTCGCGGTCTCGCTCCTCCTTCTTGTCCTCGAGCCCGTCGCCGGCGGCCGGCACTATGAGTACGCCCTGGTGCTTTGCCTGGCCCTCGCGGCGATCGCGGCCTTGGCTTCGGTGAGTCCCAGGACGTTCTTCGGCAAGGCGGTGGCCGTGTTCGTCCTCGTCTGCGGACTGGGCCTGGGAGCAGGGAACCTGGCCGTCGTCTCCTCGGATGCGGAGATCGTGCGCGCTTACCAAAGCGTTTTCGATGCGCTCGACAGCGGCCGGAACCCGTATACGTCCGGGACGATCTTCCACGAGATCGAGTCCTTCGGGCCCGTGTACGGGAACTTCAATTACCCGCCGCTCGAGATCGCTCCCTATTATCTCGCCTACCGGATCGCCGGGACCTGGAACATGACCGTGCTGGCCGTGACCATGGTCCTCATCCACGCCTTGTGCTGCCTGGCCCTCTTCCGGATGTTCCCCGCGATCCCTCCGGTGCGCTTCCTGCCCTTCCTGCCGATGTTCCTCCTCGGAGAGATCAAGACGAACGCGGCCCTGGCCTTCCTCCTGACCGCGCTCGTCCTTTGGGCGATCCGGCGCGCGGCCGAATGTCCCAGGCCCGGAGATCGGTATGTGATCGCGGTCCTGTTCGGGCTCGGGGCGATGACCAAGTTCCTGACGCTCCCCTTGATGGTTGCCTATTATGCCCGCGAGGCCGCCGGAAAGAGCCTCCGGTCGCTCGCCCGCGCGGGGGTCGACATCCTCGTCGTCCTGGCGACCGCCTGTCTCGTCATGGCCCCCTTCGGCGTCGTCAACGTCATGAAGAACACGGCCCTCTTCAACGTCGTCCTCGAGGACCGGGCCGTTCTGACCACCTTCTATCCCAATGTCCTTTCGGGCCCCCTGGCCTGGCTGGGCCTGCAGGCGATCTATCCTCTCGCGGCCCTTGTCCTGTTCGGGCTCGTTATCCGGGCCTTCCGGAAGAGCGGCCTCTACACGGCACTTTTCTCGGCCGTCACGGCCTCCCTTCTCTTATCCTCGACCCCGGAACCGCAGTTCCTGCCGATCGTCCTCTTCCTGGTCGTTGTCGCCCAGGGAACGGCGCTCGAGAAAGAGGCCTCCGCCGGGGAGGGCAGGGACCGGACATCGGCGGGAGTCGACGGCGGCCGCCGCGTCTCCCTCCCTGTCAAGCGAACCGTCGCGGCCGGTTTGGCCCTCGTTCTTCTCGCCGTGTCCGCCGCCGCCGGTCCGGCGGCCGAAGACGATCGCCAGGGTCCTACGAGGACCGGACCCCGCGTCCCGTTCTGCCTGGCCTCACGGCCCCCGGGGGCGGTCATCGGCGGCGCCCGGTTCTCTCTTGACACCCAGGGCCCGCCGGCCGAAGTCATAACTCGCCCGGGCGCGCCCCCCCGCTTTTCCGGCTTGATCTCCCCGGCCCGGAAAAAGAGAGCGCGCGCCTGGATCGAGCTCGGCGCACTGACCTTGGCCTCCTCCGTCGATTATTGGCTCAGGAACGCCTTTCCCGAGGACAAGGATTTCCGGCTGGACTTCGATTCGCAGTTCTCCAGGGTCTTTCTTCTCGAGGGCTGGCGGTTCGACTCGAACGAATTCTCGGTCAACTGGGCCCACGGCCTGGCCGGCGCCCTCTACTATCAGTTCGGCCGGGCGAACCGCCAGTCCTGGCCCTACTCGTGGCTGATGGCCTTCGCCGCCTCGACCTGGTGGGAGATCGTCGGCGAAACGAAGGAGGTCATCGCCATCAACGACGAGATCATGACCGGGCTCGGCGCGCTCGCGCTCGGCGAGCCGTGGTACCGGATCGGGCATTTCCTCTGCCACCAGCCGGGTCCGCTCATGCGCGGGTTGGGCTTCCTCGATCCCGCGGTCAAGCTCAACCACTGGCTGGACCGCCGTTATCCGGCCGACGATCATGTCCAACCCGGGTGGCACGAGATCAAGCTGTTCGCGGGGGGCCGCCGCCTCTCCTCATCGGACGCCATCACCGGGACAGACGTTTATTTCGGCTTCGAAGCCCGGCTCACGAGCCTCCCGGAATATGGCCGGCCCGGCGCGGTCCGGCGCGATGTCCGGGACGCTTTCAAGAGCGAGATCACGCTGGACTGCGCGACACGCGGCGGACGCACCGAAGAGACGCGCTTTTTCACCAAGGCCGTGCCCTGGGGGCGCTTCGTCCAGGAGATCGGCCCGGACGGCCGCGGCTCCGCCCTGTTCCTGGGCTTCGGCTCGGCGTTCGAGTACTTCAAGAAGCGGCCCCTGGCGCCCTACGATATGGATCCCATACCGGTTTGGTCCGATCTCAGCGAGCTTCGACTCGAAGAACCGCGAAGCTTCACCGACAAGCTGGCCATCCTCCATCTCGCCGGGCCCGTCCTCGACTGGACGGTCTTCCGCCGCGCTTCGAGGTTCCGGGCCTTTGTCGAAGCCTACCTCGATTTCGCCCTGGTCAACGCGACCGCCCTCAACGACTACTCGCGGCTTCACGATATCGCCGGCCTGAAGACGACCGTCTTCTACTACGGCTACTACTACGGCTTCGGCGGGACGGTTACGGCCGGCGCCCGGCTCGACTGGAAAGGACTCAACGTTCGAGGACTCGTGGACCTGGCGGCCTGGGGCTCGGCCGATCTCCTGGACCGGTTCCCGGCCGATGTCACGAACAACGCCCACCTCAGCGATACGCGCGCCCGGGCCCTCGCCGGGTTGGCTTGGCGGATCCCCCGAACGTCCTTCGAGCTGTTCTTCGATATCGAAGGGGTCCGGCGGCGGGGGAGCCTGGCCGAGGTCCGCGCGGTTACGCTGGAGAAGAAAGCCTACCTGGGCCTGGCCTTCGTCTTCTAGGCTAATCCGGCCGCGGTCCCTCCGGCCCGAAGAGCGCCGGGACCTCGTCCCAGCCGCCGACGACGACGATGTTAGGGTCCGACGGGCTCTTCCGGCGGGACGCGTCGAGCTGGATGAACAGCCTGTCCGGGAAAAGACCGGCCAGGCAGGCGAGGGTTTCGGCGTCGTCGTCGATGTGGACGTCGATCGCGTGCGCCCCGATCGTCCTGGCCTTGAACCGGTCGGCGTCCTCGCCCTCAGCGTTGAAGAACCGGGCCGCGAACAGTCCGTCCCAGCCGTACCGGGCCAGCCAGCGTTCGGCGGCCGCGATCCGCGGGCCGGTGCGGGAGGTCAGCAAACACAGGGTCCTGGTCGCTTGGAGCTCCCGGAGGGCTTGCTCCGCATACGGCAAGGGCCTGCGCATCCGCTCGGTGAGGGCGGCGAGCCCCGTCTTGACGGCCCGCACCGCCGGGGTGACGACCGGGACACGCTTTTTCTTCGCTTTCGTCTTCTCCCAGGTCCGCCCGAGGACCAGGGAGGAGAGGACCCCGTCGAAATCCACGGAGATCGTCCGGGCCCGATCGAAACGTGTTCCGCCGGTCATCGCGCTTGCCCCTCGAGCCTTCTCATATCAGAATCCGCCGGATGAAGGCAAGCGCGGGCGGCGCTGCCCCCGGCCCTTTCTTTTTTTTGCCGTTTCTTATAAAAAGAGGGACACGTACGCAAGACGGTGCCTGACCTACCTTTTACCCAAGACGGGTATAAGGTAGGTCAGGCACCGTCTCATCTGTCCACGACAAGGAGGCGTTATGAACAGCTCGCGCGCGAGGATCGCCGTCGTTCTTCTTCTGGCCGCCGCCCTGGCCGGCCCGCCCGTACTTTCGGCCCAGGTCACCAAGGCCGATTACGAGAGGGCGACCGGCCTGCGGGCCAAGCTTCAGCCGCTGGCTCTCGACATTGTCGACCGCGGCGGCTGGATCGGCAAGTCGCCCCGCTACTGGTACCGGAAATCGGTCGCCGGCGGGAACGAATACTGGATCGCCGACGCCTCGACTTCGCAGAAGACCGTAGCCTTCGACCATGCCAAGCTCGCGGCGGCCCTGGCCGCGGCCTCGGGCGAGAAGATCGAGGCCCTCAACCTGCCGTTCTTCACCCTGACCTTCGGCGACGACGGGAAGTCGGTCCAGTTCGCCGCGGCGGGCGCCCGTTGGACCTGCGACCTGGCCACTTACGCCGTCAAGAAGCTCGAGGGGCCGGGAGGGCGAGGCCCGCGGGGAGGCGGCGGCGGCGATATGACCATGTGGGTGCGGGGACCGGCCCCCGAGGCCGCCTCGAGGGAGGTGAAGACCTCGCCCGACGGCAAGTGGGAGGCCCTCATCCGCAATTACAACCTCGTCCTGCGCGACAAGGCCAAGAAAGAGGAGACGGTCCTCAGCCGGGACGGCTCCGAGGGGAACTATTACACCCTCGAGTCCCTGTCCTTCTCGCCGGATTCGAAAAAGATCGTCGCGATGCGCCTGCGCCGCGGTTATCACCGCGTCATCCAATACGTCGAGTCGTCGCCCGCCGACCAGCTCCAGCCGAAATATCACACCATGGAATACGCCAAGCCCGGCGACGCCCTGGACATCGAGCGGCCCGTCCTCTTCCTCGTCGATTCCAAGACGCGGATCGAGGTCGACGACGCCCTCTTCGCCAACCCTTACGAGCTCTCCGACCCCGAGTGGCGCAAGGACAGCCGGGCCTTCACCTTCGAATACAACCAGCGCGGCCACCAGGTCTACCGGATCATCGAGGTCGACGCCTCGACCGGCGCCGCCCGCGCGGTCGTCGAGGAAAAGTCATCGACCTTCTTCTGCTACAGCGGCAAGAAATACCGCTTCGATCTCGCGGACGGCCGGGAGACCGTCTGGATGTCGGAGCGGGACGGCTGGAACCACCTCTACCTCTACGACGGCGCGACCGGCGCGGTCAAGAACCAGATCACGAAAGGGGAGTGGGTCGTCCGCTCGGTCGACAAGGTCGACGAGGAGAAGCGCCAGGTCTATTTCCAGGCGAGCGGCGTCCTCCCCGGCCAGGACCCCTACTTCCTCCACGCCTTCCGCGTGAACTTCGACGGCACGGGACTCGTCCGCTTGACCGACGGCGACGCCAACCACTCCGTGACCTATTCGCCCGACAACGCCTACTTTGTCGACACGTTCTCCCGGGTCGACCTCGCCCCGACGACCGAGATCCGCCGGGTCGCGGATAAGGCCGCGGTCATGACCGTCGAGAAGGGAAACATCGACGCCCTCCTCAAGACCGGCTGGCGGGCGCCCGAGGCCTTTGTCGCCAAGGCCCGCGACGGGCGCACGGACATCTACGGGATCATCGTCCGGCCGACGAGCTTCGACCCGCGCAAGAAATACCCCGTCATCGAGTACATCTACGCCGGGCCGCAGGGCTCCTTCGTGCCCAAGTCCTTCCAAGCCTACAGCGGCATGCGGGCCCTGGCCGAGCTGGGCTTCATCGTCAGCCAGTGCGACGGCCTGGGCACGAGCAACCGGTCCAAGGCCTTCCACGATTATTGCTTCAAGGACCTCGGCGACGCCGGCTTCCCCGACCGCATCCTCTGGCACAAGGCCGTGGCCGCCCGCTACCCGTACTATGACACGAGCCGGATGGGGATCTACGGGAACTCCGCGGGAGGCCAGAACGCCCTCGGCGGGCTCCTCTTCCATCCCGAATTCTACAAGGCCGGAGTGGCCTCCTGTGGCTGCCACGACAACCGGATGGACAAGCTGTGGTGGAACGAGCAGTGGATGGGTTGGCCGCTCGGGCCCGAGTACGCGGCTTCCTCCAACGTCGACAACGCCGCAAGGCTCAAGGGCCAGCTCCTGCTCATCGTCGGCGAGATGGACACCAACGTCGATCCGGCCTCGACGATGCAGGTCGTCAACGCCCTGATCAAGGCTAACAAGGTCTTCGATCTGCTGGTCATCCCCGGCGCGGGCCACGGTATGGGCGGCGCCTACGGCGAGCGGAAGATGTTCGATTTCTTCGTCCGGACGCTCCTCGGCGCGACGCCGCCGAATTGGAACAGCGCCAAGTAAGGCCCCGCCCGGGTCTCCGGGACTTACGGAGCCGCGGGCGGCGGCGGGGACGGGTCCGCCGGCCGCTTGTCGATCACGATCCGGACGAGACGGTAGGGGATGGCCAGGGCGGGGACGCAGAGCAGGATGGAGATGACGATATCCAGCCGGTCGACCAGGGCGAAGACGAAGATCCCCAGATAGACGAGGCCGCGAAAGTCGCCGCTTGCGCCCGGGCCCGTCCGCAGCCCGCGGTACTCGCGCTCGAGATAATAGAGGATGATCTGAAGCATATAGGCCGCGAGCCCGAACAGGCTGAGGATATAGAAGCCGCGCCGGCCCGACTGGAAATAATAGCCCGTGACCATGCCCCCCAGGACCAGGAAATCGGTGACCCGGTCGAGGGAGAGGTCGAGGTAAGCGCCGGACCGCGTGCAGAGGTTCCTGGTGCGGGCCAGCATGCCGTCGGCGCCGTCGAGCACGGTCCCGGCATAGAGGAGGACGGCGGCGAGGATGAAGCTCCGGTGCGTCCCGCCGAGGAAAGCCGCCGCGCCGGCCGCGCTGATGACGAACGCCGCCACGGTCAGGTGGTTCGGGCGGACGGACGTTCCGAGGACGGCCCGGACGATGAGCGAGGCGAACAGGCGGTTGACGCAGCGGTCGACCTGGAGGAATTTGGGCAGGCCCTTGGGCCGGGACGGCTTGAGGGACGCCTCGAAGTCGAATCTTACCCGCCCGGCATCTTGAGGGTCCATCTCTCCTCGCGGCAAGTCTAGCCTCCGCGGCCCGGGGCTGTCAACGGCGTGACCTGGGGCGCTCGTTGCCGGCGCCGTTCTCGCCGTTTATAATGGGCCCATGAAATGCCCTGAAGCCTGCGTCATCATCGCCGCCGGGCGGGGGCGCCGGTTGGCCGGCAGGGCCGACAGCAAGCCGCTCCTGAAGGTCGGCGGCAAGGCTCTGATCGACCGGGCCATCGACGCCGCCCGCGAAGCCGGGGTCCAACGGTTCGTCGTCGTGACCGGCTATGCCGGCGACGTGGTCGAGCGCCACTTGGCCCTCAAGGCCGCCGCCGACGGCATCCCCATCGAGACGGTTCGGAACGACGAGTGGGAGAAGAAGAACGGCCTGTCCGTGCTCAAGGCCAAGGGGCTCGCCGGCGATCGCTTCTTCCTGACGATGGCCGACCATATCGTCGACCCGCGGTTCTACGAAGGCCTGGGCAGCCAGGCGATCGGGGAGGACGAGGTCATCCTGGCCGTCGATTCGAGGACTGAGGCCCATCCTCATGTCGACCTCGACGATGTGACCCGTGTCCTCGACGAGAGCGGGCGCATCGAGGCCATCGGCAAGAACCTTCCGGCCTACAACACGTTCGACACGGGTGTGTTCCTCTGCACGCCGGCCTTGTTCGCGGCCCTCGAAGAAAGCCAGCGGCGGGGAGATCTCTCTCTCTCCGGCGGTGTCCGGGTCCTGGCCGAGACAGGCCAAGCCCGGACCTGGCGGACCGGCGACCTCTTCTGGATCGATGTCGATGACGAGCGGGCGGTCGAACGGGCCGAAGCGGCCATCGCCGCCGGGCTGACCGGTTCCCGGCGGGGCGCCGGATTATGCTAGAATGAGCGCGGCGCGCCTGTAGCTCAGCTGGATAGAGCGTCGGACTTCGAATCCGCAGGTCGCCC
>CAYOYQ010000115.1:0-9445 GCA_964408215.1 uncultured Eubacteriales bacterium
ATCCCGGCGCCCGCGGGGCGCCCGGCGCGTCGTCGGCGGTCCCGCTCGCGGCCGGCCTCGTCTGCCTCCTCACCGTCTTCTGCGGCCGCCCGTCCGAGGAGGCCCGCCTCAGGGAGCTCATCGAGCGGGCCGCGGCCCGGGCGGAGAAGAGGGACGTCCGCGGCCTGATGGACCTCTTAGCGCCCGACTATAAGGACTTCGAGGGTCGCGATAAGGCCGGGACGGTCGGCCTGATCACGGATTACCTGGCCCGCTACCGGGGCGTCGTCGTCCACGTCCTCGGCGTCGAGCTCGGGCCGACCGCGGCGGACGGCCGAGCCGAGGTCGCTTGTGAAGTGGCCCTGTCCCACGGCGCGGCCGAGATCCTGCGCAAGCTCATCCGCATCGGCAGCGAATACTACCGGTTCCGGTTCGGGCTCCTCAAGGACGGGGCTGGGGAGTGGTGCTTCGCCTACGCCGAGTGGGAGCAGGTGGGTCTCACCGACCTCTTCCCCGAGTCGCTGGTGATCCTGAAAAAATTGTTCCCGGAGCTCTAGCGTCGCTACAAAAAGTCCTTTGTTGTGCATCTCCCGCTCGCAGATCCCCTCTCGAGGCGGCGAGAGATATTGCTTCGAAGATCCCCGTAGCGGAGGGGGGCCCGCGTAGCGGGGGAACCGCCGGGACTGGTTCCCAGGGGGTCCGGGGAGCGAGAGGCAATTCCCGAGCAAAGCCGTAGAGAGGGGATACGGCTGATGGAACTCTACGCCGGTTCAATTCGTCTGCTATAATAAGGAATAGGACGGGAGGGCAACATGACCGAAGAGAAAAGGGACGCCAAAACGCGGTTCGAGGAATTCCGGGTGACCGGCGGCGAGATCCTGGACAAGATCAAGGAGATCCTTCACGAAGGCAACGTCCGCCGCATCATCCTCAAGGACGACAAGGGTAAGACGTTCATGGAGATCCCTCTGACGGTCGGGGTCGTCGGGGCCCTCGTCGCCCCGGTCCTGGCCGCGGTCGGCGCCGTCGCCGCCCTGGCCTCGAACCTGACCATCGTCGTGGAGAGGACCGCCGACTGACGCCCGGGCCGGGGCCTTCTCCGCGTCCCCCCTCTGTGCTATAAAGGATCGTCCGATCCTTGAAGCGCGTGGAGGGACCATGGACAGCACAAAACCGTTCGTTCTCTCTCGGCGCGTCGCCTTGGCCTTGTCGGTCGCCGGCCTGGCGCTCGCGACGATCACGCTGCCCGCGGCCGCGCGGCCGGGCGATGGCGTCCTCGGGCTCATGCCCGTCCCCGCGAGCGTCACGGTCCAGGACGGCCGGTACCGCGTCGACGAGGGACTGACGATCGGCGGCCCCGCGCCGGTCGCGAGCCGGGCCTTCAAGGCCGCGGCCCGGTTCATGTCGCGGCTCTCCGGCCGGACGGGCCTGTTCTTCAAGCAGGACTTCCTCGCGGCCCAGGCCGGCTCGGCCCAGGGAGGCATCCACTACGCCTTCGACCGGGCCGGGGCCCTGCTCCCGAACGAAGACGAATCCTATTCGCTCACGGTCGAACCGGCCCGGGTCACGCTCGCGGCCAAGACCGATATCGGCGTCCTGCGAGGGCTCGAGACGCTCCTCCAGCTCTTGAGCGTTGACGAAGCGGGCTATTATTTGCCATGCGTTTCCATCGTCGACGAGCCGCGCTTCACCTGGCGGGGTCTGCTGCTCGACGTCGGCCGCCATTTCCACCCCGTGGACGTCATTAAGAGGAACCTCGACGCCATGGCCGCGGTCAAGATGAACGTCTTCCACTGGCACCTGACCGAGGACCAGGGCTTCCGGGTCGAGTCCAAGGTCTTCCCGAAGCTGCACGAGCTCGGGTCGGACGGGATGTTCTACACCCAAACAGAGATCCGCGACGTCATCGCATACGCCGCCGACCGGGCGATCCGGGTCATGCCCGAGTTCGACATCCCGGGCCATTCGACCAGCTGGTTCATCGCCTATCCCCAGTTCTCGAGCGCGCCGGGCTCCTACACGATCGAGCGGAAGTTCGGCGTCTTCGGGCCGGCGTTCAACCCGGCCGATGAGAGGATCTATCCCTTCTTCGACGCCTTCTTCAAGGAGATGGCCGGGCTCTTCCCCGATCCCTATCTTCACATCGGCGGCGACGAGGTCGAAGGCCATCAATGGGACGCCAATCCCGCGATCCAGGCCTTCAAGAAAAAGAACGGCCTGGCCGACAACGCCGCCCTCCAGGCCTATTTCAACAAAAGGCTGCTCAAGATCCTGATCAAGCACGGCAAAAAAATGGTCGGCTGGGACGAGATCTTCCAGCCGGACCTGCCGAAGGACATCGTCATTCACTCCTGGCGGGGGCCGAAGTCCCTGGTCGAGGCGGCCCAGAAAGGCTACCAGGGGATCCTGTCCAACGGCTATTATATCGACCTCTGCCATCCGGCGGCGGAGCACTACCTCAACGATCCCGTCCCGCCGGACTCGCCGCTCGACGAGGCCCAGAAGGCCTTGATCCTCGGCGGCGAGGCGACGATGTGGTCCGAGCTGGCAACGCCCGAGACGGTCGACTCGCGCATCTGGCCGCGCACGGCGGCCATCGCCGAAAGGCTGTGGTCGCCGGCCTCGGTCCGCGACGTCGAGGATATGTACCGCCGCCTCGGCCCGATCAGCCTCGAGCTCGAGGAGTTGGGCCTCCTCCATCTCAAGAACCAGGACATGCTCCTGCGGCGGCTAGCCGGTGTACCCGGGGTCAAGCCGCTCAAGGTCCTGGCCCAGGCCGTTGAGCCGCTCGAAGGCTACAAGCGGCACGGCCAAGCGGCCTACACGTCGCTCTCGCCGTTCACCCGGTTCGTCGATGCCTGCGCCCCCGAGTCCCTCGCGGCCCGCGCCTTCGCCAGAAAAGTGGACCGTTACCTCGCGGCGAGAGACCCCCAGCTGGCCGAGGAGCTCCGGACGACCCTGACGGCCTGGAAGACGAACCACCCCCTCGTCCTGCCGCTTCTGGCGGCCTCGCCGGCCCTACGGGAGATCGAGCCCCTGTCGCTCGGCCTGGCCCGCGTCTCGGAGGCCGGCCTCGAGGCCCTCGCGGTCCTCGCCAAGGGCGAAGGCCGGCCCGCGTCGTGGGTCGACGAGAAGGGCAAGGTCCTGGCCGACGCGGCCCAGCCGGCCGCCCACGCCGAGCTCGTCGTCGGTCCGGCGGTGGCCAAGCTCGTCGAGGCCTGCAAAGGATCGCCGAAATGACGACGCCGGCGCCGCGCCCTTCCTATACGGTCGTTCGGGTCGGCGATTTCGGGTTCGGCGAGCCGGGCGAGCGGCCCTGGGGGAATGTCCCGGCCCTCGCGGTCGATCACTATCTCTGGCTCGAGAATGGCTACGCCCCCCGGGTCGAGGCCCGGCTGTGCTGGTCGCCGCGGTTCCTCTATGTCCGGTTCGCGGTGGGGGAGAAGAGGGTCCGGGTCCGCTATACCAAGTTCCAGGATCCGGTCTACAAGGATAGTTGCGTCGAGTTCTTCGTGGACATGTTCCCGGAGAAGCGGCTGGGCTATGTCAACTTCGAGACGAACGCCGCGGGGACGCTGCTCTGTGCCTTCGGCCCGGACAGGGCCCACCGGACCGCGCTCTGGCCCGAGGAGCTGGCCGGGTTCTCGGTCGAAGGCTCCATCCGGGGCCCGGTCACCGGAGAATACGGCGCTTCGGAGTGGACGCTCGAATACCGCGTCCCGCTGGATCTGTTCAAGAACCTCTACGGCGAGGAGGTCCGGCCGGGCCGGCGGGGGGCCGCGAATTTCTATAAGTGCGGCGACGAGGCCGAGGTCCCTCACTACGGCGCCTGGAGCCCCGTCGAGACCCCGGCCCCCGATTTCCATCGGCCGGAGTTCTTTGGAGAGATCATCTTTGGCTGAGCCCCGCGCGGCCGTGAAGGCAACAGGGATCGGTCCGCTCCTGGGGGGCGTCCTTGTCCTGGCCTTAGCGGCCGGTGGCTGGGGCCAGGGAAAGGCACGCGGCTTCGAGATCGTCGACAACCTAGGCCGCAAGGTCGCCGTCCCGGCCAAGGTCGAACGTATCATCTCCCTCGAGCCCGAGGCGACCCGCATCATCATCGCCCTGGGAGCCGGGGACAGGCTGGTCGGCATCGACTTTTTCCTGCGCCACTACGACCGCGTCTTCCCCCTCGTGTTCCCGGAGGTCGGGCGGCTCAAAGTGGTCTCGAATCAGGGCCAGGAGCTCCATTACGAACAGGCCCTCCGGCTCCGCCCCGATATCGTGTTCGCGTCGCCCTCGGAATTCGGCGCGGCCGCGGCGATCGAGTCGAAGTTGAGGGTACCGGTCGCGGTCCTGGCCTCGATGGGCCGGTTCGCCGGCCTCTTCGGTGAGATCGAAACGCTCGGCCGCGTCCTCGGCCGGGAAGAACGGGCCGGCGCGCTCGTCGCGTATCTCCGCGCGCGGCTGGACGAGGCGGTCCGCGCCTCGTCGGCGACGCCGTCGGAGAAAAGGCCGTCGGTCTACCTGGCCTTCTGGGGCTCGCTCGTGAGGACGCCCGTCGCCTACGATCCGGTGGAAGCGGCCGGAGGGAGGAACGTCGCGGCCGGCCTGCTCCCGGACTATCTCGGCGCTCCCGCGGCGACGGTCTCGATCGAGCGGATGCTCGTCTGGGACCCCGACGTCATCCTCGTCCAAGGAAGCTATCCGCCGGCCGAGCGGCGGGTGACGGTCGAAGGGATCCTCCGGGACCCGCGCCTGGCTTCGCTCAAGGCCGTGCGGACGGGCCGCGTCGGCTACACATTCGGATACTGGTATTGGTGGGACCCGGCCCTCGTCCTGGTCGAGACGATCTACCTGTGCCGGCTTTTCAACTCCGAAAAGGCAGCGCCCGAGGACCTGGTCCGGACCGGCGACGAGATCTTCCAAGAGGTCTATGGAAGGCCGGGGGTCTTCAGCGCTCTCTGCCGCGTTCTGGAATGCCATGAGTGGACGGCACGATAAACGGTCCCGGGCGGCCTTTGTCCTGGCGGCGGTCCTGCCCGTCGCGCTGCTCGCCGTCTCCTTGAACATCGGCGCCTACCGCATCCCGCCGAGGTCGGTCCTGAAGGCCTTCGCCGAAGCCGCCTTTCCCGGCGGCCCCGCCGGGCCGTCGCCCGTCGCCGACGTCCTCTTCCGTATCCGCTTGCCCCGCCTGCTGCTGGCCTTGTTCGCCGGCGCCGCCTTAGCCGTCTCCGGGGCCTCTCTCCAGGCCGTATTCCGCAACCCCCTGGTCTTCGAATTCAGCCTGGGCCTCTCCTACGGCGCGGCCTTCGGGGCGGCCGTTTCGCTCATCCTGCTCGGCCCCAGGGTCCCACCCCAGGCCGCCGCTTTCGTCTTCGCCGTCGTCGCCGTGCTGGCCGTCGTTTTAGTCGCCGGGAAGTCCGCCCGCCAGATCGTCACGGTCCTGCTGAGCGGCGTCATCGTCTCGGCCCTCTTTCAGGCCCTCCTGTCGCTCGTCGAGCTCTTCGCCAATCCCTACGCTCTCCAGGCTCTTGTTTTCTGGCTCATGGGCAGCCTGGGCCAGGCGACCTGGAAGGACTTGGCCGTGAGCCTGCCTGTCATCGGGGCCGGCGTCACGGCCCTCATCCTGCTCCGCTGGCGGCTCAACGTCCTCTCGCTCGGCGACGACGAGGCCCGCGCGCTCGGCGTCGACGTCAGGCGGGAGAGGCTCCTGGTCATCGGATTGGCCGCCCTGACGACGTCGGCGGCCACGGCCGTCACCGGGGTCATCAGCTGGATCGGCCTCGTCGTCCCGCATCTCGTCCGGATGGCCGTCGGCGCGGACAACCGGAAGGTCGTGCCGCTCTCGGCCGCCTACGGCGCCGTCCTCCTTCTCGCCGCCGACGACGTCGTCCGGGTCGCGGCCTCGTTCGAGGTCCCCGTCGGCATCCTGACGAGCGTCATCGGCATCCCCTTCTTCATCGTCCTCCTGAAGCGCTCGGGCAAGGTCTGGCTATGAAGGTCCGTGTCGAGAACTTGGCCTTTTCCCTCGGCGGCTTCACCCTGCGCGTCGCCGGCCTGGCCTTCGCCGCCGGCCGGGTCACGGCGGTGGTCGGGCCGAACGGGGCGGGCAAGTCGACCCTCCTCAAGTGCCTGGCCGCGGTCCACCCCCTGCCGCACGGCGCCGTCTTCGTCGACGGGCAGGACCTCGCCGCGCTCCCCGGCAGGGACCGGGCCCGCCTCGTCGGCTACGTGCCCCAGGAGCCCTCTTTCGTTTTCAACTACGCCGTGCTCGATTTCGTCCTTATGGGGCGGGCCGCCTTCCTCCCGGCCTTCTCCTCGCCGGCCCCGCGAGACCTCGAGGCCGCCCGGGAGGCGCTCCGCATCGTCGGCCTTTCGGGCTACGAGGACCGGACCCTCTTCGACCTCAGCTCGGGCGAGCGGCGGCTCGTGCTGATCGCCCGGACCCTGGCCCAGGAGTCGGTCGTCCTCCTCCTCGACGAGCCGACGACCTTCCTCGACCCCCGGCACGAGGCGGACATCATGGGCCTCGTCCGCCGGCTGGCCATCGAGATGGGCAAGACGGTCATCGTCACCCTCCACGCCCTCGACATGGCCCTCAAGCACGCCGACGAGATGGTCTTCATGAAGGGGGGCGACATCGTGGCCGTCGGCCCGCCTCTCCAGGTCCTCGACGAGCGCTTGCTCAAGTCCGTCTACGAGATCGATATCGGCCTTGTGGACATCGGCGGGAAGCGCCTGATCGTCCGCTGACCCCGCGGCGGGTCCGGCGGATGTCGCGCCCGAGGGCGGCATGCTATAATGCTCCCCTTATGTCCCAAGAAATCCCGACGACCGGCGAACCGGGCCGCGGACCGTCCCTGCGGCGGCTCTGGTTCAGGGCTTGGGCGCTCGCGGCCGGGGCCGGCGCTTTCGGCTGCGTCTATTTCTTGGTCCGCCAGCACTTCAAGGACGGGATCTGGCGGTTCGACCTGACCCTCGTCAACAAGTCCCTCGGCGTCGCGGCGCTCTTGCTTCTGGCCCTGTCGATGACCTCGACCGGCCTCAACGTTCTCGGCAAGAGGAACGGCCGGCGCGTCGTCCTCAGGAAATACTACGGCCTCGTCGGCTTCTGGACGGGGCTGGCCCACGCCGCCGCGGACCATTGGCTGCTCCCGGCCGCGGGCGTCCATCCCGAAGGCGGGATCGAGGACCCTCACGCCGACGCCGTCGCCCTGGCCGCCCTCGCGCTCTTCGCGCTCATGGCCGCCGTGTCCAACGATCGGGCCCGGATGAGGCTCGGAACGGTCCGGTGGCGCAAATTCCTGCGCTACGCCGGCACCGCCGGGCTCGTCCTCGCGGCGGCGCACGCGACACTCCTGAAGGGCGCGAGCTGGGCCAGGTACGTCCGGACCTTCAGCTCGGTCCTGCCGTCGCTCAGCCTGCCCGTCGTCCTGTTCGCGGCGGCGGTCCTCCTCCTGCGTCTCGTCGTCTGGATCTCGCGGGGCCGGAAGAAAGCGTAGGGCTTACTTCAGCTTTTCCTGGCCCCTGAACTCGCGGTAGGGGCTGAGAAAGGCGAGCGTGTCCCGGTCGGCCGCGTCGGTCTTCCCCTGCACCATGCGGGCGAGGAGCTCGCCGAGGCCCGGCCCGATCATGAAGCCCTGGCCGCACATGCCCACGGCCAGGAGGTGTCCTTCGAGGGCCCGGTCCCAGCCGACGATGGGCGAGCCGTCGGGGGTCATCGGGTAAAGCCCCCGCCAGGTCCGCCGCACGCGCAGGTTCCGCAGCCGGGGCAGCAGATCGACCATGCGGGCGGAGATCATGGGCAGGAAGGCGCTCGTCTCGCGGACGTCCATCCCCCAGATCGACGGGCTCGGGGTGATGCAAAAAATGATCTGGCCGGTCTCGTGCTGATAGAAATAGTAATTGGCCGAGCCGGGGGCGGGGCGGAGGTCGACGACCATGGGGCCTAGGAAGCGGGCCACCGCTTCGGTGACGCCCCCTTCGTGGGAGTCCGGCCGGACGGGGACGTCCATCCCGGCCAGGGCGGCCACCTCGGCGCCCCAGGGCCCGGCGGCGTTGAGAACGACCGGCGCGGCGTATTCGCCCCCGTCCGTGCGGACGCCGCGGACCCGCCCGCCTTCGGTCAGGATGGCCGTCACCCGCTCGCCGAAACGGAACTCGGCCCCGAGCCTTTTCGCCCGGGTGTAGAAAGCGTGGACGGCGAGGAGGGGCGAGGCGCTGCCGTCGTCGGGCGAGAACGTCCCGCCGATGAGGCCTTCGGGGTTGAGATCGGGGATGACCTTGCGGAGCTCCGGGCCTTCGAGCCAGTCGATGTTCAGGCCGGCCGCCTTCTGGATGGCGAGAAGCTCTTTGAGGGTCTTCTCCTCCTCGTCCCGGTAGGCGACGTAGCTGTAGCCGCCCTTGGTCCATTCGATCTTGTCGCCGTGCCGGTCCGCCCAGGTCGAAAAGATCTCGAGGCTGCGCAGGCAGATGCGGATCTTGGCCGGGTCGGAGTGCGTGGCCCGGAGACCGCCGATGGCCCGTTTGTTCGAGCCCTGGCCGACGCTCGGCAGCCGGTCGAGAACGAGGACCTTGAGCCCGGACTCGGCCAGGGCCAAGGCGGCCGGCGTCCCGACGCTCCCGGCGCCGATGACGATGATGTCCGCCGTCCTAATCGCGGCCATGGGTGTCCTTCTTGCCGCCGAGGCCGGCGAAGACGCCGAACGGCACTTCGAGGAAGAGCGGCCGCTTGGGCTGGTCGACGATCTCCGTTTCGGGGACGCCCTCCTCGCGGAAGAGGCGGTGCAGGAGGGGCGTGCAGGTCTTGGCGCCGCACGAGCCCATGCTCGCCCGGGTCACGGCCTTGATCTCGTTGATGTCCCGGACGCCTTCGCGAATGAGCTTGCGGATCTCGCCGGCTGTCACCCGCTCGCACCGGCAGAGGATCGTGTCGTCGGCCGTGCGCGTGACGTACTCGGCCAGGGGGTCCGAGGTCTCGGACGGCTGGAGCCGGATCCCCGCGATCTTCTTGGCGAACTCGCGGGGGGCCCGGACCTTGATGATGACGGTCCGGTCGTTGGCCTTGAGGGCCTTGACCGCGGCCACCTCGACCCGGCCGAGCGGGTTCCCCTCGGTGTCCTCGACGACGACGCGGTCGCCGACGGCGAGCGTTTCCTTCGGGAACTCGAAGGGGATGGCCACGGTCGGGAACTCCGCGTCTTTGCGGTAGTCGACGAGGGTGATGGCCAGGCCCGGGCAGATGGCCACGCATTTCTCGCAGCCGGTGCAGCCCTTGCCGCCCTTCTCGGTGACGAAGGCGGGGAGACGGCGCATATCGGTCTTGTCGATCCCGATGAGGTCGTTCGGGCAGACGGCCGTGCAGGGATCGCAGGGGATCTCCTGGTTGCAGTGGAGGACCGGGAAGACGCCGGACTCGGGCCCGGGCGTGCGCTCGGGGACCGTCGTCCCGGGCCGCGACTTCAGGATCTCGGCCGTCCGGTAC
>CAYOYQ010000116.1:0-9420 GCA_964408215.1 uncultured Eubacteriales bacterium
CGGCAACTACGGCGCCCTCGTCCAGCTCAACTACACCAGCGCCGAGGTCAAGGACGTCGGCACGGGCAAGCTGCGCGCGGACCTGGTCAAGGTCCTGCGGGCGATGAGGCCCGAGGTCGTCTACACCCACAACCCGGCCGACAAGCACGACACCCACCTGGCCGTCGCCTTCACCGTCCTCGGGGCCCTGCGCGAGCTCGCCCCGGACGAGCGGCCGACGACCGTCTACGGCTGCGAGGTCTGGCGCGGCCTCGACTGGATGGACGACGCCGACAAGGTCCCGCTCGACGTCGGCCGCCGCGAGAACCTGTCGATGGGCCTCATCGGCGTTTACGATTCCCAGGTCGAGGGCGGCAAGCGCTACGACCTGGCCACGGTCGGGCGGCGCCGTTCGAACGCCGTCTACTTCCAGTCGCACCAGACCGACGAGACCGAGCAGCTCTGGTTCGCCATGGACCTGACGCCGCTCGTCCGCGACGACGCCCTCGACGTCGGCAAGTTCGTCCTGGGCCACGTCGACAAGTTCCGCAAGAGCGTCGAGGACAAGATCAAGAGATACGTCGTCCGGCCGCGCTGACCGCGCCGCCGCGCCGAGGGAGGATCGCCATGGAGATCATCATCCAGCCCGACAGCCATCAGGCCAGCCAGATCGCGGCCCGCATCGTCGCCCGGACCGTCCGCGAGAAGCCGCACGCCGTGATCGGCCTGGCCACCGGCAACACGCCGCTCCAGCTCTATCGCAACCTGGTCAAGATGCACCGGGAGTCGGGCCTCGACTTCTCCGGCGTGACCTGCTTCAACCTCGACGAGTACGTCGGCCTGCCGCCGGCCCACCCCTCGTCCTTCCACAGCTACATGTGGGCCCACCTCTTCAGCCAGATCAACGTGGCCAAGGAGCGGATCAACATCCCCGACGGCCTGACCTCCGACATCCCCGCCGCCTGCCGCAAGTACGAGCAGGCCGTCCGCTCGGCCGGCGGCATCGACATCCAGATCCTGGGCATCGGCACGAACGGCCATATCGGCTTCAACGAGCCGTCCTCGTCGCTGTCGTCGCGGACCCGGATCAAGACCCTGACCGAGGAGACGCGCCTCGACGTCGCCGCGGCCTTCGGCGGCGAGGAGGCCGTCCCGACCCACGTCCTGACCATGGGCCTGGGCACGATCATGGACAGCCGCATGTGCCTGCTCCTGGCCTTCGGCAAGAAGAAGGCCCGGGCCGTCGCCCAGACGGTCGAAGGTCCGGTGACGGCCATGGTCCCCGGCTCGGTCCTGCAGATGCACCCCCGGGCCATTCTCGTGCTCGACAAGGACGCGGCCTCGGGGCTGAAGATGGCCGACTACTACGCCTGGGTCCACGAGCACAAGCCGGATTGGCAGAAGTATTGAGTTTGGTATAGACTGACCGAAGGAAGGAGGAATCCCATCATGAACGCGATCAAGAAGGTCCTGTGGGCGACAGACTTCTCCCCCGAGTCGAAGGAGGCGCTGGCCTACGCCGATCACTTCGCCAAGACCTTCAAGGCCAAGCTCCTCGCCCTCCACGTCGTCCCCGACTTCTCTCCGGTCCTTTATGAGTCCTGGCCGGACGCCGAGGCCGAGCTGGCCGGGAAGGTCGAGGCCGGCAAGGTCGCCGCCCGGGCGGAGATCGACCACATGTGCGAGACCCAGGGCGTCTGCCCGGCCAAGGTCGTCGTCGCCCAGGGGTCGGCCGCCAAGGTCATCCTCCAGACGGCCAAGAAGGAAGGCGCGGACCTCATCGTCGTCGGCCGACGGGGCATCTCCGGCCACGAGCACAACCTCATCGGCAGCGTCACCCACCAGATCCTGCGCGGTTCGCGCGTGCCCGTCCTGGTGACCAAGGGCGCCGAGGCCAAGGTCGGAGACCTCAAAAAGATCCTCGTCCCGACCGATTTCTCCTCCGAGGAGGACGTCGAGCGCGACCACGCCTGGCGGCTGGCCAAGGCGCTCGGCTCGAGCCTGACCTTCCTCTACGTCCTCGAGCTCTTCGGCCACGACTTCCGGCTGACCGACCAGATGTTCGACTCGGTCCTCAAGAAGCTCCAGGCCCGGAAGAAACGGGAGCACAAGTCGGTCGAGTTCAACGAGGACGTGACCAAGGCCGTCCACGGCTGGGAGGGCATCATCGAGTATGCCGAGACCAAAGGCTACGGCCTCGTCGTCATGTCGACGACGGTGCGCCGGTTCGCCCGCTTCTTCCTCGGCAGCACGACCGAGAAGGTCATCGCCCGCAGCGTGGTCCCGGTCTTCGCCATCCCCCGGGAACGGTGAGCCCTAAGAAGGAATACCGGCCGATGGCCCTGGGCTTCTGGGGCGTCGGCCTGCCCCTCGTCCTGTTCGCGATCGTCTTCTGCCGGACCGCGGCCGAGCGGGCGGCGGTCGGGCTTCCCGCGGCCGTCTTCGGCCTCGTCGGGGCGCTCATCTATCGGGCCAAGGAATGAGACTCGCGGCGGTCGACTGGCTGTTCATCGCCTGGTATTTCGTCCTGTCGATCGGGATCGGCCTCTACTACTCGAAGCGGGCCGGCCGGAGCATCTCCGAGTACTTCCTGAGCGGCCGGAGCCTGCCCTGGTGGCTGCTCGGGACGTCGATGGTGGCGACGACCTTCTCCTCGGACACGCCGCTCGCCGTGGCCGGCATCGTCATCAAGGACGGCGTCGCCGGCAACTGGCTCTGGTGGAACTTCCTGTTCGGCGGGGCCCTGACCATCCTCTTCTTCGCCCACCTCTGGCGGCGGGCCGAGGTCGTCACCGAGGTCGAGTTCATCGACATCCGCTATTCGGGGCGGGCGGCCCGGTTCCTGCGCGGCTTCAAGGCCCTCTATCTGGGCATCCCCGTCTCGTGCATCACCTTCGGCTGGGTGACCCTGGCCATGGTCAAGATCATCCGCGTCATTTTCGGGACGAGCGGCACGACGGCCCTGGCCGTCTGCCTCGGCCTGACGGTCTTCTACACGACCCTGAGCGGCCTGTGGGGGGTCGTGGCGACGGACATGCTGCTCTTCGGCGTGGCCATGGCCGGGTCGATCATCCTGTCGGTCGTCTCGGTCGAGAAAGCGGGCGGGGTGGCCGCCCTCGTCGCGGCCGTGAAGGCCGCCGGGGCGGGAGCGGGAAAGGACACCCTGGCGGTCTTCCCGCCGCTCGGGCGGGCCCTGCCGCTGGCCTTCTTCGTCGCCCTGTTCGTCCAGTGGTGGGCCGTCTATTATCCCGGCGCGGAGCCCGGCGGGGGCGGCTGGATCGCCCAGAGGATGCTGGCCGGCAAGGACGCCAGGCACGCCGTGAAAGGCACGCTCTGGTTCGCCGTGGCCCACTACGTCATCCGGCCCTGGCCCTGGATCCTGACGGCCCTGGCGGCGCTCGTGGTCCTGCCGGGGATCGCCGGGGCGCCGCCCGGCGAGATGGAGGCGGCCTATCCCCGGATGATCGCCTTCCTGCCGAAGGGCATCGCCGGCATCGTCGTCGCCTCGCTCTTCGCGGCCTTCATGTCGACGATCGAGTCCGTGGTCAACCTCTCGGGCTCGTTCCTGCTCAACGACTTCTACCGGCCCTTCATCCGGAAGAACGCGAGCGAGAAGCACTATGTCGCGGCCTCGCGCTTGCTCGTGCTTATCGTTTCGCTCGCCGGGGCCGGGTTCTCGTATGTCCTCGGCAGCGTCCGGATGGGCTGGCAGCTCATCATGGAGCTCTCGGCCGGGATCGGGCTGGTCCTGCTCCTGCGCTGGTACTGGTGGCGGATCAACGCCTGGTCGGAGATCGCGGCCCTGAGCGCCTCGGCGGCGACGGCCGTCTTCCTCAAGGCCATTCCCGCGAACGGGCTCGTCCGCGGGCTCGGCGCGGCCCTGGCCCGGGCCGGCTTCGAGGTCGACGCGTGGGGCGTCGGGATCCTTGTCACCGTGACGGTCACGACGGCGGTCTGGCTCGCGGTGACCTTCCTGACGAAGCCGGACGACCCGCAGAAGCTCCTGGCGTTCTATAAGAAGGTGCGGCCGGGCGGGTTCTGGGGCCCGGTCGCGAAGTTGAACGGCCGGGCTTACGGCCTCCAGGCCGCGCCCTTTGCCGGCTGGGGCCTGGCGGTGCTGATGATCGTCCTCCTGCTCCTCGGCGTGGGCAAGGTCGTGTTCATGGAGTGGGCCGCGGGGGCGGCCTATCTCGCGGCGGGCGCGGTCGCCGCGCTCCTTCTTTCGAAGGTCATCGCCAAGATCGATTGGGAGGGACGGGGATGAAGAAAAAAATGATGCTCATCTGCGGCGTCGCGGGCCTCGCGATCGTGATCGCGGCCGGCTGCGCGAAAAAGCCCGGCGCGACGGGCGGCGGAGCGGCCCCGGCCGCGGCTGAAGCGGCGGCGGAGGCGGGGCGAGCGGCCCTCACGTTCGGCTACCCGGTCGAGGGCGAGGCCTGGTACTTCGTCAAGGGCGCCTTCGTCGTCGCCGACGTCCCGGCCGGCGCCGCGGCGGAGCCGTGGAGCGTCGACCGGGTCACGGTCGACGGCGTCCGGGTCCGGGACTTCACCGTCAGTCAGGGCGGCGGCGAGGTCGACAAGCGCGGGCTCAAGGCGGAGGGCGGAAAGATCGCGCTCGAGGTCAAGGCCCGCTCGGTCTGGCGCCCGGGCGCCGCAGCGTCGATGCGGGTCGATCTCGTCGAGCCCAAGTCGGGCGAGCTCGAATACGCCGAGGTCAAGGGGACGGCCCCGGCGGGCAAAGGCTTCTGGGACCCGGCCTGGAAGAGCTATCTCTCGCTCGTCGTCTCCGAAGAGAACGGGTTCGAGAGGACCGGCTATCCGGTCCACGCCACGTTCGGAGTCCTGGCCAACTACCTCGCCTCGCCGGACGAGGTCCGGGTGGTCAAGGCCGAGAGGGCCGGCACGGACGTCCTCTATCGGGAAGTCCCGAGCCAGGTCTACGACATCGTCACCTGGGACGACCCGAAGGTCCTGGCCGTCGAGGAGAAGGACGCTGTGACCGGCGAGAAGGTCGTCCGCTACCATCCGACGACGACGTTCAGCGTCGCCTTTCTGGCCGACGTCGGGGCCCTGAAGAAGGCGACCTACCTCGTCTTCTACAACAATCCGGGCGCGGCCAAGCCGGCCTACCCGAGCGACCTCGTCGTGACCGGGGGGCCGGGCCTCCGTCGCACCGTCGAGAACGGCTTCTACAAGATCGTCCTCCACGAGAAAAGCGGCGTCGTCGACGAGATCGTCGAGAAGACGACCGGGATCCGGCTCGAGCACAAGCTCGAGACGAACGGGGCCATCCACTGGAACCCGGACGTCTACGCCCCGCCGCACGCCTGGTACCACACCTCCGACTGGACGGCGCCCGAGACGAGGGAAGTCGTCGGGCCGGTCTTCTATTCGCGGAACCTCAAGGGCCGGCTGCCCCAGCCGGACGGGATCGAGGTCGGCATCCGCTACCACTTCTACGCCGGCTCGCCGGTCGTCACGGTCGAGTCGGTGACCGAGGTGGCGCGGGACACGTTCGTCCAGGCGCTGCGCAACGCCGAGGTCGTCTTCAACGCGGCGGTCTTCAGCAAGGCCGCGTTCAAGCGCGACGGCCGGACGGAGGTCCTCGATCTCGCCGCTTCGAAGATGCACCCGGCCCACGCCGCCGTGCTCCGGCCGGACACGCCGTGGGTCACCTTCTTCGACGAGACGAAGGGCGTCGGGTTCGCCTCGCTCTTCCTCGACCTGGCGACGCCGAACCTCAACGGCGGGCAGGCCTCGCTCCAGCAGCCGTTCATCTACATCCAGCACGGGCTTTGGTTCTACGTCTCGCGGGGCTTCGTCTATTCGTTCGGGACGAACAACCAGACCCGGATGCTGCCGGTCGCGGCCGGGAGCGTCTATTACGACCGCAACGCCTGGATCGCCTTCCCCTATCCGAAGGGCCAGGCGCTCGGCGACTACCTCGACGCGAGGTACAACGCTTTGCGGTGGCCGCTCGCGGTCCATGAGGACATCGAAACCTACGCCGAGAGCCCCGACGGTTGGGTCGTGCCCATCCTGACCGAGCCGTTCGAGGAGGGGGTGCGCGACGCCAAGGGCGGGAAAGAGAGACGGAAATGAAGGGGGGAACGACGATGAAGGCCAAGACGCGGACGATCGAGGCGATCGTCGAGACGTGGGCGCCGCGGGTCCGGCGCGAACGGCGGATCGGGCGGAAGGAGTACGAGGCGCGCTGGGCCAAGGTCCAGGCGGCCATGAAGAAGAAAGGCTACGACCTGGGGTACGCCTGCGGCAGCGAGCTCGACCGCTCGGACGTGGCCTGGCTGGCCGGCGTCTTCGACCCGATCATCGAGCGCTACGGCATCCTCGTGCCGGCGGCGGGCCGGCCGGTCGTCGTGGCCGGATCCGAGGGCGGGCACGTCGTCGAGGAGGGCGTGCGGGAGTCGGGGGCGGAGCTGGCGCTCTTGCGCGAGTTCCAGATCTCGGACGAGGACTACCGCTTTGCCAAGTTCGGAAACCTCGAGGACGTCGTCGGACGGCTGGTGCCGGCGCGGGCGGGGAAGACGGTGAAGATCGCCGTCTTCTCGAGCGCCCAATTCGTCCCCCACGATCACGTGAACATGCTGACCGGACGGTTCGGCGGCGACAACGTCGTTTTCGACACGGAGCTGCTGAGGCGGATCAAGTACGAAAAGTCCCCGGCCGAGCTGGCCCTCGTCGGCTCGGCCAACGCGGCGGCCGACGCGGCTTTCCTCGGCATGCTGGCCTCGCTCGAGCCGGGCGTCCGGGAGCTCGATCTCGCGGCCGTCGGCGACTACATCATGAAGCGGCTCGGGGCCGGGCGGACGGGCTTCCCGACCATCGTGTCGTCGGGCGAGCGTGGCCGGACCGTCCTGGGCCCGGCCACGAACAAGGTCGTCAAGCGGGGCGAGGTCGTGTCGATGGGCGTCAGCCCGACGGTCAACGGCTATCACGGCATCATGCGCCGGACGGTGAAGTGCGGCGCGGACTGGACATTCGGCGAGCAGGTGTTCATGGAGACGCTCGAGGGGCTCTACCACAAGGTCATGCGGGCGACCCAGGCGGCGGCCAAGAAGAACCTGCCCTCGTCGTCGATCGACCGGGCCGGGAAGGCTTATCTCGAGGGGACCCAGCTGCGGACGAGGCTCGGCGGGATGATGACGCCGCGCGAGCCGTACACGTTCATCCACAACACCGGGTGCTCGGAGTGCCAGGAGGGCTACGGCGCCGTGACGCCCTACACAGACGAGCCGCTCGGCCGTAACGCCGCCCTGATGATCGACGTCGCCTTCATGGGCTTCGACGAGCGCAAGCGCCTGGTCTTCCCGATCGAGTACGCCGTCATCGAAGGCTCGTTCTGGAAGCGGGGAAAATCAGTCGGCGTCTACAACCGCCTACCCTTGTCGGTTCAGGCTTTCGTCGGCGGCGACCTCGTCGACGTCCCCAAAGCCCTCCTCAACCCCTATTTTAGATAAGACGGTGTCAGACCTACCTTTTGCCCAAAATGGGTAAAAGGTAGGTCTGACACCGTCTTGGTCAGGTTGACAAGGCGCCGGAAAACGTCTCTAATTGAGGACGATGCGTAAGATCACCGTTCTCACGCTGGCGGCCGCCGCACTCGCGCTGGCCCCCGCCCTTTCCGCCCAGGACGAGGGGCAGGTCGTCGAGGTCCGCGGCCTCGTCTCACGGGACGCCGTCGCCCCTGGCGAGATGGTCAAGGCCGCCGTCTTCGTCAAGGTCCAGGCGGGCTACCATATCAACGACAACGCCCCCCTCGACGAGTTCATGATCCCGACGACGCTCGTCGTCGACGAGAACCCCGACTTCGAGGTCGTCGAGGTCCTCTTCCCCAAGGGCCGCCGGGCCCGGTTCGCCTATTCGGAGTCCGAGCTCGTCGTCTACGACGGCGAGGTCGTCCTCGGCGTCCTGCTCAAGGCGAAAGAAGGCGCCGCGCCCGGCCCCAAGGCCCTCAAGTCCTCGGTCGGCTATCAGGCCTGCAACAACGAGTCGTGCCTCCCCCCGAAGGAGATCGGCCTCGAGATCCCGGTCACCGTCGCCGCGGCCGGCGGCCCCGACATCCACCCCGAGGTCTTCGACAAGCTCCGCTTCCGCGCTCTCCAGAAAAAGTAAGAGGCCCCCAGGCGCCGGCGCGACATGACAGACCCGACCAAGGCGACGCGTTTCCGGCAGATCCCGTCGCTCGATTCGCTTCTCGGCGAACCGCGGGTCGGGTCCCTCGTCGACCGGTTCGGCCGCGACGTCGTCGTCGCCGCCGGCCGGGCCGCGCTCGACGAGGCCCGGCGGTCGATCGCCTCGGCCGCCGACGCTCCGGCGGGCGCTCCGGCTCCCGACCTCTCCTCGGACCGTTTGGTCCAGATGATCGAAGACCGCCTCGAGAAGGCCGCCGCCCCGTCCCTCGCCCCCGCCGTCAACGCGACCGGCATCGTCATGCACTCGGGGCTCGGCCGGGCCGTTCTCTCCGAAGCCGCCCGCGACGCCCTGGCCGCGGTCGCCGCCGGCTACTCCACGCTGGCCCTCGACCCCGAGACCGGCAAGCGCGTCTCCCGCGACCGTCACGTCGAGGACCTGCTCCGCCGCCTCACCGGCGCCGAGGCCGCGACCGTGGCCAACAACAACGCCGCCGCGACCGTGCTCATCCTCAACACGCTCGCCCGCGGCCGGGAGGTCGTCGTCTCGCGCGGCCAACTCGTCGAGATCGGCGGCTCGTTCCGCATGCCCGACGTCATGACCACGAGCGGCGCCGTCCTGCGCGAGATCGGGACGACCAACAAGACGCATCTTCGCGACTACGAGGCCGCGGTCGGCGGCGCGACCGGAGCCATCCTGCGCGTCCACCACAGCAACTACCGCATCGTCGGCTTCGCCGAAGAGCCCGGCCTCGCGGAGCTCGTCGCCCTCGGCCGGGCCCGCGGCGTTCCGGTCGTCGACGACCTCGGCAGCGGCGCCCTGGTCGACCTCGCTCCCTTCGGCCTGGCCCCCGAGCCGATGGTCCGGGCCAGCATCGAGGCGGGCGCCGACGTCGTCTGCTTCAGCGGCGATAAGCTCATCGGCGGCCCCCAGTGCGGCCTCGTCATCGGCCAGTCCGCCTGGATCCAGAGGATCAAGAAAAACCCCCTGGCCCGGGCCTTCCGCTGCGGCAAGCTGACCCTGGCCGCCCTCGAGGCGACGCTCCGCCTGTTCCTCGCTCCCGAGAAGCTCGTCGAGCGTCACCCGATCTACCGCATGCTGGCCCTGACCCCGGACGAGCTCGGCCGCCGGGCCAAGAAGCTGGCCGCCGCCCTCCGCAAAACGCTCCCCGCCTCCGTCGCCGTTTCGGTCGAGGACGGCGAATCCCAGGTCGGCAGCGGCGCCGTCCCGACCGAGACCCTGCCGACGAAAGTCCTCGCGGTCCGCTCCCCCGCCCTCTCCGCTGAGGAC
>CAYOYQ010000117.1:0-9356 GCA_964408215.1 uncultured Eubacteriales bacterium
GAGGCCAGGCCGAAGAAATACAGGAACGAGCTGTCCTGCCGGTAATGGTAGGTATTGGCCGGGTAGTTCATCGGGGCTTCTTCGTTGGCCAGGAAGATCATCAGGCCCGAGCCCACGGATTTCCTCAGGAGATCCCGTCGTTCGGTATAGGTCGCCGCTTTGAACATCTTTGCCTCCTTGGGTGATTTCCCTCGGATTCTATCACAGTGTGATTCCGGATTGAAACGGACAAAGGCCGGTGCTATGATGCCCCAATATCTTGTGAGGAGGACGCGATGGGCGGCTTATTTGGCGTCGTTGGCAAGGGCGAGGTCGTCGAGGACCTGTATTACGGGACGGACTACCACTCTCACCTCGGGACGAAGCGCGGCGGCCTGGCCGCCGGCAATGGGGCGGGCATCGTCCGCTACATCCACAACATTGAGAACGCCCAATTCCGCTCGAAGTTCGGCGATGACGTCGGCAAGCTCCGCGGCACCCGCGGCATCGGCGTCATCAGCGACTACGAGGACCAGCCGCTCCTCATCCGCTCCCACCTCGGCAATTACTCGATCGCCACGGTCGGGGTGATCAAGAACATCGACGAGCTCGTCGACCGGGCCTTCCGGGGCAAGTGCCTGCATTTTTCGGAGATGCGCGGCGGCGAGATCAATCCGACCGAGCTCATCGCGGCCATGATCAACCGCGAGGACACCTTCGAGGACGGCATCCGGGCCGTCTGGGAGTTCATCCAGGGATCGTCGTCCATCCTCATCCTGACCGAAGGCGCCATCCTGGCCGCTCGCGACAAGCTCGGCCGGACACCGCTCGCGCTGGGCAGGAAGCCGGGGTCCTATGCCGTGTCCATGGAGACGTGCGCGTTCCCCAATCTCGGCTACGAGCTCGACCGTTATCTCGGCCCCGGCGAGATCGTCCGGATCACCCCGGAAGGCGCCGAGACCCTGGTCGGGCCGGGGAAGAAGCTCAGGATCTGTTCGTTCCTCTGGGTCTATTACGGCTACCCGGCCTCGAGCTACGAGGGCATCAATGTCGAGACCGTGCGCAACCGGTGCGGTGCGTTCCTGGCCAAGAACGACACCGTCAAGATCGACCTCGTGGCCGGCATCCCCGACTCAGGGATCGGCCACGGCTTGGGCTATGCCGCGGAGGCCGGCATCCCCTTCCGCCGGCCCTTCGTCAAGTACACTCCGACCTGGGCCCGAAGCTTCATGCCCCAGAACCAGACCATTCGGGACCAGGTGGCCCGGATGAAGCTCATCCCCATCCGCGAGATCATCCAGGGGCACAAGCTCCTTTTCTGCGAGGACTCGATCGTCCGCGGGACACAGCTCCAGGACACGATCAAGCGCCTCTATGAGTCCGGGGCGCGCGAGGTCCACATGCGGCCGGCCTGCCCTCCCCTCGTCTACGGCTGCAAGTTCCTCAACTTCTCCCGGTCGCGTTCGGAGCTCGACCTGGCCGCCCGCAGGGCCATCGCCGCGCTCGAGGGCCCGGACTTCAAGCATTTCGAGGATTACACCCAGGCCGGAACGCCCAAATACGAGGCCATGGTCGAGTGGGTGTCGCGCACGCTCGGCCTGAGCACACTGCGCTACCAGCGGCTCCCGGACCTCATCGAGGCCATCGGCCTGCCCAAGGACAAGCTCTGCACTTATTGCTGGGACGCGGTGGGAACGGACTGATCTCCGCAGGCTCGAGCCCGTTTGCCACTGTGGGCTCGAGAAAAAAAAGAACGCAGGCAGAGGCCGGGGGCCTCATCTATTTCAGGGAATCTGCGATCGGATGGTAGCGGGGGCTGGATTTGAACCAGCGACCTCCGGGTTATGAGCCCGACGAGCTACCAGGCTGCTCTACCCCGCGGTACGAGCGTCATTATATCAAATTCCGCTGACTTGTCAACGCGCCTCGCAGGATACTCCTGGGTCTTCAGGATACGGCTTGACGCCGGGCGCCGGGAAAAGTAAATATAGGGACGAAAAATCATGGCTTGGGTCGTATTCATCACCGTGTCCGTGCTGTGCATCGGTTCGGTCGCGGCCATGATCATCTCGCGGAACCAGGCCCACAATGCGCTCTTCCTGGTCCTCGCTTTCGCCTCGCTCGGCGGGCTCTTCGGGCTTCTCGACGCCCCATTCGCGGCCGCCGTCCAGGTCCTCGTCTATGCCGGGGCCATCATGGTCCTCTTCCTTTTCGCCATCATGATGTTCAACCTGCGTGAGCCGCCGCCCCGGGAGAAGAGGACACTCCGGGCCGTCCTCACGACGGCCCTGGGGATCGTCCTCCTCGCCGAGCTCGCCCTCGCGGCCAAGAGAGCTCTCGCCGGAAGCGTCTCCCCTGGCGCTCCCAGCGAGATCGCCGGATTGGGCCGGCTCCTCTTCACCGACTATCTCTACGCCTTCGAGATCACCTCGCTCCTCATCCTGGCCGCCCTCGTCGGCGCCCTGGCCCTGGCCGGCAAGAAAGAGGGCTCGTGATCCCGCCCCTCGCCTTCCTTCTTCTGGCCGTGCTTCTGTTCGGTCTCGGCGTTCTGGCCTTCTTCGTCAAGAAGGACCTCCTGACGCAGTTCATGGCCGTTGAGATCATGCTCAACGCGGGGAACCTGGCTTTTCTGGCATTGGCCAAAGCGTTCGGCCGGGCCGAGGGCCAGGCTCTCGTTCTTTTCGTCATCACCGTCGCCGCGGCCGAGGCCGTCATCGGCCTGGCCATCATCGTCCTCGTCTTCCGCCAGCGCCGTTCCATCCGGACCGACGAGCTCAAGGACCTGAAGGGCTGACATGGCCGACGCGTTCTGGCTCATCCCGCTCATCCCCGGCGCCAGCGCGCTCGTCCTGCTTCTTTTCGGGTCGAGGATGTCCCGCCGCGGGGTGTCGTGGCAGGGCCCGCTCGCCGTCCTGGCCTCTTTTATCCTTTCGATCGCCGGTTTCGTACGTCTCGCCCAGGCCGGCCCGGGCGCGTCAGGGCTGGCCAAGACCCTTCTGCCGTGGATCGCCAGCGGCTCGTTCGTCACCAATTTCGCCTTCGCCTTCGACCGGCTTTCGGCCGTCATGGCCCTCGTCGTCACCGGCGTCGGCCTCCTCATCCACGCCTATTCGGTCGGCTACATGGCCGAGGACAAGGCCTACGCCCGCTATTTCGCCTTCCTCAACCTGTTCACGTTCTTCATGCTCGTCCTGGTCATGGCCTCGGACATCGTCCTGATGTTCGTCGGCTGGGAAGGCGTCGGGCTCTGCTCTTACCTTCTCATCGGCTTCTGGTTCGACCGCCCGGCCGCGGCCAAGGCCGGCATGAAAGCGTTCCTCGTCAACCGGGTCGGCGACGCGGCCTTCATCATTGGCCTGCTCTTCCTCCTCGTAACGGTCGGGAGCTCGAGCTTCGCCACGATCAACGCCGCCCCCGCGGCCGGCCTCATCGGTCCGGGCCTGGCCACCCTCATCGCCATCCTTCTCTTCGTCGGGGCGACCGGGAAATCGGCCCAGATCCCGCTTTACGTCTGGCTGCCGGACGCCATGGAAGGGCCGACCCCCGTCTCGGCCCTCATCCATGCCGCCACCATGGTCACGGCGGGCGTCTACATGGTCTCGCGGCTGAGCGGGCTCTTCGCCGCCTCGCCGGCGGCCTCGGCTGTCGTCGCCTGGACGGGCGGCTTGACGGCCGTTTACGCGGCCACGATCGCCCTCGTCCAGACCGACATCAAACGGGTCTTGGCCTATTCGACCATCTCCCAGATCGGCTACATGTTCCTCGGCTGCGGCGTCGGCGCCTACGCGGCCGGGATGTTCCACCTGGTCACCCACGCGTTCTTCAAGAGCTTGCTCTTTCTGGCCGCGGGGAGCGTCATCCACGCCCTGGGCGGAGAGCAGGACATGCGCCGCATGGGCGGCCTCAAGAAGCACCTGCCGGTGACGTTCCCGGTCTTCCTTGTCGGGGCCCTGGCCATCGCCGGCGTGCCCTTCCTCTCCGGATTCTTTTCGAAGGACACCATCCTGGCCATGGACTTCGCCGGCCATCACTATGTTCTCTACGGCCTCGGCCTCGCCGGGGCTATTCTCACGGCGTTCTACATGTTCCGGCTCGTCTACTTGACCTTCTACGGAGATCCCCGGCTGCCCGAGACGCACGCCCCCATCCATGAATCGCCGCGGACAATGACCGTTCCCCTAGTCATCCTGGCCGTATTTTCGGCCCTGGCCGGGTTCGTCGGGTTGCCCGTTCTGCTCGGCGAAAAAGCGAACCTGTTCGAACGGTTTTTCAAGGGCGCCTTCGGTCAGGAGGTCCACCACCTCGCGGCCTCGACCGAGGCCCTGCTCATCCTGGCGGCCACCCTGGCGGCCCTGGCCGGTATCTATTTGGCCTTCGTCTTCTACCGCAGGTCCCCGGGCCTGCCGGCCCGCTCCGCCGCGCGGTTCCCCCGCCTCTATAGGCTCCTCGTCGGCAAGTATTATGTGGATGAAGCCTACAATGCCGTGATCGTCCGGCCGCTCATCCGGGGAGCCGGAGAGGTTTACACGCATTTCGACCTCAAGGTCGTCGACGGGGCGCTCAACGGCTCGGCCGCCGCGGCCCGCGGAGCAGGGAAAGCCTTGAACATCCTCCAGAGCGGCCTCTTGCGCGATTACGCGCTGGCTTTCCTGCTCGGCGTCATCATCTTCCTGGGGGTTCTGCTCCTGTGAACGCCCTCGCTTCGGCCCTCCCGCTCGTGAGCCTCATCACCTTCCTGCCGCTCGCGGGAGCCATCTTGCTCGTTTTCCTGCGCGGCGAATCGCTCAAGGCCGTCCGGGCGACGGCGCTGGCCGTCTCGCTCCTGACGTTCGTGCTGTCGCTCCTTCTATTCTTCGGCTTCGACGGTTCCTCGGGCCTGCCCGAGTTCGTCGAGCGCGCCTCCTGGATGGGACGGGGGCTCGACTATCACGTCGGCGTCGACGGGCTCAGCCTCTTTCTCGTTCTCCTGGCCGCGTTCCTGACTCCCCTGGCCCTTCTCTCCTCCTGGCGGGCCATCGGTGACCGGGTCAAGGAGTTCTCGGTCTTCATGCTCCTGCTCGAGACGGGCATGATCGGTGTCTTCGTCTCCCTGAACCTTTTCCTCTTCTATGTCTTTTGGGAGGCGATGCTCATCCCCATGTATTTTCTCATCGGCATCTGGGGCGGTCCGCGCCGGATCTACGCCACGATGAAGTTCGTCCTGTTCACCATGTTCGGCAGCCTGCTCATGCTGGTGGGCATCTTCGTCCTCCATGCCGCCTATCACCAGGCGACCGGAAGCTACTCGCTGACGATCGCCGACTTGGCCGGCCTCTCCCTCTCCCCCTCTCTCCAGACCTGGCTCTTTCTCGGCTTCGGGCTGGCCTTCGCCATCAAGGTGCCGCTCTTCCCGCTTCACACATGGCTCCCCGACGCCCACGTCGAGGCGCCCACCGCGGGATCGGTGCTTCTGGCCGCCGTCCTGCTGAAGATGGGCGCTTACGGTTTCCTGCGACTCGGCCTACCCCTCTTTCCCCGGGCCGCGGCGTCGTTCGCTCCCGCGCTTTCGGTCCTGGCCGTTATCGGGATCATCTACGGCGGCCTGATGGCCCTCGTTCAGAAGGATATGAAGTCGCTCGTGGCCTATTCGAGCGTCAGCCACATGGGCCTCGTCATGCTGGCCCTTTTCTCCCTCAACTTCGAGGCCACCGAGGGGGCCATCTACCAGATGCTCAACCACGGCCTGAGCACCGGAGCCCTCTTCCTCTGCGTCGGGGTCCTTTATGAACGGACGCACACGAGGAAGATCGCCGACTACGGAGGGGCGGCGGCGCGCATGCCCATCTTCGCCGGGATCTTCCTCGTGGTCATGCTCTCCTCCGCCGGCCTTCCCGGCCTCAACGGCTTCGCCGGCGAGATCCTGTGCTTCTTCGGCATCTTCGCCGCGAACAAGGTCCTGGCCGCGTTGAGCGTTACGACGGTCATCCTGTCGGCCGCGTATCTCCTCTGGCTCTACCGCCGGGTCTTGCACGGCCCGATAAGAGACCCCGGAGACGCGAGGCTCCGCGAGCTCGACAAGCGCGAGCTCGCTTATCTCGTGCCCATCATCGTTCTCATCATCTTCATGGGCCTTTTCCCCGGCGTCTTTCTGAGGAAGATGGATGCGTCGGTCTCCCGGTATCTCGACGCCATTAAGACCCCGTCCGCGACCTCGCTGGGGCTGATTACGGCTCCGGAGCAAAGCCAAGCCGCGGAGATCCGCCCGGAGTTGGAGCGCTGAGATGGGCTCGCCCCTGGCCCTCGCTCCTCTTCTGGCCGTCACCGCCGGGGCGCTCATCGCCCTGCTCTTCGAGGCCTTCCTGCGGAAGAAGGACTCCGAGATCCCGGCCGCTCTGGCCGTGGCGGCGCTTCTCGCCGCCGGCTTCTTCAGCGTCGTATCATGGAACGAGCCGGGCCTCAGCTCATTCGGCGGACGCCTTGTCCTCGACCCGCTGGCCCGGCTTCTCGTCGTTATCGTCATCGTGCTCGGCCTGTTCGTCGTGCTCATGAGCCTGAAATACGCCGTGCGAATGGGCCTCGCCCTCGGTCCACTCTGCGGCCTTCTCCTTCTCGCCGTCGCGGGCGTGATGATCATGGTTTCGACCAGGGACTGGCTCATCGTCTTCCTGGGCCTCGAGGTCCTTTCGGTCGCCTCCTATGCTTTGACCGGGCTGAGGCTTCACGACCAGGCCTCGTCGGAAGCGGCGGCCAAGTACTTCCTCATGGGCAGCTTCGCCGCGGCCTTCTTCGTTTTCGGGCTGGCCCTTGTCTTCGGGACGTCCGGCCGGCTCGAGCTCGGGAGTGCCGTCACCGGCGCCTCCGCCCTGGCCGGGCTTGGCCTCATCGTCTCGGCGCTTTTCTTCAAGATCGCCGTGGCACCCTTCCACATGTGGGCTCCCGACGTTTATGAAGGCGCCCCGACCCCGGTCACAGTCTTTCTCACCATCGCCCCCAAGGCCGCCGGGTTGGCCGTCCTTCTCCGGGCTCTCTCCCCGCTCCTCCGCGCGGAGAGCGCGGCGGCGGTCCTCTCTCCCGCGCTCAGTGTGGCGGCCGTCCTGACCATGTTCGCCGGCAATTTGGCGGCGCTCCGGCAGACGAGCCTCAAGAGGCTCCTGGCCTATTCCTCGATCGCCCATTCGGGCTATCTCCTGGTCGCCGTTGTCGCTCGTGACGCCGCCAGCCTGGTCTTCTACGCGGCGGTCTACCTGTTCATGAACGCGGGCGCGTTCGCCGTCCTCATAGCCCTCTCCGGACGGGGGCTCGAAAGGGCGTCTCTCGACGACATCGCCGGTCTGGGGCGCCGCAAGCCCTGGCTGGCCGCGCCTCTCGCCGTCTTCCTCCTGTCGCTCGCCGGCTTTCCGCCGACGGCAGGGTTCCTGGCCAAGTTCTATGTCTTCGGGGCCGCCGTCAGGGAAGGCCATATCGCCCTGACCATAGCGGCCGTCCTGGCCAGCCTCGTTTCCGTCGCGTACTATTTGAAGGTCATCGTGGCGATGTATATGCGCGAGGGAGAGACAGAGTCCGAGCCCTGGCTCGAGGATCCGGCCCTCTATCTGGTCATTTTCCTGTGCCTTTTCGGGGTCGTCGAGCTCGGCCTCTGGCCGGGGAATCTCCTGACGCTCATCCGTCAGGCCTTCCCGGGACCGTTCTAAGAAAGACAGGGGACACGTACCCGAGGTACATGTCCCCGAACATCACCCTATTCCAGTTCTTTTCCCTTGGTTTCCGGGATGCCGATCCAGAAGACCGCCGCCGCAAGGAACGCCGTTGCGATCAAAATGAACGAAAAGCCGAAGCCGCGGGTCTCCGCCAGCGAACCCACGACGAAGGGGGCCGCCGCGCTGACGATCCGGCCTGTATTGTAGGTGATCCCTTGGGCGGTGGCCCGGACGGCCGTCGGGTAGATCTCCGCGGTCAGAGCGCCGAAGCCGGTGAAATAGCCGGTGCCGAAGAAAGCCACGAAGGGTCCAAGGACAAGGAGCAGAAGCGGCTGGCGGGCCTGGGAATAGAGGACCATGGAGACCGAGGCGATGAGCAAGAACCCGACATAGGACCTTTTCCGTCCGAGCCGGTCGCTGATGAAGCCGAAGGTGATGTAGCCGAGCCACATGCCGAGCTGCATGAAGATGACCAGGCCGGACATCGTCCGGGGGCTGAGACCCATGCCCCCTTGATCGCGGCCCATTGACAGGTAAGCCGGCAGCCAAAGGTTGAAGCCCCACCAGCCGAACATCGTGCAGGCGTTCATCAGGGTGACGAACAGCGTCAGGCGGAGGCGCTTCGGCCCGAAGATCTCTCCGAATCCGGCCCTAACGCCGGGAGCCGCGGCCCGGACTGTTCGCCAGATCTCGGGTTCCTTGACTTTCCTCTGGATCCAGAGCGTGAAGAAGGCAGGGACGACCCCGATAAAAAAGACGCCGCGCCAGCCCCAAACGGGCAGGACGACCGCCGCGACGGCCGCTGCCGCCGCGTAGCCGACGGCCCAGGAGCTCTGGACGATGCCCAGGGCCTTGCCGCGATGACGAGCCGGCCAGGTCTCGGAGACGAGCGAGGCTCCGCTGGCCCATTCCCCGCCCATGCCCAGGCCCAGGAAGATCCGGAAGACGGCCAGCATCAGGACGCCTGTGGCCAGACCGCAGGCCGCCGTGAAAACGGAATAGATGAGGATGCTGGCCATGAGCGCTTTTCGCCGGCCGAACCGGTCGGCGGCGATCCCAAAAAGGAAGCCCCCGACCGCGGACGCGACGAGAGTCAGCGAGCCCAGCAGGCCGGCCGTGGCCTTGGTCAGGCCCAGGTCGGACATCATGGCCGCAAGCACCATGGCCCAGAGCATGACGTCGAACGAATCGAGCATCCAGCCGAAGGCCGCCGCGACGAGGGCCCGGCGGGCCTCTGGCGTCGCTTCCCTCCACCAGGCGAATCGCTGACTCACGTTATTGATCCTTTAAATCGCTTATAACATACAAGCCTGGACCTCATGTAGGCCAGGCTCCGCCGAAGAAGAAAAGAACGGCCGGAGCGGGGTCATAAGCCGGATCCTGTTCCCGCTCGCGCGGGCGACGGTCATTTGTCTAGGGCCCGGGTTGCCCCGGGCCTCGAGCGGCCGACCCGCCCCCTGGGACGGGCCATCCCAAAATGGGGCACGTTTGGCCTTGCTCCGGATGGGGTTTGCCCTGCCCCCGGCGTCGCCGCCGGGGCGGTGAGCTCTTACCTCGCCATTTCACCCTTGCTCCCCGGGAGGCTTGCGCCTCGCGGAGGGCGGTGTCTTTTCTGTGGCACTCTCCCCCGGTCGCCCGGAGTCGCGGTTAGCGACCATCCTGCCCTTCGGAGTCCGGACTTTCCTCCTCTCCCCCCTCGCG
>CAYOYQ010000118.1:0-9259 GCA_964408215.1 uncultured Eubacteriales bacterium
GCCTGCGGTCCATCCTCCGCCACGACCCGGACAAGATCATGGTCGGCGAGATCCGGGACCCGGAAACGGCCCAGATCGCCATCCAGTCGGCCCTGACCGGCCACCTCGTCTTCACGACGGTCCACGCCAACAACGTCTTCGACGTCATCGGGCGCTTCCTGCACATGCAGGTCGACCCGTACAGCTTCATCTCGGCGCTCAACTGCATCCTGGCCCAGCGCCTGGTCCGGGTCCTCTGCCCGCGCTGCAAGGCCCCCGTCCGCTACGGGGCGGCCGTGCTCGCGGAGTCGGGCCTCGACCCGGCCCGCCACGCCGAGACGGTCTTCTACGAGCCCAAAGGCTGTCCGGACTGCAACGGGACCGGCTACCAGGGCCGCACAGCGATCGCCGAGATCCTCGAGCTCTCGGACCCCATCCGCGAGCTCATCCTCGAGAAGCGGCCCCTGTCCGAGGTCAAGAAGCGGGCCAAGGCCGAGGGCATGGTGTTCTTGCGGGAGGTCGGCATGGAGAAGGTCCTGGCCGGCGTCACCGGGCTGAAGGACCTGAACAAAGTGACCTTCGTGGAGTGACCGGGTGAGCATCGGGAAACGCCTCGAGACCCGCTTCACGGAACGCCTCCTGCCCGACGCCGTGTTCCAGATCGCCCCCGGCTATCTCAGCGGCATCCGGGTCTCCCGGGCCGACGGGTCGGTCAAGGGCGGCTTCGTCCTGCCGTTCCGGGAGCGCCCCGTGGTCCCGTCGTTCGACCGGCCCAACGTCACCGACCCCGCGGCGCTCGAGGACGCCCTGGCCCAGGGGCTGAAGAACCTTCGCCTCACCTCCGGGACGGCCGGCCTGCTCATCCCCGAGCCCTCGGTCCGCGTCTTCGTTTTCGGCGTCGACAACTTCCCCCGCTCCGGCAAGGAGCGGGACGCGTTCATCCGCTGGCGCGTCGCCAAGCAGATGCCCCTCCTCCCGGACGACGCCCGCTTCGATTACGCCGTGACCCCCGGGCGGGGCGCGCGGAAGCTCATCGTGGCCATGGCCCGCCAGGTCGTCGTCTGGGAGTACGAGGCCCTGGTCGAGAAGGCCGGCTTGAAGCCGGTGCTGGTCGGCGTGCCCACGCTCGCCCTGGCCAACATCGTCCGGCGCGACGGCGGGCCGAACGCCGTGCTCCTCAATCTCGAGGACGAGACGCTGACCCTCCTGGCCCTCGCCGCCGGCGGCTGGGCCCTTTACCGGCAGAAGGACGTCGGGGCGGCCGACCGGACCACCGCCGATGAGCGCATCGACACGATCGTCCGGGAGGCGGAGAACACGGTCCGCTTCCTCGAGGACAAGGACAGGATCCGGACGGAGCGGGCCTGGGTCCGCTCGGCGGCCGACGCCGAGCTCCCGGAGATCGTGCGCCGCCTCAGGGAGAGGACCGGCCTCGCCGTCGAGGCGGTCCGTTACGAGGCGCCCAAGGTGTGGACCGAGGCCCACAAGGCCGTGCTGGCCCCCCTCATCGGACAGGTGCTATGACGACGCTGCCGCTCAACCTGAACCTGGCCACGCGGCCGCTGCGGAACCGCCGGTTCTTCAAGACGGCGATCTGGGGCCTCGCGGGGCTCATCGCCGTCCTGGCCGGCCTCAGCGCCTTCGTCCTGCTGAAGTACGGCGGCCGCGACCGCCGGGTCAAGGCGGTGAACGCCGAGGCCCTCCGGCTCCAGCAGACGGCCCGGGCCGAGGAACAGCGCCTCGAGAACCTGATCCGCAAGGCCGAGACCGACAGCAAGCTGAGGGTCGGCCTGGCCAACAGCATCATCCTGAAGAAGTCCTTCCGCTGGACGGAGCTCTTCTCGGCCCTGGAGAAGTCGCTGCCCGACCCGAGCTATATCACGGCCCTGAACCCGGCCTTCACGGCCGACGGCTCCCTGGCCATGCACATCCGGGTGACCTCGCGCGGCCGCGAAGACCTGTCGACCTTCATCACCAACCTCGTGGCCCGCGGCTTCAAGGACATCAAGGTCGCCGGCGAGCTGCGCACCGACGAAGGACGGCTCATCGCGGAGATCGACCTGAGATATGAACGCGCTCTTTGACCTGTTCAACGACGCGGAGCGGCGGACGCTCGGGCGGCTCGCCGCGGTCGCGCTGGCCGTCCTCGTCCTCACCGTCGGCCTCCTCGTCCGCGTCCGGGGCGGCCTCGGCCGGGACGAGCGGGTCTCCGTCCGGAACCAGGAAGCCGCGCAGAACGCGGTCAAGGCCCGCGACGAGGCCCGGGTCCAATGGAAGCTGTGGGAGGACGCGGGCCAGGACCTGGCCGATCTCCGGACGAACTATTTCTACGAGGCCCAGGAGAGCGACCAGACCCTGCGCCAGGACATCCAGAGGGTTTTCGCCCAGGCCGGGACGACGATCACCGATCTCGCCTACAGCTATTCCGACCTCGAACGGGAAAAGGCCCGCAAGACGGTCGTGACGTTCACCTACACGGGAACATACGTCGGCCTCTTGAGGCTCCTGGCCACCCTCGAGGCCTTCCCGAAGTTCCTGGTCATCGAGAACGTCGAGTTCCCGCGGACGGGCTCGGGCGGCGGCAGCCTGAGCGCCAAGCTGACCCTGGCAGGCTACTATGGCATCTGAGCGAACGGCGGCGGCGGTCCTTGTCCTCGCCGGGGCCCTCGGCCTGGCCGCGGCCCAGACCGCCGACGCCCCGAAGCCCCTCGTCCGCAAGGACCTCCTCGTCCTCGGGACCGGGGCGCCCCCGCCCGTCGTCCGGGACATCTTCCGGCCGAAGGCGACGGCGGCGGCCGCCCCGGCCGTCCGCAGGCCCGCCGGACCGGTCGCCGGATCCCCGGCGGTCCCGGCGCCCGAGGCCGCGCCGGCCTTCACGCTGAGCGTCAGCTATCTCGGCTCCATCAAGGCCGGCGGCCAGACGATCGGTCTCGTTCTCCGCGGCGGCAAGACCCTCGACGTGGCCGTGGGGGACGAGGTCGCTCCCGGCTACAAGGTCGTCGGGATCACCTCGGAGGCCATCGTCATCGAAGGCCCCAACGGGGAACGAAAGACATTCACGAAGCAAGGAGATCGGCCATGAAAAAGCTCGTTCCCATCCTGGTCCTGGCCCTCGCCGCGGCCGGCTGCCAGACGCTCAGCCTCGACTACCGCCAGGGCGCCGCGGCCGAGATGAACCAGAAGTACGAAGAGGCCGTCAAGTTCTACCAGAAAGCGGCCCTGAACAGCCCCAACGAGCCCGTCTACCGCCTGGCCCTCGTCCGGGCCCGGCTGGCGGCCAGCCTGTCGTTCCTGCAAACGGCCCGGACCCTGGTCGCTCAGAATAAAAGGAAAGAGGCCGAGATCAATTACCAGAAGGCCCTGGTCTTCGATCCCCAGAACTTCCAGGCCGCGGAGGAGCTCAAGGCCCTGACCGCGCCGCGGGAGAAGGCCAAGCCGAACGGCGGCCGGATCGAGGGCCCCGTCCAGCTCAAGAGCCTGGGTGAGCCGCTCAACCTCAGCTTCCGCAACGACGTCTCGCTCCGGTCGATCTTCCAGACCCTGGGCCGGGTGGCCGGCATCAATTTCCTCTACGACGACACCTTCCGGGACACGAACCTGGCCATCGACCTGAGCGGCAAGGACCTGCAGCAGGCGGTCAACTTCCTCTGCGTCGCCAGCAAGAACTTTTCCCGGGTCATCGACGAACGGACGGTCATCATCGTCCCCGACAACGTCCAGAAGCGGATGCAGTACGAGCTCAACGCCATCAAGACCTTCTACCTTTCCAACATCGACGCGAGCGACGTCCAGATGCGCCTGACCCAGATGGTCAAGACGATGTACAAGGTGCCGTCGATCCAGGTCGACAAGAGCCTGAACTCGGTGACGATCCGCGATACGCCCCAGGCCGTGGCCCTGGCCGAGAAGCTGCTGCGGCAGTGGGACAAGCCCAAGGCCGAGGTCGTCGTCGTCGTCGAGATCATGGAGGTCAACCGGATCAGGGAGAAGAACCTGGGCATCGACCTCAGCAACGGAGCGCTCGGCATCACGCTCAACCCGGCCGACGGGTCGATGACCGAGGACGGCTTCTTCCGGCTGAAGAACGCCGACGGGACGCGCCTCAACTTCGGCGACCTGGCCAACTACCAGGTGACGGTGCCCTCGGCCCTGGCCTCCGTCCTGGCCGCGGACTCGGACACCAAGATCATCGCCCAGTCCAATCTCCGCGGACTCGGCGGGGAAAAGATCGAGTACATCGTCGGCCAGAAGGTGCCCATCGTCAATTCCACGTTCGCGGCCATCGCGGCCGGCGGGCTCAATACCCAGCCCATCGTGAATTACAACCTCCAGGACATCGGCATCACCATCAAGATGACCCCGAAGATCCACCTCGAGGGCGAGGTCACGCTGGAGATCGACCTGACGGTCTCCTCGATCGCCGGGCAGGGAACGGCCGGGATCCCGATCATCGCCAACCGGGAGGTCAAGAACACCGTCCGGCTCAAGAGCGGCGAGACGAACCTGCTCGCCGGTCTGCTCCGCGACGAAGAGCGGCTGTCGGTCGGCGGCATCACCGGCCTCAAGGACATCCCGCTCCTGGGCAATCTCTTCGGGGCGACCAAAAAGCAGATCGAGCAGACCGACGTCGTCGTGACCATCACGCCGCACATCATCCGCTCGATCGATGTTTCCGAAGAGGACGCGAAACCGCTCTGGGTCGATCCGGACAACCTCTCCGGCGTCACCGGGGCCGCGGGCGGCGCGGGCGGGGCGCCCGGGGCCGGCCGGGCCCAGATGGCCGTCGAGCCCCAGGGCGCGGAAGAGCCCGAGCCGCCGGAGGACACCGGCGCGAGCTCGGTCTACCTGTCGCCGGCGAGCTTCGAGGCGCCGAAGGAGCGCGAGTTCCGGATGAACGTCGAGCTGGCCTCGGAGCGTGAGATCGGCAACGTCTCGCTCGTCCTGACCTTCGATCCCCGGGTCCTCAACCTCAAGGACGTCCTCGAAGGGGGCGCCCTGCGGCAGCTCGGGGAAAAGGTCCCGTTCCTCAAGAACATCAGCGGCGGGACCTGCACGATCGGTTTCTCCAGCCCGCCGGGCAGCGCGGGCTTCAAGGGCCGCGGCGTCCTGGCCGTGCTCGTTTTCCAGGCCGTAGGCCAGGGGCAGACGTCGCTCGGCTTCACCAGCGCCACGGCCGGGAGCCCGATGGGCCAGGCCATCGTCCTCGAGACCGGCGAAGCCAGCGTCAACGTCCGCTGACCTTGTGTCTCGGCCTTTCTCGTGTGCTGGAGAAACGCGGCGCTCTCATGAATGAACCAGGTCACCTCTGATGGTCCTCGTCCTCACCGGCCCGGTCCACGGGGGCAAGACGACGTACCTCGGGCAGGCCTGCCGGCGCTGGTCGGCGCGCGGCCTCTCCTGCGTCGGCTTCCTCAGCCCGGCCGTGACCGGGGCCGACGGGCCGAGCGGATACGATCTCGTCGAGCTGCCCGGCCCCAGCCGCCGTCCCTACCTGAGGCGGCACGGTCCGGCCGGCGCGGAGCGGACCGGGCCGTTCACGTTCGTTCCGGCGGCCCTCGAACGGGCCCGCGCGATCCTGCGCGATCCGAGGCCGGCGGACCTTCTGATCATCGACGAGGTCGGACCCCTCGAGCTCCGGGGCGGAGGCCTCTGGCCGGCCCTTCGTGACGCGGTCGGGAGGCCGCAGAGGACGGTCCTCCTCGTCGTCCGCGACACGATCGCGGACGGCCTCGCGGCCGCGATCGCCCCGCTCGTCCCCGTCTTCTTCGACATCCGGGACCCCGAAGACCTGAGCCTCCTCGACGAGCGCCTGCTCATCACGGCGGAGCACGGGACATCATGACCGTCAAGACCAGGTTCTTCGCCTATTTCCGGGACCTCTTCGGCGCCCGCGAGCGCGACCTCGAGCTGGCCGCGGGCGCTTCGGTCGGGGAGGCGCTCGAGCTCCTCTGCGACACGCCGGAACGCCGCCGCGAGGTTTTCGCGGCCGACGGCCTCAAGCCCCACATCGTCGTTATGGTCAACGGCGCACCCGTCGGCTCGCTCCAGGGCCTGGCGACGCCCCTTTCGCCCGGCGACACCCTGGCCGTCTTCCCGCTCGTGGGCGGGGGATGAGCCCCAGGGCCCTCCGGTGAGGCTGCGGAAGAAGGGCGTGAGGGGTCGTCAGGGGTGACGCCCCGCGCAGGGGTGTTCCCAGAGGAGGCCGTGGAAGGGCTGAGCGGGCATGGATGGAGATGGGGACGCCTGAAACGGGGACACGTACCCGAGGTACATGTCCCCGTTCGTCCCCATCTCCAGAGCGAAGCCCGGAGGCGAAGCGAGCCGGCTCGCCGGGCCGGCGAGCGGCCGACGGGTGGGAATAATCCGAGCGTAGCAGGGCGGATCCCTGACGACGACCCCTGAAATCCCTCCGCAGCCGGCGCCGAGAGAACGATGGCCCACCTTGCTTGCGGGGGGTTACGGCTTCTGGTATCGTAACGCTGAGCATGTCCGACTATCCCGTCCCCGGCTACCACGGCCGGGTCCTCGTCGCCGACCTCGGCCGCGGCGAGGTCCGGACGGAAGCGCTCGCGCCGGAGCTGGCCCTCGATCACCTCGGCGGCCGCGGCCTGGCCACGCGGCTTCTCTACGATACGATCGACCCGGCCTGCGACCCGCTCGGTCCGGAGAACGCCTTCGCCATCGCCTCCTCTCCGCTCGTCGGCACGAGCGCGCCGACGGCCGGCCGGGGCCACATGGTCTTCAAGTCGCCGCTCACGGGGGTCCTCGGGACCTCCAATTCCGGCGGCACGTGGGGCGCGGCCTTTAAGTCGGCCGGCTATGACGCCCTCGTCGTCACCGGCGCGGCGGCGACGCCGGTCATGATCGACATCGCGCCCGGACGCGCGGAGATCCTCCCGGCCGACGGCCTCTGGGGCAAGACGACCCACGAGACGAGCGACGCCCTGGCCGCCGCCTCCGAGCCGGGCCGCCCGGCCCGGGTCCTGTGCATCGGCCCGGCCGGGGAGAATCTCGTCCGCTTCGCCGCCGTGGCCAACGACCGCAACCGGGTCTACGGCCGCTGCGGCCCCGGCGCGGTCTGGGGCAGCAAGAAGCTCAAGGCCATCCGCGTCCGCGGCCGGGAGAGGATCGAGATCGCCGACAAAGAGAAGTTCCAGTCCGGCCTCGACCAGGCCCTCTATCTCATGAAGCAGGCGCCGGTGACCAAGCGCCTCCTGCGCGACCTCGGCACGGCCGGCCTCGTCGAGCTGATCAACCTCATCGCCATGCTGCCGCACAAGAACTTCCAGGACTGCGCCCACCGTGACGAGGACATCGAGCGCATCTCGGGCGAGACCCTGGCCAAGACGCTGCTCGAAAAGGCGGGCTCCTGCTATCTCTGCCCGATCGGCTGCCAGCGGCACACCCGGGTCGCGGGCGGCGGCGGGGAAGAGCGCGGCGAAGGCCCGGAGTACGAGACGATGGTCCTCATGGGGCCGCTCTGCGGCATCTACGACATCGAGGCCATCACCCGGGCCAACTACCGGGCCAACGAGCTCGGCCTGGACACGATGAGCTACGGCGGCACGGTGGCCTGCGCCATGGAGCTCCGCGAGCGCGGGCTCATCGGCGACGCGGACGCAGGCGGCCTCGCCCTGACCTTCGGCGACGCCGCCGCGCTCGAGGCCCTCGTCGGGCGGACGGCCCGGCGGGACGGCCTCGGGGACCGGCTGGCCGAAGGCGCCTTCCGCCTGGCCTCGGGCTTCGGCCATCCCGAGCTGGCCATGACCGTCAAGAAGCTCGAGATCCCCGCCTACGACCCGCGGGCCTCCTTCACCCAAGCCCTCGGCTACATGACCTCGCCCACAGGGGCCTGCCACCTCCGCGGCGGCTACGCCGTGTCCCTGGCGTTCTTCGGCGGGGCCAAGGAGATCCCGCGCTTCAGCCTGCTCCAATCGCCGATCGCCATCCGGAACATGCAGAACATCGGCATCCTCCAGGACAGCCTCGGCGTTTGCCGCTTCACGGGATACGCGTTTGCGTCGGACCCGTGGGCCCGCATGGTCAGCGGCGTCACCGGCCGCGACTTCTCCGTCGCCCGGCTCGAGGAGATCGAGAACCGCATCGCCAGCCTGGAGCGGCTGTTCAACTGCGAGGCCGGGGTGAGCGCGGCCGACGACGCCCTGCCGGCCCGCTTCGCCGACCGCCCCATCGTCGTCGAGGGCATCGAGCGGCGGGTCTCGCGCGAGGACCAGGACCGGATGAGGGGAGATTATTACAAGGTCCGCGGCTGGGACGCCGGCGGCCGGCCGGCGCCCGGGCTCCTGCGGGCCCTCCGGATCGGGGAGAGGCGGCCGTGAGCTTTCCGAAATGGCAGGCGACGGGGGACCTTTTCCGGGAGTTCCAGGCCATTGGCCGGGCCTCCCTCCTGTACGACGTCCAGGACAGCCACAGCGGGAACATGGCCGTCCTCCGGACGAACGAGCGGGGCGAGGACGAGATCGTCATCACGGCCACGGGCTCGCAGAAGGGCGACCTCGAGCCGAGCCAGATCTGCTTCCTCTCGGCGACCGAGACCGACTACGGCTACTACAAGGCGTCGTCCGAGACCGACATCCACGCCCGCATCCTCAAGCTCCCCGGCGTCCGGGCCTCGATGCACGCCCACCTCAAGGACCTCATCCTGGCGACGCTCGACGACGCGCCGAAGCCGGAGAAGCCGCCGGACTTCGTGCCCGTCGACCCGCTGGCCTGGGGCCATCTCGGCGGGGCCCTGCCCGTCGACTGGTTCGCCGTGCCGAGCGGTTCGCCCGAGCTGGCCAAGGTCATCCCCGAGCGCCTGGCCGAGCACCCGCTGACCGTCATCTTCGGCCACGGCGCCATGGCCAAGGGCCGGAGCCTCCGCGAGGCCTTCTTCCGGCTCTGCGTCGGCAACTATGCCGGGGCGGTCGTCCGGGCCCTGGAGAGGCTCCGCGTCGACGTCGCCGCCGTCCGCCGCGAGATCGCGGCCGACCCCGGCCGGGCCTTCTTCCGTCCCGAGGTCCCTTACGAGGCCGAGGGCGACGACCGGTCGGAGTTCCGCGAGGAGGAGGAGATCCTCAGGGAGTTCGTCAAAGCCGGCCACCGGATCTTCGAGTCCCGGCTTTCGCCGTTCCACACCGGCTCGATGTCGGTTCGCGGCGTCGACACGATGCTCTACGCGCCCAAGGCCTCGATGCCGCGCGACGTCGGCGGCCCCCTGCTCGAGGTCGCCCTGGCCGCGGCCCCGTCCGACGACGCCGAGCGCGCCCTGCACAAGGCG
>CAYOYQ010000119.1:0-9135 GCA_964408215.1 uncultured Eubacteriales bacterium
GGCGCTGTTGAAAAACCGGCCCTAAACCGCTATTTTATTTTTTCGGGATGAGAGATAAGAAGCGCAACTTAGGGCGGATCCTCGCGGTCCTCGCGATCGCCGCGGCGGTCGTCGTCGGCTGGGTCTTTCTGGGACCAGGGCGCTCGACGGCCGGCCAGGTCCGCCGTCTCTGGGCGAGGAACGGCATCGCCAAGCCTAATGTCATTCTCGTGACTCTGGACACGACCCGGGCCGACCGGCTGGGCTGTTACGGCTATCCCCGGGCCAAGACGCCGAACCTGGACGCCGCGGCCTCCCGGGGGGTCCTTTTCGAGCAGGCCGCCACCGCCGCTCCCCTGACCCTCCCAGCCCACGCCACGATCATGACCGGCATGTATCCGACCTTCCACGGCGTCCGCATCAACGGCAATACGGCCCTGGGCGACGGGCAGACGACGATTGCCGAGGTTCTGGCCGGCCAGGGCTACGACACCGGAGCGTTCATCGCGGCGTTCGTCCTCGACGGCCGCTGGGGCCTCAAGCAGGGCTTCGCCCATTATGACGACCAATTCGATCTCAAGAAATACGCCCACATCGACCTGGCCTCCGTTCAAAGACCCGGGAACGAGGTCATGGACGCGGCGCTCGCCTGGCTGGATGCCCGCAAGGACAAGCCTTTCTTCGCCTGGATCCACCTTTACGATCCCCATCATCCTTACGAGCCGCCCGAGCCCTATCGGACCGAGTTCGGCGGCCGCGGGCCGTCCGGTCTCTATGACGGCGAGGTCGCCTTCATGGACGAGCAGATCGGCCGGCTCACAGCCTGGCTCGGGAAGACCGGTCTGGACCGGTCGAGCGTCCTGATCTTCGTCGGGGACCATGGCGAAGCGCTGGGGAGCCACGGCGAGGGGACGCACGGCTATTATATTTATGATTACGCCCTCCACGTCCCGCTCATCGTCGTCGCCCCGCTCGGGCGCCTCGGCGGGACGCGGGTCCCCGCCCAAGTCAGCACCGCCGACGTCTTTCCCTCCCTCCTGGGCCTGCTCGGCCTCGCGTCTCCGGTCAAGGCGCAAGGCCGGTCCCTGGTGCCGTTGATGTTCAAGCCGGCCTCGGGCGATCCCGTCGCCGCCTACAGCGAATCCTTGACCCCGAACGTCCAGTTCGGCTGGAGCGCCCTCCATTCGCTGAGGACGTCCCCGTTCAAGTACATCGAGGCGCCCCGGGCCGAGCTCTACGATCTCTCCCGGGACCCGGACGAACGCGTCAACATCCTGGACTCGGCCCGGGACGTGGCCCGGAGGATGAAGGCCGAGCTCGACCGGATCATGGCCGAGACGAGCGCCGGGGCGCCCGCCCCCGAGGCGGCCAACATCGACCGGGAGACCATGGAGCGGCTCACGGCGCTGGGGTATATCGGTGCGCCCGTTTCCGCCAAGGCGGCCTCGGCGGGGAGCGGCCCGCTGGCCGATCCCAAGGACAAGTTCGAGGTCTTCAAGAAGGTCTCGCAGGCCGGCGAGCTCGTCGTCGGCAATCGCTACGCCGACGCCGCGTCCCTCCTGGAGTCCGCCCTGCGGAGCGATCCGATGATCCCCCAGGCCCTCCTGCTCCTCTCGAACTGCTATATGGAGTTAGGGCGGACCGAAGAGGCCCGGACCAAACTGGATCTCCTGCTCAAAGAGGACCCGGAGAACGTCCAAGCCCTGGTCGGCCTGGCCAACATCCTGCTCGGCGAAGGGCGCGATGAAGATGTCATCGCCCTCTGCAAGCGCGCCCTCTCGGTCGACGAGCGGAACACACAGGCCCTGCAGCTCATCGCCGAGACCTACATGGGCGTCCCGGATGCGGCCGCCGCCCTGCCCTATATCGAGAAGGCTGTCGAGCTCCAGCCGAAGCTGGACCGGAACCGGCTCGACCTCGCGGTCTGCTTCATCGGCCTGAAGCAGTACGACCGCGCCGAACCCGTCCTTCGGGAGATCCTCCGCGATTCTCCGAGGTTCCGCCTGGCCCATTTCAACCTCGGCCTGGTCTGCGAGGAGCAGGGCAGGCTTGAAGACGCCCGGGCGGCTTATGCCGCTGAGGTCGACGCTTATCCCGGGGAGTTCAAGGCCCGCTTCAATCTCGGCAAGGTCCTGTTCAAGCTGGGCGACCGGGCCGGGTCCCTGGCCGAGATGCGCGAGGTCGTCAAGCTCGCGCCCAAGCTGGCCGAGGGGCATCTGTTCCTGGCCCGGGGGCTCCTCTATGAGAAGAGCTCCCTCGACGAGGTCCAGACTGAGATCGATCAGGGCCTGGCCCTGGCCGGGACAGACGAGCTCAAGGCCATGGGCTATTTTCTCCTGGCGGACGTCTACAACCGTCGGGGCGATCCCGACAAGATGAAAGAGGCCCTGCGCCTGGCCAACGCGCACCGGGCCGAGAAGGAGTGACCGATGACAATGCCGCTGAGACGCCTCACCGTGTTCGCCGCGCTGGGCCTGGCTCTCATCCTGGCGCTGAGCCTGCCCGCGCCGGCCCAATACCGCGAGTACCTCATTTCGGGCAAGATCGTAGACACGAAGGCCAATCCCGTGCCTGATGTCGAGATCCAGCTCCGGGACGCGGCCACCAGCCGCAGCTATTCGTTCAAGACGAAGAAGGACGGCACCTTCAGGTTCGTCGGCCTGCCCCACGGCGTTTACAAGGTGGTTTTCAGCAAGCGCGGCTTCGCCGAGAAGACCGACGAGTGGAAGTTCACCATATCCCAGGATCAGATGGTCAAGGTCGAGATCCCCCCTGTCACCATGGTCGCCGCGGAGGTCTTGGCCCAGGCCAAGATGGTCAATGAGGCGGCGGCCGAGGTCAAGGAAGCGACGGAAAAAGTGCGCTCGGGCGAATTCGACGCGGCGCTGGCCCTGCTCGCGCCCGTCCTGGAGAAGAACCCGAAGGACGTCAATGCCTGGTATGTGCGGGGCCTGGCCCTGCAGAGGAAAGGAGAGTTCGCCGAGGCTGCAGCCGCCTTGCTTAAAGTCACCGAACTCGCCCCCCAGTTCCCGGCCGGATACTATCAGCTGGGCGTCTGCTACCAGCGCCAAGACGAGCGAGAGAAGGCCCTTGAGCAATATCACAAGGCCCTGGCCCTCGATCCCTCCAACGCCGACCTCCTCTACAACATGGGCCTCATCCTGTTCGGCCTGGGGCGCATTAACGACGCTCTGGCGCGCTTCGAGCAGGCCTTGGGCCTGAAGCCCGACGACTCGTCCTATCTCGAGATGGCCGGCCGGTGCTACGTCAATAATGGCGATTTCGCCAAAGCCGTCGCTTACCTGGAGAAGGCCAAGACGGGGACCACGGACCCCGACCGGGCGAAGTTCCTCGACGATCTCATGACCGACCTCAAGGCGCGGATCAAGAAATGAACCGTTCGGACTTGACAGCGGCGCCGCGAAAATCATAAAAATAACCTAGGATGAAAAGAGGGAGCTCCGGTATCCTTCTGCTGCCCGACCTCTACCTAGATCCTGTCCGAAAATCCCAATAAAACCATCGTGAAAAAGGAGGAGGAAGAGCCATCTTCAGAAAAGGCACCAAGGGTCGTTTCTCCCGGCCCGGCCGGAAGGAGCAGGGTTAGGGGCATTCGTGGGAAGAGAGGAGAGGCTAAAAGATGACACGGAAGTTCCACGCGCTAGCCTTCGTCCTTCTAGTGGGGTTCGCTTTTCTCAGCGGGACCGCTCTCGTCGCCCAGTCCGTCCTTGAGGGCAAGATCACGGGCACGGTCACCGACGACAAGGGCGAGCTCCTCCCTGGCGTCAGCGTCGAGATCACGGGCGTCGGGATCATGGGCAAGAGGGCGACCGTGACCTCGGCCAAAGGAACCTTCATCTTCATGAACGTTCCGCCCGGAAAGATCGTCATGACGGTCTCGCTGGCCGGGTTCAAGACCTGGGTCCAGGACAACCTGATCCTGGGGGCGGGCAGCACCCTCGAGGTCTTGCCCGTGCTTCAGGTCGGGGCCATCGAAGAGCAGGTCACCGTCCTCGCCGCCAGCCCGATCGTCGACGTCAAGACATCGACCGTCGACTCGCGGCTGGAGAGCACCATGCTGGCCAAGCTGCCGAGCACGCGCGATGCCTTCTACGACATGGCCGTCATGACGCCGGGCATGTTCGAGGTCGGGACGACCTCGAGCTGGCAGCCGAGCCCGACCGCCTACGGCGGCTCGAGCATGGAGAACGTCTTTCTGATCAACGGCGTCAACACGACCGACCCGCGCGGCGCCTCCTTCGGCACGCTCGTCTCGGTCAACTACAACGCTGTCGAGGAGGTCCGCGTCCTCGCCCTCGGCGCCAAGGCGGAATACGGAAGCTACTCCGGGGCGGCGATCGACGTCCTGACGAAGTCAGGGAGCAACCAGTTCCACGGCAACGCCGCCTACTACACGGAGCTCCGGGGCGACACGTTCTTCAAGACCAACCAGCCCGCCGACGGGGCCTTGTCCCCCTCCTACGACTGGCTCTACGTCCAGCCGGGCGACGTCCTGGCCGGAGTGACCAAGAAGAACTGGGAGGGCAACGTCACCCTGGGCGGGCCGATCATCAAGGACAAGGTCTGGTTCTACGGCGCCTTTGATTACATCCGCTCGGCCTCGCTCCCGGTGAACTGGAGCCTCCTCAACAATTGGTGGGGCCGCTACGCCGACCTGAAGATCTCGGCCGAGCCGTTCGCCAAGTCCCGGGCCTGGGTATCCTATCACCGGGAGTGGAACAAGGGTGACGGCACGAGCTGGGGCAACGCCGCGACCGGCTGGGACACCTCGATGACCTATGGTTCCAAGACCGTCAACGACACCCTGTCGGCCCAGATGCAGTGGCTGCCGACGAGCAACACCATCTTCACGGCCAAGTGGCTGGGATTCTGGACCGAGGGCACGCCCTTCATCCCCGCCGACCATCCCGACCATCCCGGCTATATCAACTGGTGGAAGTGGGCGGAGTACGGCGTCGGCGGGGCCTTCCCCTACATCGAGGGCTACAAGTCCAACCGCCAGACGATCCAGGCCGACGTGTCCTATTACGCCGAGGGCTTCCTCGGCGAGCACGACATCAAGTTCGGCGCCCAGTACACCCGGGGCCGGGGCGACGCCAAAGGCGGCTTCTTCCAGAACTACGTGAACTACACGTATCCCCTCGGGTACGGCTACTACACCTATACCGGCAGCCAGTGGACCGGCGTGGACATCGAGGGGTGGAAGAGCATGTGGTACTTCTACCCGGGCTGGTACGATTTCGGGGACTATGACTATGTCGACCCGGAGAACGGCCTGGTCTTCTTCAACAACCGCCAGGAGATCAACCCCTACCTGACGGTGCGCACGGCGGACTCGCTGGGCTTCTTCTTCGACGACCAATGGTCCCCGATCAAGCGGCTGACCTTCAACATCGGTCTGCGCTATGACCGGATGACGACGAAGTACGGACAAGGCATCATCTACGAGAAGCTCGAGAACCCGACCGACATCAACAACCCCGTGCCCCTCCCGGGGGATGCGGGCGTGCGCCCGGCGACCGGCAACCTATTCGATTTCAAGACGTTCTCGCCCCGCCTGGGCGTGACCTACACGCTGACCAAGGACGCCAAGACGGTCGTCCGGGCCAATTACGGCCGCTACTACATGCCGCTCGCGGTCGAGTTCCTCCGCCGGTTCGGGCCGAACATGCCCAAAACCGACCTGTCCTATCAATGGTGGCAGGTGCCGTGGGCCGACGTCGATCTGAACAACAACCACATCATCGACATCATCCCGTATGTGTATGAGGGCGCCTCCGTTAACGAGATCATACACGCCGTCCAGCAGATCCCGAACCTGGCCGGGCCCGTTTTCGAGCGGCACGAGACCGTCGACGGTTCCTGGGCCCTCAACGTCGCCGACAACGTCAAGGACATGCACACCGACCAGTTCATGTTCAATGTCGAGAGGGAGCTGGTCAAGGACCTGTCCTTGAGCGCGACCTACATCTACAAGCATGCCGCCGACATGTTCGTCAACGTGCCGATCGACCGGACGACGGGACTCGAGTGGAAATACGTGCGGGTGCCCTTCGAGCTGGCTAACGGAGAGGTGGTCCGGCTCTACAGCATCGACATGACCAACTATCCCGACCTGGCCTATATCCGGGCCAATGATACCCAGAAGGTCATGAACATGCAGGAGTACGACGGCATCAAGCCGCAGCGGACCTATCAGGCCCTTCAGCTGGTCTTCAACAAGCGCTATTCCAACCGGTGGCAGGGCCTGGCCTCGCTCGTCTATTCCTGGTCGGACGGCACGGCCCAACGGACCCAGCGCCAGAACGACAACATGATGGGGCCCATGCTGACGGACGACACCTGGATGGCCAGCCTCAACTACACGATCAACAACATGGACGGCCCGCTGCCGTTCGTCCCCAAGTGGGAGTTCAAGGTCTCGGGCTCGTATTCGATCCCCCACGTGAACATCGATCTCGGCGCCCGGTTCAGGTTCTCGACCGGCCGGCCCTTGTGGCAGCTCTTTCCGATCCCGGCCGGCCTGTGGGGTTCGGAGGTCGTGTCCGCCGGCCTGGGCCGGGTCGTCGGCAGCACGGATCCCACGCTCCTTCCGTCCCTGTCCCTCCTGGACCTCCGGGCCGAGAAGACCTTCAGCCTCAAGAAGTACGGGTCCCTGCACATCGTTGTCGACGCCTTCAATATCTTCAACAAGGCCAACGTCACCAACGCGAACTTCTATGAGAACTGGGGCCGGATCGCGGGAGTCAGCGATCCCCGCCGGTTCCGGCTCTCCTTCATGTACCAGTTCTAGCTCTCGCCGCGCAGCTCTTCGCCCGGGGGGCGCCGCCCCCCGGGCTTTTTTTATGCGGGACATGTCCCTCGGGTACGTGTCCCGGACTTTGGGGACAGGTTGCGGTCCCCCGGGAAAACGGCTAGAGTAGAATGACGTGAGCGCGCCGATGAAGAAGATCCCGGGCCTCATCGTCCTTCTGGCCGTCATCGTCCCGACCCTCGCCGCCGGTCTCCCGCCCGCCCGGCCGGCGGGCCCTCAAGCCAAGACCGCCCCCGCCAAGACGGCCCTGCCGAAGATCGCCCTGCCGGAGCGATACAAGAGATGGCTCGACGAGGACGTCGCCTATATCATCGCCAGGCGGGAGCGGGACGTCTTTCTCCAGCTCCAGACCGATCGCGAGAGGGACATCTTCATCGACGCCTTCTGGAAACACCGCGACCCCACGCCCGGGACGCCGCGGAACGAGTTCAAGGAGGAGCACCTCCGCCGGGTGGAGCACGCCAACAAGTTCTACGGACGCTCGAGCCCTCTCCCCGGCTGGAGGACGGACCGGGGCCGGATCTACATCATCCTCGGGCCGCCCAAGAACATCGAACAATACGACAACGTCAACGGCGTCTATCCGACCGAGATCTGGTTCTATCTGGGCGATCCGGACCTGGGGCTGCCCACGGCCTTCAACGTCATCTTCTTCCGCAAGGACGGCGGCGGCGATTACATCCTCTATTCGCCGACCGAGCACGGGCCGCGCAGCCTCATCGCCGGCTCGATGGGCGGCTACCGGGACGTCAGCCGGGCGTCGTCCGCCATGACCAACGATCAAGCGGCCTACAAGGAGCTCCAGGAGCTCGAACCCAACCTGGCCCGGCAAACCCTGAGCCTCATCCCCGGCGAGGCCGTCCAGCCCGGAAGTGAATCGCTGGCCTCCAACCGGCTCATGGCGACCATCGCCCAGGCCCCCCAGAAGAAGGTCCAGACGGACTACGCCGACGCCATCCTGAAATACAAGGACTTCATCGAGGTCGATTATACGGCCAACTATATCGCCAGCGACGCCCTCGTCGAGGTCATCCGGGACGCCAACGGGGCGAGCTTCGTCCATTATACGATCGAGCCCGGCCGGATCTCGGCGGAGGAGATCGACGGCAAGTACGAGGTCCGGTTCCAGCTGAACGGGCGCGTCTCCGACGCCTCCGGCCGGACCGTTTACCAATTCGATAAGGACTTCCCCCTGAGCCTGACCCGCAACGAGCTCGAGGACATCCGGGCCCAGTCCCTGTCCCTCCAGGACTCTTTCCCTATCGTCCCCGGGACCTATACGTTCGACCTGCTCCTGAAGAACACGCTCTCCAAAGAATTCGCCGGGGTGGGCGAGACCCTCGAGGTCCCCGGACCGTCGTCGCCGCCCGGTCTGGGGCCCCTTCTCCTGGGCTATGGGGCCGAGAGGGCCCGATCGGACCCGCGTGAGCGGGTGCCCTTCAGGGTCGGCGACACCCAGATCCTCTGCCAGACGCGGAAGACGTTCGGCTCCGGGGAATCGCTCGTTTTCTTCTATCAACCGACCGGCATCACGGCCGACCTTCGCTCGTCCGGGACGCTCCGGACGGCCTTATTCAGGGAGGAGGAGGAGCTTCTGAGCCGCACTCGTCCGCTGGCCGAGGTCCCGCGCGAGGGGGTCATCGAGACGCAATCCCTGAAGGATTTCCCGCCCGGCTATTATCGGGTCCGGGTGGCCCTGCTCGACGGCGGCGGCAAGGAGCTGGCCCAGACCAAGGAGAGCTTCGAGATCTCGCTCTCTCCGACCATTCCCCGGCCCCGGGTGATGTCCAAGGTCGTCCCGGTCTCCGGCCGCGGCGAAGAGATCTTTACGACGGGCGTTCAACTCCTGAACCGGGGCGATCTCCAGGCCGCCCGGGCCAAGCTCGAAGAAGCCCGCGCCCTCGCCCCGACCCGGGTCGACTATGCCGTCGCCTACGCCCAAGCGCTCTTCCGGCTCAAGGACTACGTCGGGGTCAAGGACGCCCTCCTGCCCTTCGCCGAGGCCGAGAATTCTCCGGCCGAGGTCCCGGCCCTGCTCGGCTTCGCCTGCCAGGCGCTCGAGGAGTTCGAGCCGGCGGCGGCGTACTACACGAGTTATCTCGTCCGGTTCGGGGCCAACGTCGACATCTTGAACTACCTCGGCACCTGCTACCTCCGGCTGGGGAACAAGGAGGAGGCCCTTAAGGCCTGGACGAAGTCGCTTGAGGCGAGCCCGGACCAGCCGAAGATCAAGGACCTCATCGAGTCACTCAAGAAGAAATAATCCCTTCCCCACAATTATTGGGAAACCTGTCAGAGCGATTCCGGCACCAGATATCCCC
>CAYOYQ010000120.1:0-9043 GCA_964408215.1 uncultured Eubacteriales bacterium
TGGTCAAGGACGCGGCCAACGTCCTCCTCGACGAGCCGACCTCGGGCCTCGACCCCCAGTCGGGCCGGGAGTTCCTGGAGATCCTCGTCCAAATGCGGGACAAGGGCAAGTCCGTCTTCATGTCGACGCACGACATCTTCCGGGCCAAGCTCATGGCCGACCGGATCGGCTTCATGCGCAAGGGCCGGCTGGTCATGCTGAAGACGGCCGCGGAGCTGGCCCACGAGGACCTGACCGACCTCTACATCCAGTACATGGAGGAGCAGCAGGCGCAGGCGCCCGCCGCCCCGACCGCGCCGGCGATCTAGGCGGGGGCGCCGGCCGGATCGCTCCGCGCGGCCGGTCAGACTCGAACGGAGGCGGCGGCCACGGCGAATCCCGTCGGGCGGACGACCTCGATCCGGATCTCGCGCGCGCCCCGCTGCTTCGGCTCGAACCGCGCCTCGGCCGTCCCGCCGGGCGCGACCTCGGGCAGCGGCGCCTCGCCTCGCTCGAGCGGGATCTCCCCGATCCCAAAGGCGGTCCAGCGAAGCCTGTAGCCCCTGAGCGTGTAGGCCGGCAGGTCCTTCCGGGTCCGGACGACGGCGATGACGGCAGCGCCCTTCCGCCGCGCCTCGAGCGATCCGACCGGGCTCGACTCCCGGCGCAGGACCTCGAAGGAGGGCTTGCGGCGGCCGAAGACGTCGACGACGCCGTGAACCCGCTGCTTGAAGACGCCCTCGCCCTTGTCGCCCATGTGGGTCCGGTAATCGTTATAGTCGAAGAAGATGAAGCCGCCGACCCAGGGAGAGTCGCGGAAGACGGCGTTGTGGGTCTCGAGGATCCTCGCCCGCCGGGCGTCGTCCTCGGGCCGGTCGGCCGTGCAAGCGCAATAACCGTACTCCGAGATGACGATCGGCTTCTCGGGGAAGGCCCGGCGGATGGCCTCGAGGTTCTCCCTCATCCTGTCCGGGTCGCCGCCGTACCAGGTCTCGTAGTACTCGTTCCATTCGATGAAATCCATCTCGCCGGCGACGTCGCGCTCGGGCGTCGTTTGGAGCGAATTCGAGGCGTAAGAACAGAGGCGCGACGGGTCGAGGCGTTTGGCCTCGCGGAGCATCCGTCGGACGAATCCCTGCGCGACCGGGTTCTGGCCGTCGACCTCGTTGCAGAGGCCCCAGGAGAAGACGCAGGGGTGGTTGCGGTCGCGAGAGATCATCTCGCGGAGCTGTTCGAGCCCGTTGGCTGTGATCTTCTCGAGGAGGTCCCCGTCGAGCTTCTGGAACGTTCCGGGCCCCCAAGTCGGCACCTCGAGCTGGATGAGGATGCCCTGGCGGTCGCAAGTGTCCAGCACCCGGCGGTCCTGAGGCCAATGAACGCGGGTGAAGACGCAGTTGAGCTCCTTGAGGTCGGCGTGATCGTGCTCGATCCAAGAGGTCGGCTCGGCCATGCCGAGATCCGGATGGCTTCCGGCCATGCGCTCGACCCCGGCCAGCCGGACCGGCTCGCCGTTGAACAGGAACTCCGTGCCCCGGACCTCGATCTTGCGGATGCCGAAGGTCGTCGAGGCCTTATGAACGGTCTTGGCCTTACGGGAGATGGAAGCCTCTAGGACGTAAAGGAAGGGATGGTCGAAATGCCAGAGCTTGGGGTGAGGTATGTTGCTCCCGGAGGTCACATGGATGTCGCGAGACGTCCGGGCCGGGATCTCTTCTTCAAGGAATCCCATGCCGAACATGGTCACCGCCCCGGTCGCCTCCTCTTTGAGAGCGTATTCAGGCCGGATCCGGACAGCTCGGGATGTCGCGTTATGGACTGTCGCCCAGACCGACAGAGACGCTTCATCGGCGGCGAGATCGGGGACCGTATCGATCCAGAGGCGCTCGATGTAGACCGGGGGCGTCACGATGAGACGGACAGGCCGGGTGATCCCTCCGTCCGGCGTCCAGTCGTAGGAGTCGCCCCGCGGAAGCATGTCCGGGGCGAAGGCGTTGTCGACCCGGACCGCGATCGTGTTGGCCCCGCCGAATTCGACCAGGCCGGAGATGTCGATCGTGAAGGCGGTATAGCCTTTGCCGGCGTGTTCGCCGGCCTTGCGGCCGTTGACGAAGACCTCCGCCGTATGGAACACGGCTTCGAACTCGACCCGGACGACCTTCCCCTTCCACGCGGCCGGGGCCTGAAAGTCCCGGCGATACCAGGCGGCGCCCATGTAGTCGGCCGTTTTCGCGGCGACCTGCCACGTGGACGGCACGGCGACCTCGTCCCAACCGTCCTTGGCCGCAGGCAGGGCCGCCCAGGCGCGGGCCTCGCCCTGCTTCTCGGGGTCCGTCCGGAAGAGCCACGTCCCGTCGAGGGACATGACGGCCTGGCCGCCGTCGCGGAACGGGTCGCCGTCCGCGCCGTCCCTGAGGCTCGGGCCGCAGGATGTCCCCAGCAAGGCCGCACCGGCTGCAGCCTGGGCCGATCCCGCGAGGAATCTCCGGCGCGTCCATCGCTCCATGGCGCCCTCCTTCGGGGAGAGTATGGAGCGATGGCCGCCGAAAATCAACCGGCCCGGCTAGTCCTTGGCCGCGGGCTTGTCGAGCAGGCCCATTTTCTTCAGGGCCATGTCGCCGCGGCTCATCTCCGGGCCCTCGCCGGGAAGATAGAGCATGACCCCGCCCTTGACCGGCCGGAGCCCGATCTTGCCCTGCTTGGCCAGATCGCCCGTCGCGTCGATGGGATTGGCGCCGTCGAAGTAGGTCTTGAAGGCGTCGTTGAACCCGCTGTAGATCGAGTGGATGCCCTTGTAGTTCTCCAGGCGCAGGCGGGTGATGGCCAGCCTGACGAATTCCTCGGGACTGAGCTTGTTCTTCATCCGGACCTCCCGTGTCTCGTGATCCGCACCTAAAGACGCTCGGGAGGCCCGGGGATTCTCACCGGGCCGCGAAACTAACGCCTTTTCCAGTCGGGAACGAGCTTGACGGTTTCGACCGCGTGATGCCCGACCGGGACCGCGGTCTTTCCTTTTTTGGGTGTGATGACGGCGCCCTCTTCCTCGATGACGCTCGTCCGTAAGGCCCTCTTGGTCGGGGCGAAGAGCTCGATCCCCGCCTCCGTGTCCTTTCCTTCGATGTCGTAAAGGCGCAGGATGAGGGCGTCGTCCGTTTCCGCCTTCTTCAGAGTCGAGAGGACGATGTTCGGGGCGGAATAGGGAAGGAAGCTCTTCGATTCCGGAAGGTCGGCTTTCGGAGCGGCCGCCGGGGCCACCACGGCGACGAGCGGATCGTTCGGGGCGACGCCCGCCCGGTAGCCGTTCCGCCACCCGGCGGCGTGGCTGGTCAGCGAGAACCTATAATGGTGGTCGCCCTCCTGAAGGTACCAGTTGCCTTCGCCGTGGCAGCTCCGCCGCGAGGCCAGAAGGATCGGCTGGAGAATAGGGTAGGGAACAGGGTCGTCTGTCGGGTCCTTGAAGTCGTTGACGGCAACGCTCGTGGTCAGGGTCAGCCCGAACCGGTCGTCGCCGCCGTAGAGGAAGTTCTGGACCTCCCGCGGCCGGATGTCCCTCATCTCTTCGTCGTAGACGAGGTTCCCGTAAGCCGGCCCGCCCGTGCCCTTGGCCTCGCCCGAGCCGACCTCGAGGACCCCGAGGGGGATCTCGTAGGCCACCTGGCCCTTCTCGGCGGCGACCGGGACGGCCAAGCGGAACTCCCGGTAAGGATCGCCGTCCCAGCCGAGGAGGGAGACCTCGCAGTCGACGCGCTTGATGGAAAGGTAGACGATGAGTTTCTGCCGGACCGTGCAGCCGGCGAAAGGCTGTTCAAAAGCGCAAACGAACTTGACCGGGCCCGATTCCTCTTTGACGAGATACCAAGCGGGCCTATGGCGGCTCATCTGGTCGAAGCCCTCCATGGTCGGCTGTTGGACCCGGCCGAACTCTCCGGCGCCGTTGCCGACAGAGCGCATGGTGAAGACTTCGAAGCCGTTGAACTTCCGCGTGTCAAGCACATCGCGGCCGAGCTCCTTGTCGTAGATGCGGGAGACGCCGCCGGGGGCGAGGGTGATGAGGTAGAAGTCGCTCTCGATCGTCGTCTGGGTCCGATCGACAAGCGTCATGCTGGCCGGGTCGATGGGAACGGCGGGCGGTTCTTCTTTTCGGAGGTAATAGGTTTTATAGCCGAGGGCAGGGACATCGGCGGCGATGAACTCGAGAGGCTGTCCGGATGGCTCACGGCGACCTGTCATCACGTTCAGATCCGAACCAGGCTTCCTAACCCGCTCGGCCTGCATGGGCGCCGGACGCCCCTCCCCGTCCAATATGCGGTCGGCGGGATCCCAAGATGGGACGCTTGCTTTGACCGGGCCGGTCTGAGGCCACGACAGGGGATTGAACACGACAATGGGCGTGCCCTTGGCGGGATCGATCGCGATCCGGGACGCGATCGCCGCAAGAGCGTCGTCGCGCACGGCCCGGCCTTCGTCCCGGGCGAACTCATACTTCTTGCGGAAGAGTCGGTCGGTGATCTGACCTTCCTTGCCGCCCCAGCCGTGGTCGGGGTAGATCTCGGCCGCCCAAGCGGCCTCTAATCGTTTGGCCGGGTAATTCGCGAAGCTCCCCTCGAGTAGCGACCGGACGGTGCTGAAGGCCTCGGCCGCGGGCAGAAGCCGGGCGGCTTCGCGCGCGGCCGTGATGGCCCAATGATGGGTCGGCCCGTGGATATAGAGCCACAGGCCCGGCCGCTCGCCCGTGATCGTTTCGAGTTGCGCGGGCTTGACGTCGAGCGCCTCGAAGAATTTCCGGGCCGTCGAGTACTGCATGACCGGCCGGGGCTCGCCCGCGCCCGTCCCGCTCTCGTTCCAGTGGCGGATGAGCGGCCCGAAATCGGTCGGTTGGGAGAAATCGACCGAGTTGAGCAGAGGGTATTCGGCCGGCAGGCCGCGGGTCGCATAATAGCCCTGCCACTTGGCGACTTTCTCCGCGACGGCCTTGGCTCCTTCGGCCGGCGCCGCGTTGAGATAAGCCGCGGCGTTGCCGTAGTGGCCCGGCGAGTAGGCCAGGACGGAGCTTCCGTCCGGGCTGGCCCAGCGATAGAAGCCCTCGTGGTAGCGGCTCATGAGCAGGTAGGGGATGCCGGCCTTGGCCAGGATCTGGGGCATCTGGGCCGCCCGGCCCGGCACATCGGGATTGAAATAGACCTTGGCGTCGGCGCCCGGGAAGGTCCGCCGGAGCCAGAGCCGGCCGAAATAGGTCTCGCGGATGAGCTGCTCGCCCGAGAGGAGGGACTCATAGGGCTGATTGTATGTCGCGCCCCACTCCATCCGCCCTGCCCGGGTCAGCCGGGCGATCTCCTCGGCGCGCTCCGGGTGCCGCTCGAGGTACTCGGCCAGGTTGAGCATGTTCTCCATGGTGAACGAATAGGCGGGGTCCTTGGCCATCATGGCCAGGGCCGGGGTGATGCAGTTCGTGTCGCGGAAGATGATGCATTTCTCGGGCGAGTCCATCCAGGCGATGTCCTGGTGGCTCGAGGAGATGATGTGCAGTCGGCTCTGTCCTTTCACGGCGGCTCCTTTTTGTCCGTCCGGCCGGGCCGAGGCCAGGGGGACCAGCCCGATCATCGAGAGGACCGCGATCATAAGAAGAACGCCACGGGGCTTGATCATGGGCTCCTCCTCTTCGTCGATCCCCCGGCCCGGGGGCTCACTCTCTGTTCTCGAGGATGGCCAGGTCGGGCCGGATGAGCCGGCGGATCTCCGGCTCGTTCATGTTCTCGCGGTCGGCCAGGACGACGGCCGTGGCCACGGTCTTCTCGTAGGGTTCGCCGCGCAGGTAGGCGACGATCGTCTTGACGCTCAGATAGCCCATCGCGACGGGGTCCTGCAGGACGAGGCCCTGGATCTCGCCCTTTTCGAGGGCCTCGATGAGCTTGGCCGATGAGTCGAAGCCGATGTGGACGATCTTGCCCGCCAAGCCGTGGTCCTGGAGGGCGCGCCAGCAGCCGAAGGTCGTCGATTCGTTGGGCGTGAAGACGGCGTCGACCGCCCCGAAGCGGGCCAGCAGGTTCTCCATGGTCTGGTACGCTCTTTCCGTCGACGGCCCCGCGTACTGGTTCTCCGAGACGACCTCGATCGCCGGGAACTCGGCCCGGAGGGTGGCGAGGAAGCCTTCCTCCCGGTTGCGCGTTCCCTCGACCCCCTCGATGACCCGCATGAGGATCAGCCGGCCGCGGCCGCCCGTGAGGCGCCCGACGGCCCGGGCCGCGAGGACGCCGCCCCGCCGGTTGTCGGTCGAGACGAAGGCGATGTGCTCGCCGCCGGCGAGGGCGGTGTTGAAGATGACCGTCGGCAAACCGGCCCGGCGGGCCTCGGCCACCGGCCGGAGCATGGCCCGGTCGTCGATGGGCGTGAGGGCGAGACCGTCGACCCCGGACTCGGCCAGGGTCTCGTAGACCTGCATCTGCTCGTTCCGGTCGTCCTCCTTGAGCGGGCCCTTCCAGATGATCTCGGCGCCGAGGTCGCGGCCCGCGGCTTCCGCGCCGGCGTGGACCGCCTTCCAGAACTCGTGCGTCGTGCCCATCGGGATGACGGCGATCCTCAGGCGCTTCGCGCCGGCCGCCGCGCTCGACGCCGACCGCCGGCAGGCGGGCGAGGCCAGGAGGGCCAGGATCAGGGCCGCGACAAGGACAAGGGGCGGAGCCGGACGCTTCGACGCCATCGGCTACTTGATCTCGATCTCGGCCAGCTCCCGTTCGAAGTCGAGCGGGGGCTTGGCCTTGAAGAACTCGCTCGTCTCCCAAAGGCTCAGGGCCCGGGTCGCGGTGCGGCCGTAGCGGGATCGATCAAAGGCGTAGCGGAAGACGACGGACATGTCGCCGCCCTGCTTCCAGTAGGTCTCGAGCCGGGGATATCCGCCGTCGGTCTCGCGGCCGATGAAGATGATGGCCCCGATGACGATGCCCCGGCCGGTGCCCCGGACCGGATCGAAGACGAGCCACTGGTAGCCCCCGCCGGATGTCGGCACGCTCGACAGGACGAACTTCTCGGGGCGGCCGTCTTTGTCGAGGTCGACGGAGACCGAGCGCAGCGGGCCGCCGTCGTCCTTCTCGAACTGCTCCCGGAGGATGTTGGGGATCGAATCGTCGAGCTGGGCCGAACGGACGGAGAAGAAGGTCCGCAGCGGGAAATCGTCAGGCGGCGCCGCGATCTGGCCCCCCCCGGCGGCCGGGAGGAGAAGGCCGGCGAAGAGCAAGGGCAGATAACGCAGGGCGGACCGTCTCATGGCTGAAGGTCAGTATAGCCCGGGGGGGAGAAAAGTCAAACCGGGGCTCCGGCGCCCGCGGCGGGGCGTTTGACAACTCCGGCCCAATCTATACAATGGACATCTCCACCGTCGGAAAATCACGCTAAGGCGGGTCGTCCGCCCGGCCGGAGGAGGAAGGGCCCATGAGAAGGACCGTCATCGCGGCTGTTGTCGCCGTCGCGGCGTCCGCCTGGATCTCTTCTGTCGCCGCTCAGAACGCCGCGGCGAAGCTCTCGCCCATCGAGGAGCTCGGCAAGAAGCTCTTCTTCGATAAGAGCCTCTCGACGCCGGCCGGGCAGGACTGCGCCGCCTGCCACGGGCCTTCGGTCGGCTTCACCGGGCCCAGCGAACACTCCAACAGGGCCGCGGGCGTCTACGAGGGCGCGCTCAAGGGGCGGTTCGGGAACCGCAAACCCCCCGCCGCCGCCTACGCCGGCTGGAGCCCGAAGCTCCATCTCAATGACGACGGCGAGTTCGTCGGCGGCCTGTTCTGGGACGGCCGGGCGACCGGGGACGTCCTGGGTGACCCGCTGGCCGAGCAGGCCATGGGGCCGTTCCTCAACCCGCTCGAGCAGAACATGCCCGACGCGAAGAGCGTTGTCGCGGCGGTGAGGAAAGCGGATTATGCCGGCCTCTTCGAGATGGTCTTCGGGCCGGGCGCCCTCGATGCCGGAAAGGACCCTCAGGTCGCCTATGACAATATCGGCCGGGCCATCGCCGCCTACGAGCGGTCGGCGGAGATCAACCCCTTCAGCTCGAAGTTCGACGACTTCTGGCGGGCGGCCAAGGCCAAGGGCCTCGAGGTCGGATCGATCGAAGAAGCCAGCGCCAAGGACTTCCGCGGCCTGGGTCTCGACGAGCGCGAGCTCCGGGGCCTCGTCCTCTTCAACACCAAGGGGATGTGCGCCAAGTGCCATGTTCTGACCTCGGAGAGCGGCCTTGCCCCGGTCTTCGCGGACTATAAGTACGATAACCTCGGCATTCCCCGCAACCCGGCCAACCCCTTTTATGATCAGGGCCAGGCCTTCAATCCCGACGGGAAGGCCTGGATCGATGCGGGCCTCGGCGGCTTCCTCGCGACCGTCGACGCCGCCAAGTCCCGGGCGGCGGCCAACATGGGCAAGCACCGCACCCCCACGTTGAGGAACGTGGACAAGCGGCCGTCGCCGGGGTTCGTCAAAGCGTACATGCACAACGGCTTCTTCAAGAGCCTCAAGGACGTCGTCCATTTCTACAACACCCGCGATGTCGCCGGCGCCGGCTGGCCGGCCCCCGAGGTCGGGGCCAACGTCAACACGGCCGAGATGGGCGACCTGGGCCTTACGGCCGACGAAGAGGACGCCATCGTCGAGTTCATGAAGACCTTATCCGATAAATAGAGATCTTTACAGGAGGAGAGAATGACCGGTAATGGCAAAAAGCTCGACAGGAGGGATTTCCTCAAGACAGGCCTGACCGGCCTGGCCGCGGTCGGGGCTGTCCCCGCCGCCGTCAAGTCGGCCGCCCTCGGCGGGCAGGCGAGCGGCCCGGCCGCCGCCGCCCCGGGGAAGCCGATCATCCGGACGCTCGGCCAGACCGGCCTCAAGATCCCCATCGTCAGCATGGGCGTCATGAACGCCGACAATCCGGCGGTCGTCCAGGCCGCCCTCGAAGCGGGCATCACGTTCTTCGACACGGCCTGGGGCTACCAGCGCGGCCGCAACGAGCAGATGATCGGCGAGGTCATCAAGGGCCGGCCCCGCGACTCTTTCATGATCGCCACCAAGATCCCCGGCCCGGGCCGGG
>CAYOYQ010000121.1:0-9007 GCA_964408215.1 uncultured Eubacteriales bacterium
GGCCCCCGCCCGGCCCGGGCAGCCGGAACGCCCGGCGGCCCCCCGCCGCGACCCCGGCCCGGTCTCGCCGGAGATCCTCGCCGACGGGCGGGTCACCATGAGGCTCCTCGCTCCCGACGCGCTCGCGGTCAAGCTCGACGGCGATTGGGAAGGCGGGGCCGAAGTCCCCATGGTCAAGGACGAAAAGGGCGTCTGGTCCGTCACGGTGGGCCCGCTGGCCCCGGAGCTCTGGGGCTATACGTTCAGCGTCGACGGCGTCCGGACCCTCGACCCCCGCAACGCCGACTCCAAGCGTGACGGCGCCCGCCTCGACAGCATCCTGCTCGTCCCCGGCCCGGCTTCCGATCTCTATGCCATGAAGGACGTTCCGCACGGCCGGGTCTCGCAGGTCTGGTACCCGTCCCCGACCCTGAAGATGGCCCGGCGGATGTACGTCTACACGCCTCCCGGCTACGAGACCGGACGCCGGAAATACCCCGTCCTCTATCTGTTGCACGGCGCCGGCGGCGACGAGGACGCCTGGACAACGCTCGGCCGGACGAATATGATCCTCGACAATCTCATCGCCCAGGGCCGGGCCAAGCCGATGATCGTGGTCATGCCCAACGGCAACGCCGGCCAGAACGTCGGCCGGGGGACGGCCTATCAAAGGCCGGCGGCTGCGGCCGGGCCCGCCCCGGCCCCGGCGGCGGCGCCCGCAGCGCCGGCCCCTCCCGCGGGAGCGGCCCCTGCCTTCCAGAGTGCCTTCCCCCAGAGCCTGGTCAAGGACATCGTCCCTTACATGGAAAAGAGCTTCCGGGTCAGGAAGGATAAGGACAACCGGGCCCTGGCCGGCCTGTCGATGGGCGGCGGCCATACGGTCGCCGCCACGAACGCGAATCCGGGGACGTTCGGCTACATCGGCGTCTTCAGCGCCGGGCTCCGGACTGCCGATGAGACGCTCCTGAAGCGGTTTGCCGCGCTCAAGAAAAGCGGCGTCAGGCTCTACTACGTCGGCTGCGGGGTCCGGGACCAACTGGCCTACACGGGGACGCAGACCTTGATCGATGTGCTCAAGACGAACGGTTTTGCCTATCAATACAAGGAGACGCCCGGCGGCCACACCTGGGCCAACTGGAGGATCTACCTCTCCGACCTCGCTCCACGGCTGTTCCGCTGAGCTGACACGGCGCTCTATTCGACGGCCAGGACCTTCATGACCTCGTCGGCCGGCCGGCCGCGGCGAAGCAGGTCGGCCATGATCCGCATGGGCCGGTCGGCGTGACGGAAGAACGCCTTGAGCCCGGCGCAGAGCCAGTTCAGTCCCGGCTCGCCGTCGGGCGCCGTGAGGAGGCGGTTCTTCGGGCACTCCCCGTGGCAGGTGAAGAGGTAGGCGCAGCCGCGGCAGTACGCCGGCAGCGTTTCGGACTTGGCCCGGCCGAAGGCCCGCTGTTGTTCAGACGCGATGAGCTCGGCCACCGGCGTCTCATTGATATTCCCCAGACGATGCGCCGGCTCGACAAAGTGATCGCAGGAATAGAGATCCCCGTTGTGCTCGAGGGCCAGGGCGTCCCCGCAGGCCGGGCGCAGGACGCAAACGGACGACGTCCCGAAATAATAGGAGGCCAGGACGGCGTCGAAGAACGGGACGTACATCCGCCCGACGTCCCGGCGCACCCACTCGTCGAAGATCTCGATGAGGAAACGGCCGTACTGCCCGGGCTCGACCGTCCGGCCGGTCACCCTCATCCCTTCTTGATTGTCGGTTTCGTCCGCCCGCTCGACGATAGGGATGAACTGGACGTAGCGGGTCCCGAGCCCGTCGCGGAAGTAGCGGTAGACCTCGAGCGGGCGCCGGCTGTTCGCGGCGTTGACCGTGCAGAGAACATTGAACTCGACGCCATGGCGCTGCATCAGCCGGGCAGCCCGCTCGACCCGGTCGAAGACGGACCGTCCGGCCTTGTCGTGGCGATAGGCGTCGTGGAGCTCCCGCGGGCCGTCGAGGCTGAGCCCGACGAGAAAGCCGTTGTCGCGGAAGAAGCGGCACCACACGTCATCGAGAAGATATCCGTTGGTCTGGAAGGAATGGCCGACGCGCCGGCCGGGCCGCTCGAGCGCTTTCGAGACCTCGACGGCCCGGCGGTAGAAATCGATCCCCATGAGGGTCGGCTCGCCGCCCTGCCAGGCGATGGTCACCTCCGGCGCGTCCTGGCCCTCGAAAGTCTGCCGAATGTATGTCTCCATCGTCCCGTCGGTCATGCGGAAGTCGCTCCCGGGATAGAGCCGGTCCTTTTCGAGGAAGAAGCAATAATCGCAGAGGAGGTTGCAGCGGGCGCCGGTGGGCTTGGCCATGACGTGGAACGCCGGCCGGGTTCGCGGGCGCGGATCATTCATGGCGGGCCCGATTATACACCAGGCGGCCCCCCGCCTGGACCCGGCCGGGGGAGATGGTCAAGCTCGCCTCCGCCCGCGGAGACGTGGCGGCGTAAGCGCAGCTCGATCGCGCTATCTTCCCGTCCCGGGCGCCGCCGGCTTGTGTCATCCGCTATAATGGTCTTTCGTCTATGGAACGAACGAATGACCCGAAAGAGAGCCCTTTACATGTCCCTTGCCCTAGCCCTGATCACGGGGCGGTGCGCCTATTCGATCGAGGACGGCGGCCATGACCTCTCGCGGTTCCGTGACGATCCGGCCCTGACCTCGGTCCCCGACGGTCTCCGGGGCCTCGTCGCGACCAACGCCGAAGCCGCCCGGGCGGTCGCGGCGCGTCCCGACGGCGGCGCCCTGAGGTTCGTCGTTATCGGCGACACCATCTCCGACAAGAACCGGACCTTCCGGACCTTCCTCGGCGAGATCGCGACCCTCGAGCCCCGTCCCTCGTTCATCGTCCACCTGGGGGACCGCGTCGTCTCGCCCGTCGTCGAGTACTACGGCGCCTATCTCAAGGCCATCGCCGACCCGCCCTGCCCCATCCTGCACGTCGACGGCAACCACGACGTCCGCGATGAAGGCGAGCGGATCGCCCGGGCCTTCTTCGGGGAAAAGGATCTGTTCTTCGACAAGGACGGTATCCGCTTCGTCGTCATGAGCGACGTCCGCCCGGCCGGGAAGCCGGGCTTCAGCCGGCAGCAGCTGGCCTGGCTCGAGGCCGTCCTTGAAGCGCCGTTCCCGGCCCGCAAGGTCTTCTTCGCCCACGTTCCGCCGAAGGAGCCCTTCCGGAGGTTCCATCCCGGCCTGGCCGCCTTCTTCACCCCGCGTCTCGAGAACGAGGCGGAGTTCCTCGACCTTCTCGCCCGGCATCACGTCGCCCTGGCCGCTTTCGGCCACCGGCACGTCCACGCGACGACGATCTACAAGGGCGTCCTCATGACCATCACGGGAGGCGGGGGCCAGAGGAACTTCCTCGAGCCCCACGTCAAGGAGCCCCTGTTCACGAAGAGGAAGCACTACACGCTCATCGACATCCCCGCGTCGGGGCCCTTCGAGCCGTTCGAAGGGGTCCTGGCCTGCGTCGGGATGGGCCATGAGACGCTGTTCGCGTCGTCATTCGTTCAGCCCAGCTTCTTCGCGGGCGGCGACCTCTCCGTGGAGCTCCGGCCCCGGCCCGCGCCGGCAGGCACTCTCCTCGCGGCGCCCCCGGCCTGGACCCCGCTCGGGGTCTCGAGCCGCACGCCTTAAGGTCCGGCCAGGCGCGTCCGCGGTCCCGGCCGCAGGTCGGCCTAGAAAGCCAGGCCGAGCGTCGCCGAGAGGACGCCGTTCTTCAGGTCGATCGTATCCAGGTCGGGGATCTCGAGCTTCTGCAGCCCCATGGTATAGCGCACGTCAACATGGATGGAGCGGCCGAGCTGGAGGCCGCCGCCCAAGACGGCGCTGTAGTCAGATGTCGGCATGCCGTCGAGCTGGTACTCGTCGATGGCCGCCTTGAGGGCGAAGCCGAAAGCGGGGCCGGCGAAGATGAACGGATGGATGCTCCCGGTGGGGATGCGGACCTTGAGCAGGACCGGGATCTCGAGGTAGTCGAACTTGAGCTTGCCGTCGCCCGTGTCCGCGCCCTTCATCGTGTAGAGGACCTCGGGCTGGATGGTCAGGACCTTGCCGAAGTTGAGCTCGAGGAAGATGCCGCCGCAGAAGCCGACCGTGCTCTTCCAGTCGCCGAGGGCTTCGTCCCAATTGCCGTTGACATTGGCGATGTTGGCGCCGCCCTTGAGACCGAACTTGATGCCGGCCGCCGAGGTCTGGGGAAGGGCCATCAGGAGCGCGAAAAGACCGATCACGAGGATTGCCAAGGACTTTTTCATCGGAACTCCTTTCTTGCGGAACGAGCTCAGGTCCGACCGCCCCCGGGGAACCGGGGACGCTTGCGGGACATTCTAGGCCGATCGCCGGGATCGCGCAAGGGTCCGGCCCGCTTCCGACCTTTAGTCGGCCGCCCGGCCGGTTGATTGAATCCCGGGGCCTCCGTCGGGAGATCACTCCAGGATCTTGAAATACTTGTAGACCGGATAGACGAGGCTCCGTTCGCCGGCGCCCGCGGCCTTGAAGGCGTCGTCGAAGACCCCCCAGCCGACAAATCCGTCCGCCGCCTGGGGCTCGAGGAGATAGAACGTCACGTTGGCCAGCGGCTGGGCCATATCGACCCGGAACGTTCCGGCCGGGAATTCCCTGGCCGGGGACGGGGCGAAGCCCCCCTCGAGCTTGACCAGGCCATAGCCGCCGCTCCGGCCCTGGCCGACCTTGTCGATGACGAACTCCTCGCCGGCGGCCTTGACCGGCCGGGCCAACGTCTCGACCCTGACGCCGTGGGCCCGCAGCTTCTCGGCGACGAAGCCGAGCTCGGCGGGGATGAGGTAGCCGCGCGGGACCTTGGCCTCGACCGTCCCGACCGGCTTGCAGAGGAAATCGACGCCGCGGACGAGCTCCGGCGCCCCTAGCATGTGCGGCGCGATCTTGGCCCGGACGCTCGTCCCGGGAACGAGCGCCGAGACGTTCCTCTCCTTGTACATGAGGATATCGACCCGGCCGTAGGAACCGTACGTCCCGGCGACGAAGTTCCGCAGCTCGCCCGTTTCGGCCTTGGCCTTGACGGCCTCGACGATCTCCCGGTCGGCGGCCCGGCAGACCTCCTGCATCTCCCGTCCGTGGGCCGCGGCGTAGTCCAGGACGCCGGAGATGAGAGCGTAGTGGGCGTAGATGCGGCGCTCGAAGGACTCGTGGCCCGGCGTTTCGGCCAGGATGGCCATGCGGTTGCGCAGGCCGTAGGCGTTGACGATGAACTTGGCCTCCGTCGTCCACAGGGCCCGCTCGTGGCTCCAGACGGTCGGCGGCCACTTCGGATCGGCCTCGCAGTGGGTGAAGACCTCCAGCCCGAAGGTCTTCCGGGTCGCCTCTCGCACGGCCGGAAAGAGCTTGTCGAAGACATACTCGCGGGGGCCGGGGTGGGCGGCCGGCACTGTGCATGTGGCGTACCCGATGGCGTAGCCGTGCTGGACGCGGCCCATGAGATGGCCGTCGTAGACGAGGACGGGGTCCCAGCGGTTGAAGACCGCGCGATAGAGCCCGGCGATCTCGGCCGTCTCGATCCGCACGGCGTCGCGGTTGAGGTTGACGCCCTGGGCGTTGACGCCGGAGCCGACGAAGTGCGGCGTCCCCTCGTTCAGGCTCAGCGTGTCGGTGCCGTCGGGATTGAGGTTCGGGCAGACGATGATGACGAGCGTGTCGAGGAGGCCCCGGCGCCGGCCGAAAAGGATGTCGCGCATGAGCATCATCAGGGCTTCCTTGGCCTCGGGCTCGTAGGGGTGGATGTTGCCCTGGAGATAGACGACGGTCTTCCCGGACTTGGCCGCTTCGTCCGGCGTCGCGACCCGCGGGCTGGCCAGCACGGCGGCCGCGCCCGTTCGGCGCAGGGTCGTCGTGAACATGTTGATGATCGTCACCTTGTCGCTCGACCAGCGCAGCGCGTCGAGGAACTCCAGGACCTCGGTCGAGGAGGCGGTCCGGGTGTAGCCCGAGCGCTCGGCGACCGTGCGGAGCTTCGCCGGCCAATCTCCGTTCCATCCTTTGGGGACGGAGTCGCCCCAATAGATCCGCTGGCCGGACGGCCCCGCGGCGAGGGCCGGCCCGAGGACCGCCGCGAGCGCGAGCGCGACGGCGAATCTGCGACTTGGCTTCATGGGACCTCCTCGGCGTCGGCCGGCTCCGGGCCGGGCCGACCCCCGCATCATAAGCGACGGCAGCGGGAGAATCAACCGGGCCGCGCCCCGGGGAAAACGCCTGTCGATCGGGCGGCCGGACGGACGGCCCCGGATTTGATTGATGGCGCCCGCGAGGACTATAATTTATCCTATGAGAAAACCGGGACGGGCCGCGGGAGTCCTCGCGGCTTTGGCGTTCTTCGTCCTGGCCGGAACGGGGCCGGCGCCGGCCGGCGCCCCCCGGAGCCAGGACATCCCCAAATCCCTTCAAAAGCCGATCCAGGTCGAGGTCTCGGTCGTCCTTCATCTTGTCCAGGTCTACGTCATGGACAAGAAGGGCACCCCGGTCCCGGACTTGGCCAAGGACGATTTCGTCCTGACCGATAACGGCCAGCCCGTGGCCATCACCGAATTCGAGGTCCGGAAGATCGCCGGGCCCGGCGGGGAGGCTGCGCCCGTTCCCGCCGCCGCGCCGCCGGTCCCTGTTGCGGCCGCGCCCGCTCCCCCCGGCGGGGCCAGCCCGGCCGAGAACGCCGGCATGAGCCGTAAGTTCGTCATCCTCTTCGATTTCGCCTTCAACAATCCCCGCGGGGTCAAAAAAGCCAAAGAGGCCGCCCTCCATTTCATGGACAAGGAGGTCAAGCCGGGAGACGAGATCGCCCTCCTGTCCTACTCCCTGACCCGGGGCCTGTCCATCAACGAGTTCCTGACGACCGATCACGCCAAGGTCCGCCAGGCGCTCGAGGTCGTGGACCTCGGCAAGGCCGCCGGGCGCGCCGAGAGCCTGGAACAGGAGTACTGGCTGGCCCAATTCGAGGACCGGTCCGCGACGGGCGGCCAGGCCTCGAACGTCGGCTCGAGCACACAGCCGTCCATGGAGAGGAGCGAGGCCAACCTCAGCTGGCGGCGCCAGGAGTCCAAGAACCAGGCCCGGAATTTCATCCACAAGCTGACCACCCTGGCCGAGGCCCTGCGCTACGTTCCCGGGCAGAAGCACATCCTTCTCTTCTCCCACGGCATCGCCGGCTCGATGATGTACATGCACCAGGAGATCGGAAGCACCAGGACCCCGATCAACGTCGGCGACTACATCCTCCGCACCGACTACGAGAACCTGCTCAAGGAGCTCAGCTCGGCCAACTGCCAGATCTTCTCGTTCGACACCCGGGAATCGGCCAAGGTCCCGTCGCTCTTCGACTACGACGAGCAGACCTTCGGGCTGACCCGCGGGGCCGGCCGGTTCATGTTCACGACGTCCGGCGTCCAGCAGAATCCGGACCTCTTCTTCAAGAACGAGGACTTCACCGGGCTCTACCCCCTGACCAAGCTCGCCAAGGACACCGGGGGCGTTTACTACGGGAACATCAACGAGTACGAGCGCAACCTCGGCCGGCTCGAGACCATGACCGGGGCCTTTTACGTTCTCGGCTATCCCGTCAACGAGACCTGGGACGGCCGCTTCCACGAGATCACGGTCGACGTCAAGCGCAAGGACCTCAAGGTCAGCGCTCCGAGGGGGTTCTACAACCCCGTCCCGTTCAAGGACATGTCCGCCCTCGAGCAGGAGTTCGCCCTCTTCGATCTCGCCCTGAGCGATAGGCCGGTCCTCCAGGCCCCGCTCGAGGCGGAGATGACCGCCCTGGCCGCCCCCTTCGGCCCGGACATGAACCTCGGCGCTCTCACCCGGCTCCCGGCCGGGACCTTGGCCGGCCTGGCTGGACCGAAGGTCGAGATCGTCTCCTTTTTCTTCGACGAGGACGAGAACCTCGCCGACATGAGGCGGGCCGTCCACGACCTCTCCGGGTCCCGCGACCGGGATGTCCTCTACGGCTCCGGGGGGCTCCTGAAGCCCGGGGCCTACCGCTGCCGCGTCGTCGCCCGGAACCTCGACACGGGCCGGGCCGCCGTGGCCTCCTGCCGGGTCTTCGTCCCGCCCCCCGCGGCGGCCGGCCTCCGTCTCCACTCGATCCTGCTACTTCGCCAGGCAAAAGAGGCCGCCTACCTTGAAGGCGCCGGCCTGGCGCGACGACGCGCCGGCGAGTCGAAGACGTCCTGGGCCGATCTCTACGCCTTCGACCGGACCCTGCTCGCCCCGGCGCTCGGCCCGTATGCCGCCGGCACGACCAAGGTCTTCTGCGCCGTTCCTTGCTCCGTCGGCGGCATCGCCGAGCCGCTCATCGGCCTGCGGGCCTTCCTCGTCGAAATGAAAACGGGGGCCCGGACGGACGTGCCGATCACGCTCCACGACAAGGTCGTCTGGGGCGACCTGTTCGTCCAATCGGTCGAGTTGGACCTCGCCGGCGTCGCCCCCGGGACCTACTCGCTCCACCTCCACGCGGAGGAGAAGTCGACCCAGGCGGCCGCGCACATCGCGACCGAGCTCGTCCTACGCTGATCCAAGGAGGCTCCCATGGAGCTCAAGGTCGTTCCGATCGTCAAGCCCGAGGACATGAACGTCATCCTCGGCCAGGCCCACTTCATCAAGACGGTCGAGGACCTTCACGAGGCCATCGTCACGACCGCCCCGCACCTGAAGTTCGGGATCGCCTTCTGCGAGTCCTCGGGCCTGGCCCTCGTCCGCCACACCGGCAACAACGAGGCCCTCGTCGAGATCGCCCGGACCAATGCCTTCGCCATCGGGGCGGGGCACGCCTTCATCATCGTCATGACCGGCGGCTTCCCGGTCAACATCCTCAACGCCGTCAAGGCCGTGCCCGAGGTCTGCCGGATCTTCTGCGCCACGGCCAATCCGGCCGAGGTCGTGGTGGCCGAAACGGAGCAGGGCCGGGCCATCCTCGGGGTCGTCGACGGCGTCCGGTCCAAGGGCATCGAGGGGC
>CAYOYQ010000122.1:0-9003 GCA_964408215.1 uncultured Eubacteriales bacterium
ATCGCCCCGGCGCCCGGTCACGGCGCCGCTAGAGCCGCGAGCTTGTCCCGGACAAGGGAGTTGCGCTTGACCGGCTTGTCGTTCTTGATCGCGATCCAAAGGGCCTTGTAGGACCCGACGACGATGCTCAGCGTCTTGGCCCGGGTCAGGGCCGTATAAAAGAGGTTGCGCTGGAGCATGATGAAGTGCTGGGTCAGGAGGGGCATGATGACGGCCTGATACTCGCTGCCCTGGGCCTTGTGGACGGACACGGCGTAGGCCAGGGTGACGTCGTTGAGCTCGTCCTTCTCGTAGGCCACGGTCCGGCCCTCGAAGTCGACGAAGAGGCGGTACCGGGCCCGGTCGACGTCGACGACCGAGCCGATGTCGCCGTTGAAGACGTCCTTGTCGTAGTCGTTGCGGAGCTGCATGACCTTGTCGCGGGGCTTGAGGACGCGGGCCCCGACCTGGAGCCCTTCCCCGCCGGGATTGAGCCTCTCCTGGAGGGCCGTGTTGAGGCTGTCGACGCCGACGATGCCCTTGTACATCGGGCTGATGACCTGGATCTGGGGCGAGAGGGGGCTCAGGCCGAGCTTGCGCGGGACGCTCCACGAGCACATCTTGAGGATCGTCTGGAAGGCCTTCCGGGCGTCGTCCTGGCGGACGAAGTAGAAGTCGGAGTCCTTGTCGTCCTTCCCCGGCTTGACGAGCGACCGGCCCTGATTGACCCGGTGGGCGTTCTCGACGATGAGGCTCTCTTTGGCCTGGCGGAAGATCTCCTCGAGGCGGACGACGCCGACCGTCCCCGAGGCGATGATATCGTTGAGGAGCGTCCCCGGCCCGACCGAAGGCAACTGGTCCTTGTCGCCGACGAGGACGAGCCGCATGGCCGGCGGGACGGCTTTGAGGAGATGGAACATCAGCGGCAGGTCGACCATCGAGAACTCGTCGACGACCAGGGCCTCGCCGCCGAGCGGATTGGACTCGTTGCGCTTGAAGGTCCCTTTCTTCGGCTGGAACTCGAGGACGCGGTGGATCGTCCGGGCGTCCTCGCCGGTCGTCTCAGCGAGGCGCTTGGCCGCCCGGCCGGTCGGGGCCGCGAGCAGGACCGCGCGGCCCCACTTGCGGAAGATCTCGACGACGGCCCGGACGATGGTCGTCTTGCCCGTGCCTGGGCCGCCGGTGATGACCAGGATCTTGCGCTCGAACGACTCTTTGATCGCCTGGCGCTGGAGGGGCGAGAAGGAGATCCCCTGGGCCGACTCGGTCGCCGCTACGGCTTGGTCGAGGTCGAAGTCCGGCGGGCGGCAGGGGAAGCCCGAGAGCCTGTGGATCGACCGGACGACCTCGTCCTGGGCCTGGTGGAAGAACGGCAGGTACAGGGCCGGGCCGCCGGCCAGGTCCTCGGCGACGATCTGTCCGGCCTTGATGAGCGCGGCCAGGGCCGTTTCGACCCGGTCCGCCGGGACCTCGAGATCGACGACGCACGTTTCCGCGACCCCGGGAGCGAGGGAGAAGATGTGGCCCTGCTCGTTGTCCTTTTCGAGAAGATAAAGGACGTAGGCCTTGACCCGCTCGAGGGAGCCCGGGTCCCGGCCGAGCTTGAGGGCGAGCTGGTCGGCGGTCTTGAAGCCGACGCCCCAGATGTCGAGGCTGAGCTGGTAGGGATCGGTTTTGAGCACGGTGAACGAGCGGTCCCCGTACTGCCGGTAGATCTTCGTCGCCAGGCTGGTCGAGACGTTGTGGTCCTGAAGGAACATGATCAGGTCGCGGATGTCCTGGTGCTCGACCCAGGACCGCTTGATCTCCTTGAGCTTGACCGCGCCAACCCCTTCGACCTCGAGGAGCCGGTCCGGGTCCCCGGTCAGGATGTCGATCGTGGCCGCCCCGAACGCGGCCACGATGCGCTTGGCCAGGACCGGGCCGATGCCGTGGACGAGGCCCGAGGCCAGGAACTTCTCGATCCCGCCGACCGAGGCCGGCAGGGTCAGGGTGAAGCGGTCGACCTTGAACTGGCGCCCGAAGCGCGGGTTGAGCTCCCAGGCGCCCTGGACCCGCAGGACCTCGCCCGGCGTGAGCGGCGGGAAGAAGCCGACGACGGTCATCGGCTCGCCGGACTCGGGCAGGAACTTGGCCACCGTGTAGCCGTTCTCGGGATTGTAGAAGACGATGTCGTCGAGGACGCCCTCGACGGACTCCTCGCCGGTGACGAGCTTGGCCGCCTTCTTCACGATGACCCCATGTTAGACGTTTCCGCCGAGCCCCGTCAACCTGGCCTGGCGGCCGCGGCCGCTAAGATAGAGCCGAGGGGCGTCGTCGGAGTGAGCATTGGGCTGATTTAGCCGTTCCGGAGCCGGACGAGGGAAGTTTCCATGGAAACCGACAAACCGTGTTTGAGCGAGGCTTAGCGCAAGCCGAGCGAGTTGTTTTGGCGCCGAGTCCGGCGAACGGAGAGGACCCCCGAGGCTCAGTTGATGATGCGGAGCATCCGGCCCCAGCGGGCCTTGGGGATGAAGCTGACGAACTTCTTGAGGCGGTCCCGGATCCCCGTCTTCTGCCAGGAATCGCGCTCGGCTTTGTAGGAGAAGTAGATCAGCCAGGGCCGGCCCTTGATCGAGGAGATCGGGACGAAGCCCCAATAGCGGCTGTCCAGGCTGTTGTCGCGGTTGTCGCCCATGGCGAAGATGTGGCCCGGCGGGACAGTGACGGGCCCGTAATTGTCGCGGATGACGTCGTCGTAGCTGTAGACGTCGCTCTTGTTGTGCACTTCGCTGTCGACATGGACCTTGTAGGGCTCGTCGAGGGGCCGGCCGTTGATGGTGACCTGCTTCTCCTTGATCTCGACCGTCTCCCCGGGCAGGCCGATGACCCGCTTGACGAAGTCCTTGGTCAGGTCCTTCGGGTACTTGAAGACGATGATGTCGCCCCGCTCGATCGGCTTGCGGGCGAGCATGCTCCCCTCGAGCGGGAGCATGGGACGGGTGTAGGCGATCTTGTTGACGAGGAGGAAGTCGCCGACAAGAAGGGTGGGCTCCATCGAGCCGGTCGGGATCTGGAAGGCCTGGACGACGAAGGTCATGACGAAGAAGACGAAGACCGCCGTCTCCGCGATGAGCTCGAAATACTCCCGGAAGAGGCTCTTGTCCCGTTTCTTCTTATCTTCGCTCATGTCCGCCACGGTCCGTTAAGCCGCTAATATAAAGGAAAACGAGCGCCACATCAAGTCGGTTGCTCTCGCCGCGTCGTTCGGGGAAATCCCAGGGACACGATCCCATTTCGGGAGAAATGGGTCATGTCCCGGATTTCCACCCTCACGACGCACGGCCGCTCAAGGGCGGCCGTTTCCTTGACACTCCGCTCCAATCCGGCTTTACTAAGTCTGTGAACGTCACCCTGTTCGGCTATCCCAAGACGGGCAAGACGACGCTGTTCAACCTCCTTGCCGGGACCCACGTCGAGGTCCGGGCCTACGACGACGGCCGGAAGGAGCCGAACGTCCGGACCGTTCACCTGCCCGATCCCCGTTTCGACCGGATCGCCGCGGCCTACCCCGAAAAGAAAAAGGTCGCGGCGGCGATGGACCTCGTCGACCTCGTCGGCATCTCTTTCGGCGAGGTCAAGACGAGCCTCTTCCTCGATCACCTAAGGAGAGCCGACGGGCTCGCCCACGTCGTCCGGGCCTTTGCCGACCCCGACATCCCGCCGGCCCGCGGCCGGGTCGATCCCGTCGCCGACATCCGCGGCATGGAGGAGGAGCTCGTCCTGGCCGACCTCGTCCTGGTCGACGGGCGCCTGGAGCGGCTCGACCGGGACCTCAAGAAGATGAGGGACCCCGAAGCCGAAAAGGAACGGGAGGTCCTGCGGAAGCTCCGCCCGCTTCTCGAGTCCGGCCGCGGCCTGCGCGACCTCGGACTCGCGCCGGCCGAGGAGAAGCTCATCCGCAGCTTCGCCTTCCTGACCCTCAAGCCCCTGCTCCATCTCATCAACATCGACGAAAAGGACTTGGCCAAGATACGGGAACCGGAAGCTCTCTTGCCCTCTCTCGCGGCCCCGATCGGGGACACGTCCCGGGGGTGCATGTCCCCGTCGGGACGGCGGATCCTGGCGTTCTGCGGCCGCATCGAGAGCGATCTCGCCGGCCTCGAGGCGGAAGAGGAGCGCCGGGCCTTCCAGGCCGAGTACGGGCTCACGGAGCTGAGCGCCCCGCTCTTCGCCGCCCAAGCGGTCGCCTTCCTCGACCGCGTCTCGTTCTTCACGGTGGGAAAAGACGAGGTCCGGGCCTGGACGGTCCGCCGCGGCGCCTCGGCCGTCGAAGCGGCCGGGGCCATCCACTCCGACATCGCCAAGGGCTTCATCCGGGCCGAGGTCGTCCCGGCGGACGAGCTCCTTCGCCACGGGACGCTCGCTCACGCCAAGGAGGCCGGGGCCATCCGGCTCGAGGGCAAGGACTACACCGTCCAAGACGGCGACGTCATCTACTTCCGGTTCGCCCCATGAGCGACGCCTTCCGGACGACCGCCCGCGATCCCCTCTCCTCCGCCCGGACCGGGCGGCTCGAGACTCCCCACGGCGCGGTCGAGACGCCGGCCTTCATGCCCGTGGCCAGCCAGGGCACGGTCAAGGCCCTGACCCACGCCCAGGTCGAGAGCCTGGGCGCCGAGATCATCCTCCTCAATTCCTATCACCTCTTCCTCCGTCCCGGCGTCGACGCGATCGAGGCCCTGGGCGGGCTCCACCGGTTCATCTCCTGGCCGAAGCCCATCCTGACCGACAGCGGCGGCTTCCAGATCTACAGCCTCTCGCCGCTCGTCCGAGTCGGCGACGAGGGCGTCCGGTTCGCTTCGCACCTCGACGGCAGCCGCATCCTGCTCCGGCCGGAGGACATCGTCGACCTCCAGCTCCGGATGGGCTCCGACATCCTGATGTGCCTCGACCATTTCCCGGCTTATCCCTATTCCGCCGAGGCGCTCAAGGAGTCCGTCCGCCTGACCGGCCTCTGGGCCCGCCGCTCCCGGGCCCGCTTCGCCGAGCGCGAGACCCGGCAGCAGCTCTGGGGCATCTCGCAGGGCGGGGTCGACCGGGACCTTCGGACCCGCTCCATCGAGGACGTCCTGGCGGTCGGCTTCGCCGGCTACGCCTATGGCGGCCTGGGCTTGGGCGAGCCCAAGACCCGCCTCTTCGAGACGCTCGAGCTCGGCGATTCGCTCCTGCCGGCCGACCGGCCCCGCTACCTCATGGGCATGGGCTATGTCGAGGACATCGTCGAGGCCGTCGCCCGGGGCGTCGACCTCTTCGATTGCGTCCTGCCGACGCGAAACGCCCGCAACGGCACCTTGTTCACCAGCCAGGGCCGGATCGCCATCAAGAACCGGAAGTACGCCCGCGACCCGAGGCCCCTCGACGAGGCCTGCGACTGCCCCACCTGCCGGACCTTCTCCCGGGCCTACCTCCGGCACCTCTACGAGCGCGACGAGATCGCCGCCGCCGTGCTCAACACCATCCATAACCTCCACTTCTACCTTGACATCTTCCGGAAAATGCGCCATTCTATCCAATCCAACTCTTTCGATCAGTTGAAGAAGAGTTTGATCTCGAACGCCTCACAAAAGGAAGAAACGACATGATGTTCGGAGCATTCCTGGCAGGACCGCAACCGGCGTCCGGACAGGCCGCCGCCTCCCCCTGGGCCTTCCCCCTCATGATGGTCGCGATCTTCGCGATCTTCTATTTCCTGATGATCGCGCCGCAGAGGAAGAAACAGAAAAAGCACCAGCAGGAGGTCGCCAGCCTGACCTCCGGTCGGCAGATCATCACGATCGGGGGGATCGTCGGCACCATCGTGGGCTTCAAGAAGGACGACCGGCTCGGCGACCTGATCGAGCTGCGCGTCGGCTCCGGGACGACGATCTCCATCCTGAGGAGCGCCGTCGGCCGGATCGTCGACACCGAAAAGCCGGAGATCAAGTAAGACCCAAGATCCTCGGCCATCCCCCGCGAGAGTGAAGGACCCATGAAAAAGAACCTCCAATGGAAGGCCGTCCTGGTGCTGGCCGTCATCGCCGGTGCGCTCTTCCTCGCCTACCCCTTCAATGACACCAAGATCCGGCGCGGGCTCGACCTCAAGGGCGGCATCCACCTCGTCCTCCAGGTCATCACCGACGACTCGATCAACATCGAGACGGACCAGGAGATCGCCCGGCTCGAGGAGCTGCTGAAGAAGAACAGCATCACCTTCCAGAAGGTCACCAAGGACGGCCTCGGCCGCATCGGCATCCAGGGCGTCCTGGCCGACGACGAAGTCAAGACCCGCGACATGCTCGACGAGTACGCCCGGGACTGGGACTATGGCTTCGCCGGCGACCGGGCCACCCTGACCCTCAAGCCGCTGGTCGTCCAGTTCCTGCGCGACCAGTCCGTCAGCCAGGCCAAGGAGACGATCGACAACCGGATCAACACCTTCGGTGTCTCCGAGCCGCTCATCCAGCGCCAGGGCGCCGACAAGATCGTTGTCGAGCTGCCCGGCGTCGACGACCCCGAGCGGGTCAAGGAGCTGATCAAGGTCACGGCCGTCCTCGAATGGAAGCTGGTCAAGGCCGGCCCGGCGCCCGACGAGGCCACCCTGCTCCAGGCCACCAACGGGCAGGTCCCCGACGACGCCGTGGTCCTCAAGGGCGACCCCAAGCGGGGCCAGGGCGGCTTCTACCTTGTCGACAAGGTCGCCGCGGTCACCGGCAAGGACCTGCGCTCGGTCCGCCAGGTGACGGACGAGTGGAACAACCCGGCCGTCTCCTTCTCCCTCAATCCCGAGGGCGGCGCCCGGTTCGAGATGGTCACCGGCGCGAACATCGGCAAGAACATCGCCATCATCCTCGACAACAAGGTCCAGTCCGCGCCGGTCGTCGAGGACAAGATCATGCGGGCCGCGGGCGGCATCATCCGCGGCCGCTTCACCCAGCAGGAGGCCGAGGACCTGGTCATCGTCCTCAAGGCCGGCGCGCTGCCGGCCGGCATCAAGTACCTCGAGGAGCGGACGATCGGCCCGGCCCTCGGCGCCGACTCCATCCGCCAGGGGCTCCTCGCCGGCCTGGTGGCCATCGTCGCCGTCATGGCCTTTATGGTCGTTTTCTACAAGCTCTCGGGGATCAACGCCGTCCTGGCCCTCGTCCTCAACGTCATCATCCTGTTCGGGGCCCTGGCCTACTTCAAGGCGGCCTTGACCCTGCCCGGCATCGCCGGCATCATCCTGTCGATCGGCATGGCCGTCGACGCCAACGTCCTGATCTTCGAGCGCATGAAGGAGGAGCTCGCCCTGGGCAAGGGCGTCATGAGCTCGATCTCCCAGGGCTTCTCCCGGGCCTTCGCGGCCATCTTCGACTCCAACCTGACGACGATCATCTCGGCCGTCTTCCTCTTCCAGTTCGGCACGGGGCCCATCCGCGGCTACGCGGTGACCCTGACCATCAGCCTCTTCGCCAACCTGTTCACGGCCGTCTTCGTCTCCCGTCTCCTCTTCGATCTAGCCGTCCCCAAGACCGCCAAGACACTGAGTATCTGACATGCAACTCTTCAAGACCCCCAGCATCCGGTTCCTGAAATACAAGTACGTCGCCCTGGCCGTCACCGCGGCGATCGTCCTCGCGGGCGTCCTCAACGTGACGGTCTTCAAGGGCCTCAAGCTCGGCGTCGACTTCGGCGAGGGCACGCTCCTCCGGATCATGACCAAGGCCCCGACGAACGAGGGCCAGATCCGCGACCTGCTGCAGACCGTCGGCCTGGGCAAGAGCACCGTCCAGAAGTCCGGCGAGTCGGGCCGCGAGTTCCAGATCCGGGCCATCGAGGCCGGCAGCGTCAAGGCCGCGGAGCAGGACCAGCTCGAGGCCCACGAGAAGCTGGCCGACAAGATCATCGGCGCCCTCCGCGGCGACGACGGCCAGGCCGAGCGGGCCGGCGGCCTCGTCGACCTCAACGGGCTCGACGAGAAGAGCCTGACCGCGCTCCTCGAAGGCGCCTTCCCCGGCTCGGGCCCCGAGGCCGCCCGCACGGTCATCTCCTACCGGAACCAGAACGGCATCATCCGCGACTTCGCCGACCTCTCCGGGATCGGGCTCAAGCCCGAGGTCCAGGCCTTCCTCAAGGACAAAACCTACCTCGGCAAGCTGACGGTCATGAGCCGCGAGACGGTCGGCCCGCAGGTCGGGGCCGACCTCCGGCGCAAGGCCGTCCAGGCGACCGTCTGGTCGCTCATCGGCATGCTCATTTACATCGCCCTGCGTTTCAAGCTCGAGTTCGGCGTCGCGGCCATCTTCACCCTGTTCCAGGACGTCCTCATCACCATGACGTTCTACTCGTTCACGAACCGCGAGATCAACCTGCCCATCATCGCCGGCATCCTGACCATCGTCGGCTTCTCGATCAACGACACCATCGTCATTTTCGACCGGGTCCGGGAGAACCAGAAGATCATGCGCGGCAAGCCCCTCGAGGAGGTCATGAACGCCGCGATCAACCAGTGCCTGGGCCGGACGATCATCACCTCCGGGACCGTCTTCCTTACGGTCGGGGCCCTGTTCCTCTTCGGCGGCGAGGTCATCAACGACTTCGCCTTCCTGATGCTCGTCGGCACGATCGAGGGCGTCTATTCGACGATCTATCTCTCCTGCCCGGTGGTCCTTTTCTGGCAGAAATGGTTCAAGCCGAAAAATGCCCGGAGGCGATAAATTTTCCTTGTCAAAACGGTTTTTTTCTTCTATACTACCGGGCGTTGTCGGTGTGTAATATCCCGAGCATGAGGTAACATCATGGCGGAAGTGAAAAAACCGGCCAGCGCGCCGGGTGTCCCCTCGGTCTTCAAGGACTCGTTCTTCACGGCCGAGAAAGGGACGACGCGGAAAGCCCTCATCTTTCCCATCGCGCTGATCCTTCATGTCATCCTCATCGTCACGGCCATCGTCATGCCGCTCCTGTCGACGGGCGAGCTGCCGACGGTCGAGGTCTACAGCGCCTTCCTGGCGCCCCCGCCGCCCC
>CAYOYQ010000123.1:0-8837 GCA_964408215.1 uncultured Eubacteriales bacterium
TAGATCTTGTCGAAGAGGCGGGGGACGCTGATCATGATCGTCGGCCGGACCTCGATGAGGTTCTCGGCCACGGTGTCGATGCTCTCGGCGTAGGCGATCGTGGCCCCTTTGTATAGGAAGGAGAAGGTCGTCATCCGCTCGAGGACATGGGACAGGGGCAGGAAGGAGAGGATCGTGTCCTTGACGCTGAATTCGGTCACCGCGTCGAGGGCCTTGGAGTTGGAGACGAAGTTGCCGTGGGTCAGCATGACGCCCTTGGGGATCCCGGTCGTCCCCGAAGTGTAGATGATCGAGGCGAGGTCGTCAGGCTTGACGGCCAGGGCCCGCTTCTCGAAGAGCGCCGGGTCGGCCGCGGCCAGGACCTTGCCCCGGGCCATGACCTCGGCCAGCGTGCTGACGCCCCGCGGGGCCTCCTCGTCCATGAAGATGAAATGGTGGATGTTCCGGAGCTCCGGCCGAACGGCCTCGATCTTCAGCCAGAGGTCCTGGTTGGAGCAGACGACGATCCTGGCGTCCGAGTCGTTGATGATGTACTTGATCTGCTCGGGCATGAGCGAAGTGTAGATAGGTACCGTGATCGCGCCGGCGCACAGCACGGCGAAGTCCGTGATCGTCCACTCCGGCCGGTTCTCGGACAGGATGACCAGCTTTTCGCCCGGGGCGAGGCCGAGGTCGGCCAGCCCGAGCGACAGGTGCTCGACCCGGCGGCCGAACTCCTGGGTGGAGATGGGGGTGTAGCGGCCGTCCTTCTTGACCATCAGCAGGGCGTCCTTGACGTAGGTCCGGACGGTGTTGAGAAGGAGTTGGCTCAGCGTCTCGACCATGAGGGGCCTCCTTAGGGGGTTGGGCAAGCCTTATTCTAACCTCAGCCGAGGCCGCCCTGTCAACCCAGGGAGAGATCGGCCTGCTCGTGGCGGAGGAGCCACTCCTTCCGCCAGAGGCCGCCGCCGTAGCCCGTCAGGCGACCGTCGCTGCCGACGACGCGGTGGCAGGGGACGATGATCGAGACGGGATTGCTGTGGTTGGCCCCCCCGACGGCCCGGGTCGCGGCCGGCCGGCCGATCGTTTCGGCGATGGCCTTGTAGGTCGTCGTCCGCCCGAACCCGACGGCCAGGAGCTCCTTCCAGACCCGCCTCTGGAACTCCGTGCCGCCGAGGTCGAGCTTGACCGTGAAGACCCGGCGCTTCCCCAGGAAGTACTCCTCGAGCTGGGCCAGGGCGTCGGCCAGGGGCGCCGGAAGGTCTTTTCTTGAGGCGCCGACTCGCCGGGAACCCTTGGTTTTGACGAAATTCAGGTCCGAGACGCCCGCCTCCGTCCCCCGGACCTCGATCGTCCCTATGGGCGACTCGAAATAAGCGATGGATACGCCGGATTCATGCACAGCCGCCTCGCGCCCATCAGATTAGCTCATACCGTCAAGACCTTCAACAGGCATCCGCAAGTCCCCTCCGGGGCGCGTTGACGGCCCGCCCGCCCTGTGCTAAAAGCGGAGGCAGACCGAGGCGCGAGGTGCGGACATGAACGGAAACATCCCAACCCTGGCCGTCTCCGGCCGGACGCTCCCCGAAGCGTGGGAGAAGGCGGTCCTGGCCTGCTGGCAGCAGGGCGTGGCCATCAAGACCGAGTACGACAAGCCCGGCGACCCGCCCAGCCGCGATTGCACCATGCTCTGGACGGTCGAGGACCCGTTCGCCGAGCCGCGCATCCACCGGGCCTTCCCCGGCGGGCTCGAGGACCTCGAGGTCTACCGCCAGGAGGTCGTCGAGGGTGTGCACGACCACTGGATCTGCCCCGAGGAGGGCAAGTGGACCTACACCTACCATAAGCGGCTCTTCGCTTACGACATCGAAGGCCGGACGATCGACCAGATCGCGGCCGTCGTCGACCGGCTGGCCCGGACGGGCCACACCCGCCGGGCCCAGGCCATCACCTGGAACCCCAAGCTCGACGGGCCGACAGAGGACCCGCCCTGCCTCCAGAGGCTCTGGTTCCGTATCCTGGCCGACGAGCGCGGCGAGCCGGTCCTGAACATGAACTCCCACTGGCGCTCGCGCGACGCCTACAAGGCCGCCTACATGAACGTCTTCGCCCTGACCGACCTGCAGCGCGCCGTCGCGGCCCGCGTCGCCGAGAAGACCGGCCGCGGCATCCGGGTCGGCCGTTACGCCGATCTCGTCGACAGCTTTCACATCTATGGCTCGTACTTCGCGGAATTCGAGGGTTTCCTGAAGATGGTCGAAAAGCGCTCGTTCGAGGACCGGACCTGGCCGAGCGCCTACGCCGAGCCCATGTTCGAGGAGGCCCGCGAGCGCCTGCGCCGGGAAAAGGCGGAAGGCCGGTAGGATCTTAGGAGGAGGCGTCCATGCCCGTCGCCCTGATCGTCCTCGTCGCGGCTGTCCTCATAGCAGCGGTCCTGGCCACGTGGTCGCAGGTCCGCTCGCGCCAGAGCCTGCACCGCGTCACCAAGCCCCTGGCCACGGCCCTGATCATCGCCGTGGCGGCGGCGGCAACGGCCCCCGTCCCGGCGGCCTACAAGTGGTTTATCCTGGCCGGGCTCGTCTTCTCGCTCCTCGGCGATATCGCCCTGATGTTCCCCGACAAGTGGTTCCAGGCCGGCCTCGTCGCCTTTCTGGCCGCCCAGGTCCTCTACATCCTGGCCTTCAAGCCTCAGCCCGGGCATCCCGTCTCGCCGCTGACCTTCCTGCCCTTCGTCCTCTACGGCCTCTTGATGTTCTTCCTCCTGGCCCCGCATCTCGGCCCGCTGAAGGTCCCCGTCTTCGTCTACGTCGCAGCGATCACCCTGATGGCCGGTTTCGCGGCGGCCCGGTACGTCGACCGCGGCGGGACGAAGCCGCTCCTCGCGTTCGCCGGAGCGATGCTCTTCCTCGTCTCGGATTCCGTGCTGGCCTACGACCGCTTCGCCCGGAAGATCCCGGGGGCAAGGGTTCTCGTTCTGGGGACCTACTTCCCGGCTCAGCTCCTGATCGCCCTTTCCGTCTAGCCTGACCATTCGCAAAAACGCCCTTATTGCTCTCTCCTTATTGGGCGTTTTTGCCCTGCGGGCGAACCGATTCGGCCTCATTTGCTTCGTTCAGGGGCGGAATTTCCGGGACACGATACCGAATTGCGGGACATGAACGAATCCTCCGGGATTCGTATCGTGTCCCATGCAATTTGGTTCATGTCCCACAATTCCGCCCCTCGGGCCTCGCATCTGGGGCCGCCTCGATTCGTGAATGGATCAGGCTCGCTAGGCGTCAGGGCCGCGACACGATCTTGCCGTCGATCCCGACGACGACCTTCCGGACCTCGACCGCGACGCCGGAGCGGTCGACGGCCATCCGGACGATGCGCTCGAGGCCGGAGCAGCAGGGGACGGTCATGATGGCCACGGTGAGCGACCGGAGGTCGTTGCGGGCGATGATCTCGGCCAGCTTCTCGACATAGCCTTCCGTATCGTCGAGCTTGGGGCAGGCGATGATGAGCTTCCGGCCCTTGAGCAGCGCGTCATGGAAGCCGCCCAGGGCGAAGGCCGTGCAGTCGGCGGCGATGAGGAGGTCGCTTCTCTCGAAATAGGGCGCCAGGGGCGAGACGAGACGCAGCTGGATCGGCCACTGGCTGAGCCGGGACGGGGCCGGTCCCGAGGCGCCCTCCTCTTCGGGCCCCGGTCCGCACGGGATCTCCCGGGCCAGGCTGCCCGGGCAGCCGGAATGAGCGGAGCGCTCCCCGTGAACGGATCCGGTCTCGGCCCCGTGGACCTGAGCCGCGGCGGCCGCCCCCCGGGTCTTCAGGACGTGGGCGAAGGCCGCCCTGGCGTCATACTCCGCGCTGTCCCTCTCGACGACCTTGAGGGCGTCGACGGGACAGACGTCCAGGCACGCGCCCAGTCCGTCGCAAAAGATCTCCCGGACGAGGACGGCCTTGTTCTCGCCGTCCAGGGCCAGCGCCCCTTCAGCGCAGGCCGTCGTGCACAGGCCGCAGCCGTCGCATTTGTCGCGGTCGATCTCGATGATCTTTCGCTTGGCCATGAGGGCCTCCTCCCGGTTATTTCCGACTATTATACTAGGAAATATGAGCCCAAGGCAACAAGAATGACAGGACTGGGTGATAGGGCGGAGTCAGACGCCCGGGAAAAGGGGCCACATCGAGGATGTGCCCCTTTCTTGGATCAGAGGGTCGGCGGGGTGATCGGGACCGAAGGCCGCGGGAGCCGCGGCGCGCCGAACCAGTCCCGGGCGTCCCGGCCGAGGAGTCCCATCAGGGCGAGGATGCCGAGGACCGTGCCGACGGGAAAGCCGAAGAGAAGGACCACGGCCATCGCCGCCCCGGCGACGCGGGCCCAGGGCCGGCCCTTGGCGATCCCTGAGGCGATGAAGAGGTCGGCGACGGCGAAAGCGATGAAGACGACGGCCAGGATGATCCCGGCCCCGCCGAGGAGGGCGCTGCCGAGGAGGCCGGCCCGCTCCGTGCCCCAGCCGATGAGAACGGCCCCGGCGACGAAGATGAACAGGAACAGGGCCGCGGTCGCGATCTCCAGGCCGGCGGCGACCACGAACGCGATCCGGGCCACCTTGATGCTGTCGGGCATGCGGCTTCTCCCTCCGGTGTCTCGGGGGCCATTTTATCATATAATGACCCGGGAGCGCCCCATGGACAGGATCATCCGGATCAACCCCCTCCTCGAAGCCCTCCGGTCCGCGCCCGAAAGGGTCAACAAGGTCTTCGTCCAGGAGGAGCGGGGCCACGGCCGGATCGGCGAGGTCATCCGCGAGGCCAAGGCCCGTCACGTCCCGGTCGTCTTTGTCCCGGCCCGCCGCCTCGACCAGGTCGCCCCGGGCCACCAGGGCGTCATGGCCGAGGTCGCCCCCAAGAGATACGCCTCTCTCGAGGAGATCCTGGCCCGGTCGGCCAAGCCGTTCGTCGTCATCCTGGACGAGGTCGAGGACCCCCAGAACCTCGGGGCCATCGTCCGCAGCGCCGAGGGCGCCGGCGCCGACGGCCTTATCCTGCCCGAAAGGCGCTCGGCCGGGCTGACGGAGACGGTCGACACCGTCTCGGCCGGCGCCCTCGAGCACCTTCCCGTCGCCCGGGTGCCGAACCTCGTCCGGGCCATGGAGGAGCTCAAGAAAAAAGGCCTCTGGCTCGTCGGGGCCGAAGGCTCCGGCGACGAGCCGTGGTACGCCTTCGATTACACCGGGCCGGTCGGCGTCGTCCTCGGCTCCGAGGGCAAGGGCCTCCGGCCGCTCGTCCGCAAGACCTGCGACAAGGTCCTGGCCATCCCGCTCGCGGGCCAGGTCGGTTCCCTCAACGTCGCCGCGGCCGCCGCGGTCTTCCTCTTCGAGGTCGTCCGCCAGCGCCGCGCCTGCGGGTAAGGGCGCGGTCGCCCGCGGCACCATCTATCGCCGGACCCCTTGTGTTGGACAGGAGTCCGCCGTATACTGGGGTCAGCTCGCGCAAACGGAGGGAACACGTTGCGCCGCAACCTCGAACCGGCCGGCGGTGGGATTGTCTCCGTTTTGATCCTGGCGCTCCTTGCGGCCGGACCGGCCTTGGCCCAGACGAGCCCGACCGGAAAGATCGTCGGCAGGGTGACGGACGATCGGGGCATCGCCCTGCCCCGTGTTTCCGTCGAAGCCTCGAGCCCCCATCTCCTCGGCAAAGCCGCCACCGTCACGGACGAGGATGGGGTCTTCCGGCTGATGGCGCTTCCTTCGGGCGTCTACGAGATCGCCTTGGCGCTGCCAGGGTTCCAATCGCTCGTCCGAAAGAACGTCCCTCTCCAGCTCGGCCAGACCATCTCCATCAACGCCGCCCTCGTCCAAGCCACGCTCGCAGAGCAGATCACGGTCCTCGGTCGGAGCCCGCTCATCGACGTCAAGACCGCCGTCCAGAGCCAGACGATGACCAAGGAGGTCCTCCTGAGCCTGCCCCGGAGCCGGAATTTCGACGCCCTGATCGTGACCATGCCGGGCGTCCAGGACGAGTGGAGGGCCGGCGGGCTCTCGGTCGACGGCGCCACGGCGACCGAGAACAGCTGGTACGTCGACGGCGCGGACATCACCGATATTCACCTGGGTCTCCGGGCCCAGAGCGCGGTCATGGAGTTCGTCGAGGAGGTCAACGTGGCCAGCTCGGGCTACGCCGCCGAGTTCGCCGGGGCGATGGGCGGCGTCGTCAATGTCGTCACCCGGTCGGGCGGGAACTCCTTTCACGGCGACATCGTCGGCTTCTACGAGGACGACAGCCGGTTGATGCGGGGAAAGGCCCGCGATTACCTCCGCTTCGATCCCACCGAGGACTTCGTGCCGGAATACGTCAACGAAGACGACCTCTACTTCGACGGCGGGAGATCCCGCGATCAGAACCGCAGGTACGACGCCGTCTTCAACCTGGGCGGTTACTTCGTCAAGGACAAGGTCTGGTTCTTCGCCTCGTTCAACCCCCAGATCAACAGCCAGAAGGCGGCCCGGTCCTTCCTCTCGGATCCCGAGTTGGGAGTCCAGAGCTTCCGCAGTTCCAGGAACCACTGGAACGGGCAGATCAAGCTGACGCTGGCCCCGGCGAGGAGCCTCAGGGCGTCCCTCAGCCTGGTCAACAATTTTTCAAGGCAACGGGGATCGATCCCGAGCATCACCGGGACCGGCAACCCGAACTCTCCCTATGCCCAGATCGGGTTCGATTACCCGAACCTCAGCGGGGCCCTCCAGCTGGATTACACGTTCGGAAACGACCTCTTGGTGAGCGCCAGGGCAGCCATGGCCGAGCAGAACACAACCAACCAGCAGGTCTTTTGTCCCGGCACGAAATATTCGTTCTCCCGGACGAATTTCATCTATGCGGACGACCCATTCTTCGCGGCTCATCCCGATCTCCTCCATTATTACGGCTGGACGAACTGGGCCGGCTCCGCCATGACCAGCAACCGGCGGCAGTTCCGGAGGTTCTCGAGCACGGTCGACCTGACCTACTTTCTCCGCCTGGGCGGCGAGCACGCCCTGAAGGCCGGGGTCCGGCTCGTCCGCGACCAGGAGAACGTCGACGAGATCTGCAATCACCCTTTGGTCGCTCTCTCTTGGGGCGAAGCCTTCAACGGACTGCCCTCCGGCGAGCCGGTCCGGGGCGTCTACGGCTATTACAATATCCGAAGCTCCTGGACCTCCCCTTACGGCAGCTTCTGGGACATCCGGCGGGACACCTGGGCCTTGTACCTCCAGGACGCCTGGACGATCGGCGGTCGTTTCACGCTCCACGCGGGGCTTCGGACGGAAAGCGAGTATATTCCGTCCTTCACCCGGGAGGAGCAGCAGGCTGGATATCAGAACCGGCCGATCAAATTCGGCTTCGACGATAAGATGGCCCCCCGGGTGGGCGTCGTTTACGACGTCTTCGGAGATTCCAGCCTGAAGATCTTCGGCAGCTTCGGTCTCTATTATGACCTCATGAAGCTCTACCTGGCCGAGGGCGCGTTCGGCGGCTTCAAATGGAAGTCCGATTACTACGAGCTCAACGATCCCGACTGGACCAGGATCGCGGCCGACGGCGACATCTCGAGCCGAGAGCCAGGAGGCCGGCAACCGCTACGTCGGGACCATCGATTATCACATCCCGAACTGGGACGCCACGGACCCCGGCCTGAAGCCCATGGCCGAGCGCGAGATCTCGCTCGGCGCGGAGAAAGCGCTGGCGACAGACGTGTCGCTCGCCGCCCGTTTCGTCCAGAAGCATCTCATCCGGACGATCGAGGACGCCGGCATCTGGACGGACGAAGGATGGATGTCCTACAACACCAATCCCGGGTCCGGCTACTCGCTCCACATCGAGCACGGCGGCAGGTTCCCGGACGCGGTCTGGGAAACGCCCAAGGCCCGGCGGGAATACTACGCCCTCAACCTGTCTCTGGAGAAGCGCTTCAGCCACGGCTGGCAGGGCGGCCTCAATTACACCCTGAGCCGGGCCACCGGGAACTACGGCGGCCTCTCCAGCACGGACGAGAACGGCCGCAACTCCCCCAATGTCACATGCTATTTCGATTCCTGGTTCGGGCCCTACGACATCCGGGGCAACCTCCTTCACGGCCCCCTGCCGCAGGACCGGACCCATTACCTCAAGCTCTATGGCTCGTGCCGGCTCCGCTTCGGCCTGACCGTCGGCCTGACGGCCTTCGCCACGAGCGGCTATCCCCTGACGACGACCCTCGCTATCAATGACGGTTCCATGTACCCCAACAACCGGGCCGACCTGGGCCGCCTGCCGTTCACGGCCTGGGGGAACATCTATCTCGAGTACACCTTGCGCCTCGCCGGCCGCACCCGGGCCTCCGTGAACCTCCAGATCGACAATTTCACCAACACCAAGGCCTGGCAGGACAAGGTCACGGAAGTGAACCTCGATACGATGTACGTCTCGGACGAAGAGATCGTGTCCGGGAGCTTCGACTGGCGGGCCGCGCTCCCCGACTACCTGCCGAACCCGATGTTCGGGATGTACAGCACCCGCTTCAAGACCTGGACGGCGCGCCTGGGGTTCAGGCTGGCGTTCTGAGGTCCGGGGCCCGGGCGGCTTGACTTGACCGCGGCCCGCACCTAGAATAGGCCCAGGTCGTATCTTACGGAAAGAGAAGAGTATGGAAAAATCGGCGGAGTTTTATAGCCTCGAGCGGGGCATCGTCTCCCTGAAGGAGCAGATCGACGCCCTGAACGAGACCGACGACCTCGACAAGAAGGAAAGGATCGCCGCCCTCCGCCAGGAGATCGAGAAGGAGTGGGCCAAGATCCTGCCCGAGCTGACCACCGTCAACATCGTCCAGATCGCCCGCCACCCCAAGCGCCCCTACACCC
>CAYOYQ010000124.1:0-8756 GCA_964408215.1 uncultured Eubacteriales bacterium
CGCTCACGGAAATGAGGCACCCGCACATGGTCTTGAGGTACCAGTTCAGGCCCGAGGCCATGGCCACGCTCGTGGAGCCCCGGACGACGATCCGGCCGCCCCGACTTTCGACTTCGAAGACATCCCGCCCGTCCTCCGGAGCGATCTCCTCGAAGACGAAGCCCTCCGCGCGGCCGGCGAGGAGACGCCCGGCCAGGGCCCGGGCCGCCGACTCGGCCTGGGAGGTGGGTCTTTCTGCATCGGGGCTGCGCGTACAGCCCGAGAGGACCAGGACGATCCCGGCCATGATAGGGAGAAGCTTCTTCATGATATTCCTGCCTCTTCCTGGGCCCTCGCGGCTCGGTCGCGACGTTCCACTTCGGCGACCAGGGCAGCGACCTTCTCAGGCTCTGCCTCCCGCGGCTGAAAAGAGAACCAAGCGCGCTGGTGATCGGGAATCGCGGCTTCGTACCGCAGAGGGGCGAGCTCCAACAGGCGCCACTGCTCCGGCCGGCCGGGATCGGCGTTGGGGGTCAAGGAGGCCGGGACCACGACCTTGCCATCGGCGCCGGCGCGGCCTTCGGACCACAAGACAACCGGGCGCTCCGCGGGAAGCGCATCCGTCAGCCAGGCGTTGGCGGCGCAGGGACGGGCGACCATGAGGTCATGGCCGCAATAGAATGCGCCTACGCCATCGCGGGTCCGTTCGACACGCAACCTAGCGGGCAAGCCCACCCGGATCTCTTGAGTGCCACGCCATGTGCCCTGGATGATCCAAATCTCACCGTCGGCGCGAGCCGTCAACCCCTTCGGCGCTTCCACGCCGCCCCCGGCGGCCCAGGCGGGGCGATGAATGCGCACTTCGGCTTTGATGGTCAACGGAGCCTCGAGGCGGACGTCCAGGACCTCGGGCCGCTCGCGGACCGTGACCTTCCATGGGCCGCCCGGCCCGTCCAGGACGCTCGCGCAATCCACCGCCAGATTGATGCTCAAGCCTTGCCCGCTGCCGGTGACGGCGCTGCGGACGGCATCGACCAAGCCCCGCGCCCAGTGCTCGCCGCAGCACCACCAGGCTTCTTCGTCCAGCCCCCGGAACGCCACCGGCTGGCCGTGAAGCTGGTAGAGCAGGCGGTGGCCGGCGCCGCCGTTGCCGAATGGCTGGTAGCTGAAATGATTCTTCAGGCAGCGCTCGGCCGCGTCGAGATAACGGCCCGCACCGGTCAGGCGCCAGAGCGAAAGGTTCAGGCGCAGCCAATCGGACTCGGAGCATCCTTCGTCCCGATCGCACGCGGCCTCGAGCGATTCCTTGACCCCCCCGGTCGGAAGCAGGTAGCGTTCCCGGAAGATGGCCCAATCGCGCTCGGCAGCGGCCAGCCAACGCCGCTCGCCGGTCAGGGCGTAGAGGTCGGCGAACCCCCGCACGGCGCAGAGCCGGCCGTGGCTGTGGAGGCCGTCAAAGTCGGTGACGGTGATGGCCAGGTCGGCTATCCGCTTGGCCTGTTCGAGGTAGCGCGGGACCCGGGTCACGCGCGCCAGACCGACCAGACCCTCGATGCAGGAGAAGTAACAGGTGGCGAAGCCGTCGGCAAAGCTGCCGCCGACGCGCTGCAGGTTCGCCGGGTCGCAATAGACTTTGTCCGTGGCGACGAAATAGTCGCCGAGCTTCCGGGCCATCGCCAGCGCCTGTGGGTTCGCGGTATTGTCCCAGACCTCCACCAGGCCGATGAGCAGGCGGCCATTGCCCCAGAGGATGGGCATGTCGCGCTTGCGCTCGATCGTCGGCAACTTCTGGTCCGCGCCAAAATGGCCATCCGGCTTCTGCCAGGCCGGCAATCCCGCCATGACCTCAGGGAACGCCGCGAACGGCTTCGGGAATCGATCGGCCAGGAAGGCCGCCGCGCCGATCCAGCGGCCCGAGATATCCCCGCTGTATTCCGCGAACTTGCGGTGTTGCTTGAGCGTGACGTCGTCGAGGATGAAATCGAGAGAGTCCAAAGGGGCGGCCGCGAGCCGGTCGGCGTTGCGCGCCTGCGCCTGCGCCCAGGCCCCGGCGAGCCGGGTGGCCTCCGGCGAAGGCAGGACGAGCGTCTTCCAGGACCTCGCATCTCCGGCTCCTTGGGCGGCGCGGCGGATGGTCACCGGGCCGATGAGGCCGGACGGGATCAAGTCCCGCGGCTTCAGGACCATGTTGGTCCGGGCGACGGGTTCTTGGTCCGGATGCAGCAGGTCTCCCACGAGCCGGTTGTTCCACAGGTTCGTGACCTTGACCTCGAGGCTGTTCCGGCCCGGCCGCAGAGCGCCCGTGACGTCCGCTTGATAGGGCTCCTTCCACAGGATCCCGATCTCCCGGCCGTTGAGCGTCACCTCCGCGACCTCCCGCAACGAGCCGAGGTCGAGGATCCAGCCTTCGTTCTCCCTGGAAAGCGGTCCGTCGATCTCGAATTCCGCGGCATAGCCCGCCGTCCCGGAAAAATAGCGGATGCCAGGGTCCTCGGACGCGGTCCAGTCGGCCAGTTCGGTCCAGGTCACCGTTTCCGGCGCGCCCAGGCCCGGCGGGAAGCGGAGCGTCCAGGGGCCGGCGATCGTGACCGCCGGCCGGTCCTCCGCCTTCGGAGGGGCGGGGGACCGCAAGGCCGCCGGCGTCGGCGTCCGGCGAAAGACGACAAAAACGGAGCCGTAGGCCGGGAGCTCCAACGTCAACCGGCAACCGCCCTCGACCCGGGCGAACGAACGGCAAGGCACGATCCGGCCCGTGTCGGGATACCAGAGCTCGGGCGTCCCGTCCGCCCCCGCGCGGAAGACCGCTTCGAAGTTTTCCGCGGCCTTGGCGCTGTTGGAGACGAAGTAGAGGTCGTCTTGTCCGGCGGATCGATGGATGAAATCGATGTGCTGATCGGCGTTGGCGACGCCGAGCGGCCGGAAGTCGGGCCCCAATCCCCGGTCGCGCAGGAGGTCGTTCAGAGGGATGCCCCAGACGACACGGCCTTTTCCGTAAGGCCGTTCCCTGACCGTCGCGCCGTCGCAGGGCCCCCAGATCTCGTCGGCCAGGACCTTGACCTCCAAGTCGCAGGCGGGGTACCCGGCCAAGCCGGGGGCCCGAACGGGCTTGCGGCCGACGACCGTCGCCCCGGCCCGAACGAGCTCGCCGAGCTTTCGCAGAACCTCGAGAGGCATGTCCTCCCGGTCCGGAAGGACGAGCAGGGCGTAGCTCAGCCCGTCCGGAAGGACGATCCGCCCGTCCGCGACCCGCATCCTCTCCAGGATCACTTCGGAATTGACGTAGTCGTAGTCGTAGCCCCGGTCGAGCGAGGAGGTCTGAACGGGCCTCGGCTGGCCGCAGTGCAGGCAGGCCGTATCCGGATAAATGGGTTCGATGTCGGGATCGATCCGCCGCGCGGGCACGAGGTTGGGCGCCTGGTCGCCGTAATAGAAGGCGACATCGGCCACGAAGAGGCCCTGCTGGAGAAGGTGATCGCAGCGGGACATGTACTCGATCAGGGGGCCGGCCTGGTCCCACCAGGTGGCGTTGACATTGAAGTGCTCGCCGGCGTGATAGACGAAGCCGGGCCGGCCCGCGGCCGGCGGATTGTGGGTGAAGGTGTGGAACGTGGGATGGTTCAGCCCGGCGCACAGGGCGATGTCGAACCGCCGCTTGTACTCCGCGGGCCCCTCCTGCCAGTTCCGCCAGCCGGTCAGTGTCTCGGCGTCGACGATGCGCCGGCCGTAGATGTGCGCGGCGCTGGCGGCCTCCTTGACCACCCAGAACCGTTGGTGGTTCCAGAACTCCCCCATGGGGATGTCGGCCGAGCCCAGTGCTTTCAAGGCGTCCACCCGGGCATACCCGCCGTGCCCCGCTTCGGCCAGGAGGCGCACCCCCCGCGGGTTCAGCAGGTCCCGGACCGTCCGGAAATGGTTCTCGATGATCAGGTCGCTGACCGTCTTGCGGTAATCGTAGAGGAAGCGCCCGGCGATCGCGGCGTCCAGGGCGGCCGGTTCGAAGAGCGCGGGCAGGTAGGGCACGGGGTCGTAGCCGTGGCGCGCCCGGAACTCGTCGATGAAGCCGTCCGTCCAGTCGACCGCTTCGCGGACCTCGTAGCTGTCGAGCATGAAGGTCTTCAGCGCGTCGAGGCTCTTGCGCACGCTCAGGATCCGGTCGAGGATATAGGTCATATCGACCGCGGCGGCCTCGCGGCTCAGATGGTCGATGATCAGGCCGTCGGAGTTCGGGCTCGGGCATTCGAGGGTCTGCCCCGTGTTGCTGGCGACGAAGCGCATGATGCGCGACGCCCCGGCGGGGGCCTCCCATTCCAAGCGCCCCTGGGAGTCCATGAGCCCCGAGATGTTGACGGCGTCGCCGCCCGCGGGGACCGCCAACACTGCAACGTCCTTCCAATAGGCGGTCGCGCCGTCCGGGAGAGTGAGAGTCGTCCGGACGCGGCCGGGTCCCTGAACCTCGACCTGACGGCAGAGCAGCTGCCGGCTGGCGTTCTCGGGCTTGATCCACGCTCCCCCCGCGTTCCAGCTGCTCGAGGCGAACAGGCCCAGCTCGAGGCCGAGGCGGCCGGCCACGTCGATCACGTGAGAGATACTGGCTACGGACTCCGGGCCCAGGAAAGCGGGGCCGGCCGGGATGATCTTCTTCGGATCGGCGAGGCTGCCTACGTCCCAGATGACGGCCCCGCCGAATCCTTTGGCCTTCAGCTCCTCCAGTTCGCGGGCCAGCTCGTCGCGGTCGACGTAGCCATTGAGCCAGGGCCAGAGGACGCCCGGCCGGGCCTCAAGAGGGGGGGCAAAGAAGTCTTTCTCGGAGAGCGCGGTCCGGGCCGATCCCGGCCGGGATCCGGTCGAGGCCTTGGGCCCGCAGGCCCCGAGGACCAAGATGACCGTACCGAGAAGAGCAAAGACCGGCCTTCGATGTGCGTTCATGATCGCATCCTTGGAACTGATGGCATGGATCCTCAATCCAAAGGCGGCAGTTCGATGCCCATTCGCCGGGCATCGGCGTTCACGACGTCCATCAGGGCCGTGAGCCGCTCGTCCGGCAGAGGTTCCACGGCGTGGGTGCTGAGGATCCTGGCGACTTCCTGGCGCGCCCGGTCCCAAGCGCTCTTTTTGCCGCTAAGGACCCAGTTCTCATAGGCCTCGCGGTCGACCACGGGACCGGCCGGGTGGGCCTCCTGACGGAACCACCGCAGCGTTTCCGCCGAGGTCAGGAAATGGTCACCCGCGTAGATGTCGCCGATAAGATCGCCGGCCAACCGGTCGCCCCGGGCCTCGATGCCCCTGACCATGCGCAGGGCCATGCCGCAGATCTCGTTATCGAACACCAGCTTTTCCAGGCTCTGACAGCTCTCGAAATCCAGCATGCCCGGGCCGGAGATGATGTTCGCCCCGGCGAGGGCCGCGACGAGCGCCCCCATGCCCGTCTCAAAACCCGCCTGACCGTCGACGATCTTGGCGTCGGAAAGGCCCATGTAGGAATGGGTCGGCAGCCCCAGATGCTTTCCGACCTGGATATGGCCGGCGTTGATCATCATGGTCTCTACGGCGCCCATGGGCGGCGTTCCCGTCCTCATATCGAACGCCGCGGGAGACCCGCCGAAGATGATGGGCGCCCCCGGACACGCCAATTGGTGGATGACGATGCCGCTCAGGTTCTCGGCCGTCAGCTGCACCAGCGCTCCGGACAGAGTGACCGGAGCCGTGGCCCCCGTCAGGGGCATCGAGATCAGGGCTGCGGGAACTCCCGCCCGGGAGGCGTCGATGAGGTTCTGACAGGTCAGGTTGCTCCATTTCAAAGGCGGCGAGGGACAGCAATCGAAGACCGCCAGGGGCTTCTCCCGGAGCGCCCGCTCGCTCCCCCGGACGGCCACCAGCATGTCTTTCATGATCTCGAAGCTCTCCACGGCGAAGGTGCCCGTGATGATCGGCTTCTTGCAGAACCTCAGCCCGATATAAAGCCGATATCGGTCCTGCATGGCCTCGGGCACGTCCATGGAGATCATTTCCGTGCTCTGCGCGGCGATGTTCGAAAGAGCGTCGGTCAGGACCGCGAAACGGACGAGGTCCCTGGTCACCGGCTTCCGTTCTTCCAAGGTCGCCGGATCCAGGATCTTCAGGGCTCCCGAGCCCGGATCGAAGTGGACCGCGTCCCCTTCCAGGGCCATCGCGAGAGCGCCGCCGCGGTCGTACATGTTGATCGCCCGAGGCACGGTCTTGAGCGACGCTTCGACAAGGCCCGGCTTGAACGAGACGATCCGCCCCCGGCAGGAACATCCCGCGTCCGCCAGGAGGCGCATCGCTTCGTCGTTCTCGATGAGGACGCCCGTCTTATCCATGACGTCCACGGCTTCCGACACGATCCGATCGAGGAACGGTCGGGACAGCAGGTCGAGCTTGGGTCTCTTCGTCTCCAGCATCTTCTCCCCCTTTGATCCGATCGATCACTCGCCACCGGGCCTCTCCGGCGGCCCGGCGCGGAGCGTCATGGGGACGAACACCGGTTTCGGCGTTACGAGGCGAAGCTCGGCCCGGGCCCCGTCCGCCCCGTCGCCGAACATCATGACCCGGAACTCGACGGTCCGGCCCTTCCAGGCCCGCTCGATCGGGAGCCGGAAGGTCAGGCCGGCGAGCTTCGGCGCCCCCGAGTTCCATTCGTAGTTGTGATAGGGATAGCTGGGAGCCCGGTGCTGCGGGACGACGGCCCGACCGTCGACCAGGGCCACGACGTAGATGCCGTCGACAGGATCGAAATTCGCCGGGCCGGCCGTGACGGCGACAGCGTACTCGCGGCCGGGAGCGTCCCCGGCCGGGACATGGACGGCGCTCAACACGCGGCGGGGCGCGGGCGTCTCGCCCAAGAAGTTCGTCGCCCGCCAGCCCCTCCGGTCCAGGGGCCGGCCCGCACCGTCGTATCCCAGGATCTCCGAGACGCCGAAGTCGCGGCCCCGGATCCGGATGTAGCGCCAAGGACCCTTGGCGAGCGGGATGCCGATCACGACGGGCTTCTTGTCGCCCGCGTCGACATCGAAGATCTTGATCGTTTTGCCGCGCCGCCTGAGCGGGTCCGTGGCCGGGATGCTCTCGGCCGCGGCCAGGCTCGATCCTTCCGTCCGCGTCCAGGTCCTCAGGTCGGAGGACGTCTCGACGGCCTCGAGGAAGGCCGTGTCCGTCCGGCGGACGACGCACAATTCGAGCTTCGCCAGATCGGTCGGCCGCCCGAGGTCGATGCGCCAGAGGGACGTCTCGCTCCGATAGGCGGCCGGGCTGCCCGTGAACGGGCTGCGGCGCGGGAACCCGTCGCTCCAACGCGTCCCGGGATCGCCGTCGAAGGCGCTGAGAAAGGTCCCCTCGGCGGCGACGACCTTGTCCCACATGTAGGCCCGGCAGGCCTCGATCTCGGCCCATTTCGACGGCTCCCGCTTCAAACGGACCATTTCCCGGATCTCGAGCGCGTCGTCATCGATCCCGAACTTGGCCAGCTCCGCCAGACGTTGACCGTCCGCGGCCGCGGCGGGATCGTCCCTGAGATCGGCCAGCCGGGCGAAGGACGGTCCTGCCGCCGGGGTGCCGGGGAAGGTGATCGGCCAGGGCTTGTCCCCGGTCGGAACGGGCCGGCCGGAGCCCGTCCGCACGGTGCGATCCCCGAGATCGAGGAACGTGACATCGACCGTCCGTCCCGGCGTTCCAAGGAGCGTGATGTCGAAGCTTCGGGGGTCGGGCCCGGGCACGATCTCGTAGGGGACGCCGGCGATAATCGGCTCGGCGGGCGGCACCGCGTCGATCTGGATGAGCCGGAGGCTGAAGGGGTCGAGCTCGACCTGGAGTGTTCCGCCGGCAACGGCACCCTCGCCCGCCCTCTTCATCAGCATCTCCCAGGGATGGCGCTGCCGGACGGTCAGGGGCGTGCCGGGCGCGGCCGCGAGGCCGATCGAGGCGTCGAGACGGACCGTCTTGACCGCAGGCTCCCAGGTCATGTTGCGCACGAGCACAAGGGACGACGAGCCATCGGCGTGGGCGATGTCCCCGCCCGGCAGCGGATAGGCCCTCTTCAGCAGGGGCTCGAGCCGCTTGTGGAGCTGGATCAGGCGGGCCAGGCGCGGATAGTCCTCGTCGCCGAGGAAGAAGAACGTCCCGTACATCTCGGGCGAGAGCACCGAGGCGCGGCCGAAGGCCTGGGCCACCAGATCGTCCTCCCACTTCTCGAGACAGCTGTTGAAGCAGATGCCGTGGTCCTCGAACTGCCGGAAGGGCGTCCCGAAGAACTCCGACGAGAGCTCGCGGCCGATGGAACAGTCCCGGTTGTAAAGGCTGGCCGTCTCGTTGCTGATGTGGACGTCGATGTAGGTCTCCTCGCCGCGCCAGAGCAGACAGTCCGTGATGGTCAGCATGTAGGGCGAGTTGTTGATGCGGTGATTGATGGCGATGAAGCCCGGGTCGATGCGTCGCGCTTCGGACAGGGCATCGGCCAAGCTCTGGTATTTCTTCTCCAGGATGTACTTATCCGGGTGGTCGAGCTCCGAGACGACGGTGTCCATCTTGAACAGGCCGACGTTGAAGTCCTTGACCCAGGACCGGAGCTGTTCCTTTCGGACGGCCCTCTCCTCGGGTTTCTCGCCGAAGCCGTCCGGACCGAGCCAGAGCCCGAGGCGCATGCCGAGCGCCTTTGAGCCTTCGGCCAGGGGCTTCAGGCCGGCCGGGAACCGCGACAGGAAGTTGGACTTGAATTGGGGATAATACGTTCCCTGCGATTCGACCAGGCCCGCGTCGGAATTGTA
>CAYOYQ010000125.1:0-8756 GCA_964408215.1 uncultured Eubacteriales bacterium
TGGCCGTCTCGGGCATCCGCGACACGATGCGGGTCCTCGACGAGGTCGAGGGCGGGCTGCTCCAGGACATCGACATCCTCGAATGCACGGTCTGCCCCGACGGCTGCGTCGGCGGCCCGCTCGGGGTCGAGAACCGCTTCCTGGCCAAGAGCCGGATCCTGGAGCTCGTGGCCGCCGCCGGCGAGCACGCGGTCGTGGACCAGAAGGACGTCAGCCGGCTCTATCACCGGAACTTCCTGTCGTTCGACCATCCCGTCAGTCCGGCCGAGCCCCGGCCCCTCGATCCCGACCCCGTCAAGGCCATCGACAGGGCCAAGCTGCGGGAGGCGATGTTCGCCCGGCTGCCCCGGAGGGACTGCGGCGTCTGCGGCGCGCCCGACTGCCGGACCCTGGCCGACGATATCGCCCGTGGCTACGCCCGGCTCGAGGACTGCCCGTTCGTCGCGCCCGCAGCCAAAGCGACCCGGCCGGCCAACGCGGGGAAAAAGGAGAAGCGATGACCCTTACCGAGCTGGCCACACGCCTCGAGCTCACGGTCTTCACCCCGGGCGTTCCCCTGGACCGCCAGGTCGGGGGCGGCTACACAAGCGACCTCCTCTCGGATGTCATCGGCCACGCCCGCAAGGACGACGTTTGGGTGACGATCCAGGTCCACCCGAACATCGTCGCCGTGGCCGTCCTGAAGGAGCTGGCCGCGATCGTCCTCGCCGGCGGCCGTCTGCCGGCGGCGGAGACGCTGGCCCAGGCGGAGCGGGAGAAGGTCCCGGTCCTGGGCTCCGGCCTGGGGACCTTCGAGCTGGCCGGCCGCCTCTACGGGATGGGCGTCCGGGGGGGCTGATGGAGCTTCGGCGGCTCCGGGCCGATCTCCATATCCATACCTGTCTCTCGCCCTGCGGCGAGCTGGAGATGTCGCCCCGGGCCCTCGTCGCGGCGGCCCGCGCGGCCGGGCTCGATCTTATCGCCGTCACCGACCACAACACCACCGAGAACGCCGCCGCGGTCGCCGGAGCGGCGGTGGGAACCGGCCTGGCGGTCCTGCCCGGCATCGAGCTGACGACGGTCGAAGAGGTCCACCTCCTCGGGCTCTTCGACGCCGGGGCGGACCTCACGCCTTTCCAGGCCGAGGTCTTCCGCCGGCTCCCCGACGTCCCCTCGAAGCGCAAGTTCATCAAAGACCAGGTCCTGGCCGACGCCGAGGACTATGTCACAGGCTTCAGCCCGCGCTGTCTGTTCGGGGCGACGGAGCTCGCGGTCCGCGAGGCCGTCGATCTCGTCCACGCCTACGGCGGGCTGGCCATCGCCAGCCACATCGACCGTGAGGCGTTCAGCCTCGTCTCCCAGCTCGGGTTCATCCCGCCCGGCCTGGGGCTCGAGGCCGTCGAGATCTCGCCCCTCGCCGACGCCGCCACGGCGCGGGAAGCGTTCTGCGTCCCGGCCGGTCTCCCCATCGTCCGTTTCTCGGACGCCCACAAGCCCGCGGAGATCGGCGCGGCCTCGACGGAGCTTCTGGTCGCGGCGCCGTCGCTCGAGGAGATCCGCAAGGCCCTCGCGAACCGGGACGGGCGGAAGGTCCTCCGACCATGATGGAAGATCTCTCGCTCCACATCCTCGACATCGCCGAGAACGCCGTCGCCGCCGGCGCGACCCGGGTGCTCATCGCCGTCAACGAGAACGCCCGCCGGGACCTGCTGACCCTCCGGGTCACGGACAACGGCCGGGGCATGTCGCGGCCGGAGCGGCGGCGCGCCCTCGATCCGTTCTACACGACGATGCGGAAGAGGACCGGCCTCGGCCTGCCGCTCCTGGCCCAAACGGCCGAGCAAAGCGGCGGCGGTCTCCGGCTCGAATCCGCCCCGGGCGAGGGAACGCGCGTCACGGCCCGCTTCCGGCTCGGCCACGTCGACCGCCCGCCTCTGACCAAGATCATCGAAACGATGATGACGCTTTTCTTCGGCCACCCCGGGACGGACTTCCGTTACCGCCACACCCGTAACGGAAAATGTTTCAGCTATTTGCGGAAGGGCGAGGGCGGCGGCGGCGTTTCGCCCGCGGAGATCGCCGGGCTGCGGCAGACGCTCGAAACGGGGCTTCGCCGGATCAGGGCGCTCTGACCGGCGCCGCTACGGGGGCCTGGCCGAGGAGCTTCCTGAGGCGTTCGAGCTCGGCCCGGGCCCGGCGGACGCTCTCCTCTTTCTCGCCCTTGGCGTTGTCGAGGTAAAGGGCGAAATTCTCGGCCGCCTCCTTGAGCTTTCCGCTCTTGTCACAGGCCACGGCCAGATTGAAATACCCGACCGCCGTCGGACGGATGGCCACGGCCTGGCTCAGCCGGGAGACCGCCTGGTCGTACCGGCCGAGATAGGAATAAGCGATCCCCGCGTATTGATAGAAGGCCTGCTCGGACGGGAAATCGGCGATCAGTCCTTCATAGAGGGGGAGGGCCTCCTCGAGCTTCCCGGCGGTGGCCAGGTTCGAGGCCAGGCTCATCCTCAGGAAGCGGCTCTCCGGCTCGATGGCGAGAGCCCGCTCGTAGCTCGCCCGCGCCTCCTCCTTGCGGCCGGTGGCGTCGAGGATGCCGGCCCGGACGGTCAGGGCGTCGACGTTCCGGGGGTCGAGAGCGAGGACCCGGTCCATCAGGGTCAGGGCTTCGACGGGCTTTCCGGAAACGAGATACGTATGGCCGAGGCGCACGAGCAGGACCTCCGAATCGGGCAGCCGGTCGATCCCTTGGTTCAGGGTGGCGATGGCCCGGTCGAAGGCGTTCTGCCGCGCCTGGGCCAGGGCCAGGTTGACGTAAGCCTCCGGCGAATCCGGGATCTCCTTCAGGATCTCGAGATGGGCCCGTTCGGCCTCGGCGAATTTCCCTTCCGATTCGAGGCGCGCGGCCTTCTGGACGAGCTCGAGCAGGGGGAGCCTGTCCTTCGGGTCGGGTGCGGCCTCGCCCGGCTTGGCCGGGGCGAGGTTGACATAGCCGAGAGAGCGGAGCCTTTCCCGGTCCTCGGCGCGGCCCGGGGCGGCCGCCGCTCCGGACCCGGCGCCGGGGCTCGACCGGAGGATCTCTTCCTCCAACGCCTTCGCGAGCTCGGCGGCCTTGGCCGCGGCGGAGCCGAAGAGGTTCTTCCGCTCGGCCGGGTCCGTCGCGAGATCGAAGAGCTCGGGCCGGGGCGACTGGAGGAGCTTCCAGCGGCCGGAGACGAGCCCGACGAGCTCCGACCAACCGAAGTTCTCCCGGGGATAGAACGTCTCGACCAGGGCGTCGAGGTCCCCGGCGTCGCGGCCTCCCATGCGGGGAACGAGGCTTCGGCCCTGCATCGCCGCGGCGTCCCGGCCGAGGCCGAGCGTCTCGAGGACGGTCGGGGCGATGTCGATGAGCCGGACCGCGCCCTCGACGACCCGGGGCCGGCGGAAGACGGCCGGGTCGCTGAAGATCAGGGGAACGCGGAGCGTTTCTTCATAGAGGAAGATGCCGTGGCCCCGCTCGACCTTTTCGCCCAGCCCTTCGCCGTGGTCGCCCGCGACGACGACCAGGGTCTTCGCGAGCAGGCCCCGCTGGCCGAGGTGGTCCAGGACCGCCCCGATGTAATTGTCCATGTAGGCGATCTCGCCGTCGTAGGGATCTCCCGAAGGGACGTCGCGGTAGGCGGGCGGCGGATCGTAGGGCATGTGCGGGTCATAGTAGTGGATCCAGACGAAGAAGCGCGTCCCTCCGGCGCCCGCGAACCAGCGGGAGAACCGGCCGAACGTCTCTTCGGCCCGGCGCTCGGCGTTGGCGCCCTTGAGCGGCTGCTCGACATTGAACGTATCGTCGTAGACATCGAAGCCCCGGTCGAGGCCGAAGCGCGAGTCGACCGAGAACGACGAGACGAAGGCGGCCGTGGCGAACCCGCGCGCTTTCAGGACCGCGGCCAGCGTCGCGACCCCCGACGGCAGATCGTGGCCGTTGTTGCGGACGCCGTGGCGGACGGGATAGAGCCCGGACAGGATCGAGGCGTGCGAGGGCAGCGTCAGCGGGGCCGGGGCGTAGGCCCGGGCGAAGCGGACGCCCGACGCGGCCAGGGCGTCGAGGCGCGGCGTCCGGGCCTGGGCGAAACCGTAGCAGCCGAGGTGGTCGGCCCGGGTCGTGTCGAGGGTGATGAGCAGGACGTTGTGGGACGAGGCGGCGCCGAGATCGACCGCGGCTTTGCCGCCCTTCAGGAAGAGAGCGGCGGCCAGGCCGGCGGCGACGACAACGACCGCGGCCGCGGCGAGGACGGGGCCCCGCCGCCGGCGGGGGGCCGGCGCCCGCGTCCCGGCGGGCCCGGTCGACCGGCGCTCCGACGGCCCCTTTCGGCTTTTTCGGCCCATGACCCTCCCAGATTAGGGGATTTCGGGAAATAGTCAAGAAAAGAAGAGGGCCCGCCCCGCGGGGGACGGGCCCTCCGTCGCGAACGCTTCCGGGTTCCCCGTCAGAAGGAGAACTTGAAGCCGAGGCGGGACGACCAGGTGCTGAACTGGCTGTCCCACTGGCCGTACATCTGGTGTTTGAGGCCCAACGTGGCGACGTCGGCCTTGTAGCTGTCGACGAACGTGCCGGACAGGAGCTTCAGATAATAGGCATTCCCGGAGAAGGTGCTGCGGTTGTAGGTCATGATGTAGCTCTGCGGGGTCCTGGTGTTGGTGATGTTGTTGATCTGGAGGTTGATGGAGGCCCTGTACCGTCCCGCGATCTTGATGGTGTAGTCGAGATAGAGATCGGCCCAGAAGGTGAACGGCATCCGGCCCATGTCGCCCCGGCCTTCGGGATAGAAGTACTTGGAGCTGAAGAAGAGTTTGGTCGTCATGGGGAAGCCGGTGCGGCCGTAGGCGACCGCGCCGATGGTCAGCCCGAAGGGGAAGGTATAGGAGCCGTAGGTCTTGAAATAATGGGTCCGGTCCTGGGGCAGCGGGCCGTTGAGCTCCCGGCCCCAGGCGTCGTAGCCCATGAACCAGCGGTCGTAATCCTGTTCGACGCCCGGGCCCAGGCGGCCGCCCTCGTCGGAGCTGCCGAGGCCGGAATAGTTCCCGTAGACGCGGCTCCAGGTCCAGTTCGCCCCGCCCTGCCAGTTCTTGCTGAACCGCTTCTCGAGGGCGACGTTGAGCCCCCAATACTCGCGCTTCGCCTTGGCGCAGGGCCAGAGGTCATAGGTCGCGCCGTCGTCCGCCGTCCCGAACCGGTTGTCAGGGCCGGGATCGGTCCAGGTGTCCTCGAGGTAGCCGCCCTGGGAGATCGGCCGGGAGACGCCGTAGCCGGGGTTGGTGACCCAGTAGTCTTGGTACATGGTCGTCCCTTCGAGGCGGAAGACGCCGACGTCTTCGATCGTCCGGAGGAGGTGTTTGTTGACGAGGCGGACGGACAGGGACAGGTTCTCGACCAGCTTCTTCTCGACGCCGAAAGAGATCTCCCGTTGAGCGGTCGGTTTCAGGTCGGGGTCGACCCGGTCGAAGGAGGGCGGCAGGTAGTACATGGACCCGGCGTAGGTGTTGCCGGCTTCCTGGTTCGCGGCGTCATCGAGGACGCCGTTCGAGGCGATCGTGGTCCAGTCCGGGTCCTGCAGGGCGTAGATGTCCTCGACGCGCTTCGAGCCGCCGAAGGTCAGCTGGCCCAGATAGAGCTTCATAATGTCGTAATAGATCCCGAAGCTGCCGAAGACTTTCAAGCTGGAATCCCCGAACACGTCGTAGACTAGGCCCAGCCGCGGGGCCAGCGACTGGCCCATGTTGAACTTGATGGGCTTGGGCGCGTAGCCGGGCCAGGTCGATTCGTCCGTGAAGGACGGCATGTACTGGCTCTCGGCGCGAAGGCCGAGGTTGAGGGTCAGCCGGTCGTTGATCGTCCAGGAGTCCTGGAGGTAGGCCGACAGATTATTGCTGGAGCTATCCCAGACGCTGCCGTACGCGGACGTGAACGAACCCCGGATGAAGTAGTATCCGTAAGCGCCGTAATAGGGGCTCTCCGGATCGGCGCCCGGGCCGACGGGGAAGTCGAGCTGGGTGTTGGTCTGGCCCCAATAGACGTAGACGCAGGGATGCGGCGCCCCGGTGAAACGCTTGTCATAGAGGTAGTTGTAGCCGATCCCGGCCTTCAGGGCGTGCTCGCCCGCCCAGTTCAGATAATAAGTCAGGTCCAGGTTGTTGCTAAGCTTCCCCCGCTTGTAGTACAGGGTCGACTGGTTGATCGGGTTGCTGGACCAGCCGTTGTTATGGACCAGGCCGGGGTTGGCCACGAAGAAAGGATCGGAGGCGGGGGCCGATGTCCCGAAATAGTAGTAGGAGGCGTCGGGGGGCGCGATCTGCTCGTTGGTCGTATCCTGCTCGTGCCAGCCGCCGCGATAGCTGATGAGCATGTTGTTGCCGACGGAATAGTCGGCGGTCAGCGACGCGCTCTGATTGGGATAATCGTAGCCTTCGAGCCCCCAACTGTAGGTCTCCGAGCTGTCGCCGAGGATGCCGGGGATGGCCCCCCGGTACCGCGAAAAGCTGTTGACGTAGCTCGCGGACAGGCGCAGGCCGTGGAAGGGGGCGGCCGAGACCCGGAGGGACCCGCCCCAGCGGTTGGTCTTGGTCTTGAACGTGTCGAAGGGCCCTTCCCGGTCGTTGAAGTCCCGCAGGGCGGCCGTCTGGCTGTAGGTGGGATTGAACGACCCGAAGAACCACAGCTTGTCCTTGATGATGTAGCCGCCGAGGCTGATAACGCCCTCGAACCGGTTGTAGCGGTCCCGGTCCTTGCCGCCGTTGAAATAGAGGTTGTCGTAGTTGACGTATTCGTACCAGTAGCCGCTGCGGTAGGGATCGCGCCGGAGGAAGGTCCGGGACGCTCCCTGCATGTACTGGCGGTTGTTCTCGTAGTAGGCCATGAGGTCGCCGTGGAACTCGTTGCTGCCCGCCCGGGTGATGACGTTGATGACGCCGCCCATCGAGCCGCCGTACTCCGCGTTATAGCCCGAGGCGGTGACCTTGACCTCTTCCAGGAGCTCGAGGACGATGTTCTGGGGGTCGCCGCCGTAATGGAAGTCCGAGATGTCCGCGCCGTCGACGTAGAACATGTTCTCCGGCCCGGTCGCGCCGTCGACCGAGATGCCGGCGGTGTTGGACTCGCTCTGGACGCCGGGGATGGTGCTGATGAGCGAATCGAACGACCGGCCCCGGGGCAGGGACAGAAAGACTTCCTTGGTCATGACCTGGCCTTTGACCGTGCTCTTGACGTCGATCAAGGGGGTTTGGCCGACGACGGTGATCTGCTCCTCGATGGCCGCCGCTTCGAGCGTCACGTTCAGGCTCAAGGTCTGGGACAGCTCGAGCAGGATGCCCTTGCGGACCAGGGTCTTGAAGCCCGGCAGCGAGAAAGTGATGTCGTAGGCGCCGGACGGCAGGGCCATCAGGCGATAGACGCCGTTGACGTCCGTCAACCCTGTGGCCTTGCCGATCAGCTTGGTGCTCGCGGCCTCGACGTTCACGCCGGGGAGGGGACCTCCCTGCTGGTCAACGACCTTGCCGTTGATCCGTCCTGTCGGCGTGAGCTGGGCGAAAGCCGTCCCCGCGATCAGAAAAGCCGAGATGAAAACTAGCGTGAGGAATCGTTTTGTCATGCGCTCTTACTCCGAATCACACGAATCGTGTATCCCATGTCTCATTCCCCTGCGACCGGCGTCTGCCGCGACGGCCGCGCCCCTGAGTGACCGGCTGTCTTCGCGATCTCTCGTCATTCAACCTCCTGGACAGGATCCTTCCGAAGACCCTCGCGTCTGCGGGGGACCGTTCAGAGCCTTCGTCCCGGACCGCAGCAAGAAGCATAATTCCGGCCCGAGAGGGATGTCAAGGATATCCGGCCTGCCTCTCATTCGAGTTCCTGATCCTTCGGGTCGACGTTGATCGGGTTGTACCGCGGATTGACGGCGGAGGACACGACGACGAAGGTCTCGGCTCTCTCGATCATCTGGACCTTCGAGAGCTTGGCGATGAAGAACTCCCGGAACTCGTCGATGTCCCGGACGTTGACCTTGATGAGATAGTCGATCCGGCCCGTGAGGAAATAGATCTCCTCGATCTCCTCGAGCTGCTTGAGGTGCTCCTCGATGCGCCGGTAGGCCTCCTGGCTTTGAAGGTGCCTGATCTGCAGGGCGAGAAAGCAGGTCAGGCCCCGGCCGAGCTTCTTCTTGTCGAGGATCGCCCGCTGTCCCTGGATGATGCCGTTCGACCGGAGCTTCCGGACCCGCTCGAGGGTCGCCGGCGGAGAGAGCCTGATCTTCTGGGCCAGGGTGGAGTTCGGGGTCCTGCTGTCTTCATAGAGGATCCTTAAAATCCCCTTATCATGTTCGTCATATTTCATATTATTAAGAATATTATGCGGTCAGAATCCTCATTGTCAAGCAAAATCATTTAAATAGCCGCCGATATATTTAATATTATTAGGAGGGCTGGGTCATTCACGAATCGAGGCGGCCTTCCGATGCGAGGGCCTCATTCAGGAGGGATATCCTGAAGCGAGCCCCTTTTTCAAGTTATCTCCCTGATGCGCAGCTCCGAGTCGCTCCGCAGCGCATCTGACCTCCGCTCCCTTCGGTCGCTCCGGGTAGGTCAGCTGATCTCGCCGGTAAGGTAGGCCCGCGTCCGCGGGTCGCGGGGGTTGGCGAAGACCTCGGCGGCCGGCCCCTGTTCGACGAGCTCCCCGAGGAAGAGGAAGGCCAGATGGTCGGCGATGCGGCGGGCCTGGCGCAGGATGTGGGTGACGACGACGACCGTGT
>CAYOYQ010000126.1:0-8653 GCA_964408215.1 uncultured Eubacteriales bacterium
AGCCGGGGGCCTTGACGGCGCAGCACTGGAACGTGCCCTTGAGCTTGTTGACGACGAGCGTGGCCAGGGCCTCGCCCTCGACCTCCTCCGCCACGACGAGCAGGGGCCGGCCCATGCGGGCGACGTTCTCGAGCAGCGGCAGGAAGTCCTTGAGGTTGGAGATCTTCTTCTCGTGGAGCAGGATGAGGGGCTTCTCGAGGACGCACTCCATCCGCTCGGGGTCGGTCACGAAGTAGGGCGACAGGTAGCCACGGTCGAACTGCATGCCCTCGACCGTCTCCATCGTGGTCTCGAGGCCCTTGGCCTCCTCGACCGTGATGACGCCGTCCTTGCCGACCTTGTCCATGGCCTCGGCGATGATCTTGCCGATGGAGAGGTCGTTGTTGGCCGAGATCGCGCCGACCTGGGCGATCATCTCGCCACTGACCTCGCGGCTCATCTTCTTGAGCTCGCCGATGACGGTCTCGACGGCCTTGTCGATGCCCTTCTTGATGAGCATCGGGTTGGCGCCGGCCGTGACGTAGCGGAGGCCCTCGCCGTAGACGGCCTGGGCCAGGACCGTCGCGGTGGTCGTGCCGTCGCCGGCCACGTCCGACGTCTTGGACGCGACTTCCTTGACCAGCTGGGCGCCCATGTTCTCCCAGGGGTCCTTGAGCTCGACTTCCTTGGCCACGCTGACGCCGTCCTTGGTGCTCGTGGGGGAGCCGAACTTCTTGTCGAGGACGATGTTCCTGCCGCGGGGGCCGAGGGTCGCCTTGACGACGTTGCTGAGGATGTTCACGCCCTTGAGCAGGGAGTGGCGGGCGTCGTCGCCCGATAGGATCTGTTTTGCCATGATGGTGTCTCCTTAACTCACTTCTCGATGACGGCGAGGATCTCTTCCTCGCGGACGATGACGTGCTCGACGCCGTCGATCGTCACTTCGGTGCCGCTGTACTTGCCGATGAGGACGTGATCGCCCTTCTTGACCGCGAGGGGGATCGTCTTGCCCTCGTCATTGATCCGGCCCTTGCCGGCGTCGATGATCTCGGCCTCCTGGGGCTTTTCCTTGGCCGTGTCCGGGATGATGATCCCGCCTCTCTTGACTTCCTGTTCCTCGAGGCGCTTGAGGAGCACTCGGTCATACAGAGGATGAACTTTCATGAAAACCTCCTTGGTGTTACTTGAAATTTAGCAGTCAATAAATGTGAGCGCTAATTATATAGAAAGCAGGTGGTTTTGTCAAGAGGGGAAAGTCAAAAAATTAGCGGTCTTTAGCGTCGATTGCTAATATTTCTTGCGGATCTTGAGGAGTTTGGCCCGGTTATGAAGGGTGTTCCTGTGGATGCCGAGGGCCTGGGCCATCTTGGTCTTGTTGCCCTCGTGCTTCCGGGCCGCCTGCTCAAAGAAGATCTTCTCGAACTCGCGGAGCGCGTCCTTGAGATTGATCTCCCGGTCGACCATCTCCTTGACGATGAGCTCCATCCGCTGATGGAGGCTGGGCTCGCTAGATCTTTTGTCCATGTTTCCCCCCGCTCTCGCGGATCTCTTTGTACGAGGAGTTGAACTTGGCCCGGAGGTCCTGCGGGATCATGTTGACGACGGCCCGGGTGATCCCGAGGCAGGCCGGGGCGAGGACGGACGTCTCCAACGCCGGCTTGGCGATCTCGAACGAGACCAGCGCGAAGACGATGATGCCGCAGATGAGGACGGCCTTGACGAAGCCGAAGACGGCCCCGAAGAGCCGGTTGACCAGGGCCAGCGGCCCCTTCATGGCCTTCGTCAGGAGGTAGCCCAGGATGGACCCGGCGACGAGGACGAGGATGAAGATGAGCAGGAAGCCGAAGAAGTCGCTTAGGAGCTCGTTCTTGACGAAAGTCTCGAACACCGCCGCCGCCCGGTCATAATAGAAGCTGGCCAGGATGAGCCCGGCGACGACGGCGACCAGGCCGATGACCTGTTTGACGAACCCCTTGAAGATGCCGACGACGGCCGAGACGACCATGATCGCGACGAGGACGAAGTCCAGCCAGTTCATGACGCCCGCTCCTTTCGCTCCCGCAGCCGCTCGACCATGCCGTAATCGCCGTCGGCCAGGGCGCCGAAGGCGACATGGGGTTTGATCTTGCCGTGGAAATCGGAGCCGGCCGTGGCCACGAGGTCGAGGTCCCCGGCCAGGCCGCGGTAGAAGGCCGTCAGCTCGGCCGTGTGGTAGAAGGTGAAGACCTCCAGCCCGAGGAGGCCGTTCTCTTTGAGGGTCCGGGTGTCCTCGGCCGAGGCCCGCTCGAAATAGGCGCCCGGATGGGCCAGGACGGGCGCGGCGCCCGTCTCCGGGGCCGCGGCCAGGACCTCGAGGGCGCCGATGAACCGCTTCGGAACGTAGGCCGGCCGGCCCTCGGCGAAATAGTCCTTGTAGAAAAGGTAAGGGGCGTGCGCCCGGTTCTCCGGCCGGTAGAACATCTCGAGCGCGGGGTGCCGCTCGTTCGCGGGGTTCTCGAGCAGGACCTGGGCGATCTTGACCCCGAGGACGGCCGCGCCGTTCGACTGGGCCTCGATCTCCTCCAGGCCGACGGCGAAGCCGAGCTTCCGGACGAGATCCACCCGCTCCCGCGTCTCGACCCGGCGGCACTCGGTCTGGCGGTCGACGATCCGGGCCACGGCCGGGCTCGACCAGTCGACGAAGGGCAGGAGGACATGGAACTCCCGGCCGGCGAAGACCGTCGTCACTTCCATGCTGGGGATGACCTCGACCCCGGCCCGGCGGCCGTCCTCGACGGCCCCGGGATAGGCGGCCACGGTGTCGTGGTCCGCGATCGAGATCGCGCGCATGCCGTGCTCCCCCGCCAGGCCGACCAGATGGGCCGGCGAGAAGTCGCCGTCGCTGCTCTTGTCCGAGTGGACGTGGAGATCGACCCGCCCACTCATGCGAGATCGTCGAGCCCGGTCAGGACCCTGTAGATTTCCAGGTACTTCTGGGAGGTCTTGGCGATGATCTCCGCCGGGAGCACCGGCGGCGGCGTGTTCTTGTCCCACGTCGTCGTCTCGAGGTAGTCGCGGACGAACTGCTTGTCGAGGCTCGGCTGGGACCGCCCCGGCTCGTAGAGCGACAGGGGCCAGAACCGCGAGGAGTCCGGCGTGAAGATCTCGTCGATGAGGACGAGCTCGTCCCCCTCGCAGCCGAACTCGAACTTGGTGTCGGCGATAATGATGCCCTTGGAGACGGCGTAGAGGGCCGCCTTCTTGTAGAGCTCGAGGCTCGTCTCCCGGATCTTTTCGGCCAGCTCCTTGCCGATCTCCTTCTGGACGTCCTTGAAGGAGATATTGACGTCGTGGCCCTTTTCGGCCTTGGTCGAGGGGGTGAAGATGGGCTCGGCGATCTGGTCTGATTCCCGGAGCCCCTTGGGGAGCTTGATCCCGCAGACCTTGCCCGTCGTCTTGTATTCCTTCCAGCCGGAGCCGGAGAGATAGCCGCGGACGACGCACTCGATGGGCACGACCCGGGTCTTTTTGACCAGCATGGACCGCTTGGCCAGGAGGTCCGCGAAGGGGGCGAGAGCGGGCGGGAAGTCCTTCGTCTCGGTGGCCAGGAGATGGTTCGGGACGACCAGGCCGACGAAATCGAACCAGAACTTCGACAGCTGCGTCAGGACCTTGCCTTTGTACGGGATGAGCGAGGGCAGGACCCAGTCGAACGCGGAGATGCGGTCCGTTGCGACGATGAGGAGCTTGTCGCCGACCTCGAACACGTTGCGGACCTTGCCCTTGCGGAAGAGCGGCAGACCCGGGAGCTCGATGTCGCCGATGGGGTTGTCCATAAACCGTCTCCTTTGCGGAACCCGTCAAGGATAGCCAAATCATTTTTAAAAAGCAAATGTCAACGGCGGCCCAGGATCCACTCTGCTACGCTCGGGGTATTCCCGCCGTCGGCCGCTCGCCGGCCCGGCGAGCCGGCTCGCTTCGCCTCCGGGCCGGCGGGAAGCGGAGTCTTCGAAGCGGACCTGCAGAATTGGGCTGAGTACATGAGGCCCGATTCTGCGAAACATCTTGGGCGAGTTCCTTTCCGAAGATATTTCTCCTCTGGGAACACCCCTGCGCGGAGTGGATTCCTGGTCCGCCCAACCTCGTTTGCTTTAAAAAATGACGCGCGAGAGCAGAAAGGCAAAAGGAATGGGGACTTTATTAAAAGAGGCCGATGAAGTTGTACATGCGGCGGGGGTCGTGGGGGTTGCGGCGGTAGGAGAGGAGCTGCGTTTCGCAGTGGGTGCAGACGGGTCCGGCGGCGAGGATGTGGGCCTTTCGGACGCCTAGTCCCCGCAATAGCCAGATATTGGCTTCACGGAGATCGAGGAGCGATTTCTTTTCCCGGCCGGGGGCGGGGCTGAAGACGATCGGCGGGAAGCCGGCCCTGAGGAAGCCGGCGCGAACTTCGGGTCCGACCTCGTAGCAGGCAGGTCCGATGCAGGGACCGAGGGCCGCCAACATCTCTTCGGGCTTCGAACCGTAGGCCTCCCCCATTGCCCCGACAGCCTTTTCCAGGATCCGCTTCTCCGTGCCGCGCCAGCCGCAGTGGACGGCGGCCACGGCCCGGTTCGTCTCGTCGACAAGAAGGACGGGCAGGCAATCGGCCGTGCGAATGACGAGCAGCAGACCTGGGACGTTCGTCATCAGAGCATCGCCGTCGAGCTTCCGTGCGGGGGCCTGTTCCAGACGGTGGAAGACGTCCGAATGGAGCTGATGCATGATGACCGGCCGCATCCCTTCGGCCTCGGCAAAAGCCAGGAAATCGGCCTCGCTCCAGCGGGCCTCGCCGAAGCCGTGGACGAGCCCCGGGACTGCGGCGAGGCGAGGCAGGGTTAGATAGGGGCACTTGTTCGAGGTCACGACCTCCAGTAATAGCAAAAATGTACGGGGCGCTCAAGAGTACGGGCCAAAGAGCTGTCGGGGACACGTGCCAAAGGGACATGTCCCCCATTGGCGGCCGCTTGTCATTTCCGGCGGCTCTTCGTATGATGAGGGCACCATGTCCGTCAAGGAAAACGCCATGTCCGTTCCCATCGGCTTCGCCATCTGTCTCATCATCGTCCTGGCGGGCGCGGTGACGGTCGCCACCGGAAATGCCGGACAGGCTCCGGCCGAACGCCTTCGGGCCCGGGAATTCGGGCTCGTCGTCGGCGTCCTCCCGACCGGCCCGCTCAACGCCATCACGGACGTGGCCGGGGTCAAGGTCGGCCAGGTCACGCTCATCGAAGGCCGGGACGTCCGGACCGGGGTCACGGCCATCCTGCCGCACGGCGGGAATATCTACCAGGACAAGGTCGCGGCCGGGATCTCGGTCGGCAACGGCTACGGCAAGCTCACGGGTGTAACCCAGGTCATGGAGCTCGGGACGATCGAAACGCCGATCATCCTGACCAACACCTTGAGCGTGCCGACGGCCGCCGACGCGGTCATCGATTGGACGCTCGGCCTCGAGGGGAACGAGCGGGTCGCCTCGGTCAACCCGGTCGTAGGCGAGACCAACGACGGCTGGCTCAACGACATCCGCGGCCGCCATGTCACCAAAGCCCACGTCCTCGAGGCCATCGCCAACGCCTCGCCGGGCGCGGTCACCGAAGGTGTCGTCGGGGCGGGGACAGGCACGACCTGCTTCGACTACAAGGGAGGCATCGGCACCGCCTCGCGGCGGCTCGCCGAGAACCGGGGCGGCTATACGGTCGGCGTCCTCGTCCAGACGAACTTCGGCGGGGTCCTGACCATCCGGGGCATCCCGTTCGACCGGAAGGACGCCGGCGTGGGGGCGGCGGCCGCGGCGCCGAACCCGTCCGGCGACGGCTCCTGCATGATCGTCTTGGCCACGGACGCGCCGCTCGACGCCCGCAACCTCGAGCGCCTGGCCAAGAGGGCGCTTCTCGGCATCGCCCGCACCGGCGGCTATTTTTCGAACGGCAGCGGCGATTACGCCATCGCCTTCTCCACCGCCGCTTCCGTCCGCGTCCCCGCGCGGGCCGCGGAAAGGACACGCACCACGACGATCCTCCGGGATGACGCGGTCTCGCCGCTCTTCCAAGCCGCGGCCGAGGCCTCGGAGGAAGCCATCCTGAATTCCCTGTTCAAGGCGGTCCGTACCGAGGGCAAGGACGGTCATGTCGCCGAAGCTCTGCCGCTCGACCGGGTCAGGAGCCTCCTCAAGTGAGCCGCAAGAAGCTCCGAACGATCGGCGTCCTCGGCGGCATGGGCCCGGAGGCCGGCGTCCGCTTCGCCGAGGAGATCGTCAAGGCGTGCGGCGCGGGACGCGACCAGGAGCACCCGCCGGTCATTCTCTACAGCCTGCCCCAGGTCCCCGACCGGACAGAGGCCATCCTCCACGGCGGACCGGACCCCGTTCCTTCCATTCGGCGGGGACTTTCAGCCCTAAAGCGGGCCGGAGCGGATTTCGCGGTCATTTCCTGTATTTCGGCCCATTATTTCTGGGCCCGGTTCGCGCCGTGCTCGCCTCTCCCCCTCTTCAGCTTGATCGACGAAACCCTCATAGCCCTCCAAAGGATGCGGCCGTCGCCGCGGACGGTCGGGCTCCTCGCCACGACCGGGACGGTCCGCTCGGGCATCCTCGTCCGCCCCTTTAAGGCGGCCGGGATCGACGTCATCGTCCCCTCGGCGAAAGTCCAGGCCCGGGTCATGGCCGCGATCTACGGAAAGAAGGGGGTTAAGGCCGGGGTCACGGCCGGCCCGCCCAGGGAGATTCTGCTCGAAGCCGCTCAGGAGCTCGTCCGGGCCGGGGCCGAGGCCGTCATCGCCGGGTGCACCGAAGTCCCGCTCGTCCTGCGGCCCGGGGACCTGCCGGTCCCGCTTCTCGACCCCATGGCCCTGGGGGCCCGCGAGGCCATCCGCCGCTCCGGCGCGGGTCTCCGGCCTTAAGGCGGGGACGCGTACGGGGGGGCCGGCCCTTTCCTTGGACGTCCCGGGCGGAGTTGACTTTTAGGGGGCAATCCGGTATAAATCGGCGGTACTTTTTTCCCTGTGAGGAGGTGAAAGTTCTTGGCTTTTGTTCAGCTTGACGAAGGCGAAAATCTCGAGTCCGCCCTGCGTCGCTTCAAGAGGAAAGTCCAGCAGGAAGCGATCATCAAGGAGATCAAGAAGCACTCGGTCTACTTCAAGCCCGGCGAGAAGCGCCGGATGAAGGAGGCCCAGGCGCGCAAGCGGATGAGACGGCGCATCAAGAGAGAGCGCGACATCGAGTACTGAGAACTTTCGACTTTCTCGCAACACCACCGCCCCGATCCGACCCGCCCCGCCGCAGACAGGGGCCGGGTCCATCGCGAAAGAGGGGGAGAGACGGCCACGCACAAACCGGCTTGGTTGAAGGTCCGGTTGCCTTCGAACGGGGAGTTCTTCCGCGTCGCGGAGATCGTCCGGACCGGCGGCCTGCACACGATCTGCCAGAGCGCCCGCTGCCCGAACATCGGCGCCTGCTGGGAGCGCCGGACGGCCACCTTCCTCATTCTCGGGGACACGTGCACGCGCGATTGCGGCTTCTGCGCCGTGGCCAAGGGCGCGCCCCTGCCGCCGGACCCCGGCGAGCCGGACCGCGTGGCCGCGGCCGTAGCCTCGCTCGGCCTGGCCTACGCCGTCGTCACCTCGGTCACGCGTGACGACCTTCCCGACGGCGGGGCCGAGGCCTTCGCCGCCGTCCTCCGGGCCATCCGGGCCAAGAGCCCCGAAACCCGGATCGAGGCCCTCATCCCCGACTTCGGCGGCGACACGGCGGCGCTCGACAAGGTCCTGGCCGTCCGCCCCGAGGTCCTCAACCACAACCTCGAGACGACGGAGTCGCTCTACCCGGCGATCCGCCGCCCCCGCGAGAACTACCGCCGCTCGCTCGGCGTCCTTCGCGCCGCCAAGGCCCGGGGCGCTTTGACCAAATCCGGCCTCATGATCGGCCTCGGCGAGAGCGAGGCGGCCATCCTCCAGACGTTCGCGGACCTGCGCGCCGCCGGCTGCGACCTGCTGACGGTCGGCCAGTACCTCCAGCCGAGCCCGGCCCACGCCCCGGTCGCGCGCTACTACACGCCCGAGGAGTTCGAGGCCCTGGCCGCGGCGGCGCGGCGCTCGGGCTTCCGCGAGGTCGTCTCCGGGCCCCTCGTCCGGAGCTCTTATGAAGCCGGGCGGCTCTATGAGGCTGTCCAGCCCAAGGACGGAGCCTTATGCGCTACCTGATCTTCACCGACATCCACGGCAACTACGAGGCCTTTCAGGCGGTCCTCAAGGCCATCCAGAAGAAGAAGATCGATCACTACATCTTCCTCGGCGATCTCGTCGGCTACGGGGCCTCGCCGAACGAGGTCATCTCCCGCATCCTGACCCTCAAGCCGCTGTCGATCATCCGCGGCAACCACGACAAGGCCGTCTCCGGGCTCGACTCGGTCCAGACCTTCAATCCGATCGCCGCCTCGGCCATCTTCTGGACGAAAAAGACGATCCAGCGCAAGCACCTCGATTTCCTGGTCCGGTTGAAGCAGAGCCCGGAGGTCATCCAGGACTCGATCACCATCTGCCACGGCGCGCCGTTCGACGAGGACTATTACATCTTCGGCGAGTTCGACGCGGCCGAGGCTTTCCTCTACGTCCAGACGCCTGTTTGCTTCTTCGGCCACACCCACTTCCCCTTCGTCTACAC
>CAYOYQ010000127.1:0-2479 GCA_964408215.1 uncultured Eubacteriales bacterium
GGCGCGCGTACGGTGGCCGTGCCGCCGATGTCGTCGTCGGCATCGGCGACGACGCCGCCCTCGTCCGGACGCCCGGGCGACTTCTCCTCACGACCGACCTCCTCGTCGAGGACGAGGATTTCCGAAGGGACGGCCATCCGGCCAGGCTCCTCGGCCGCAAGGCCCTCAACGTCAACCTCAGCGACATCGCCGCGATGGGCGGGCGGCCGCGTCACGCGCTCGTGGCCATGGCCCTGCCCGCCGACCTTGACGAGGGCTGGCTCCGTATGTTCATGGCCGGGTTCCGGGCGGCCGCCGCAGAGGCGGGCGTCGCCCTGGTCGGCGGCGACCTCTCCCAGGCCGAGAGGATCATGATCGCGGTCACGGTGACGGGCGAGGCCAAGTCGCCTGTCCTTCGGAGCGGGGCCCGCCCGGGCGACGCCATTTACGTCTCGGGGACGCTCGGCGACGCGGCCGGCGGCCTACGGCTCCTCGAACACGGCGGCCTCCGCGGCGTGGTCAAGGCGGTCCGGCCCCTTCTTGACGCCTTCCTCGACCCGGCGCCCCGGCTCGAGCTCGGCCGGCTGCTGGCGCGGCGGAAACTGGCCTCGGCCATGATCGACATCTCCGACGGCCTGTCCATCGATCTCGCCCACATCTGCGAGGAGAGCGGGGTCGGGGCCGAGGTCGAGGAGCGCCGCGTCCCGATCTCCCCGGCCCTGGCCCACATGGCCCGGGACCCGCTGGCCATGGCCCTCAACGGGGGGGAGGACTTCGAGCTGCTGTTCACGGTCCGGCCGAAGAACGTCGCCGTGGTCGAGAGGCTGGCTCGGAAGTTCCGTTTCAGCCGGATCGGCCGGATCACGGCCGGCCGGCGGTCGGTCCTGGTCGGGACGGGCAAGACGAGGAAGCCCCTCAAGGCGAAGGGCTTCGAGCATTTCGTCGGGTAGGGAAGGGCGCGCGGCCGCGGTCAGGCCGCGGGAAGATCGCCGGAAAAGACGAACTCGGCCGGGCCCGTCTGCAGGATCTCCCCACCTTCCGGCCATTCGACCATGAGACTTCCCATGGCCGTGCGCACGGTGACCGTCCGGTCGACGAGCCCCTTGAGCATCGCCGCCGCGGCGGCCGCCGCCGAGCCCGTCCCCGAAGCCAGCGTCTCGCCGACGCCGCGCTCCCAGAAGCGGACCTCGATCTCGCCGCGGCCGACGACCCGGACGAACTCGACGTTCGTGCGGGCCGGGAAGAAGGGGTGGGTCTCGATCTCCGCGCCGAGGCCCCGCCATTCGGAGCGGGAGGGGAAGCTCGCGAGGAAGATGCTGCAGTGGGGATTGCCCATGGACAGGCAGGTGACCGGGAGCGTGCGCTTGGCGACGAAAAGCGGGTAATCGACGACGCGGTCGAGGCTCCGCCCGTCGTCGAACGGGATGTCCCTGGCGGAGAGACGAGGCGCGCCGAGGCCGATCCGGGTCTCGAAGACCGGCCCCGCGGAGGAGAAGACCTCCGAGAGGCGGTCCCCCGCGGCCGTGTGGAAGAGGACCTTCGGTGACTTGAAGGCGCCGCACTGGGCGAAGTAGGCCGCGGCGCAGCGCAGGCCGTTCCCGGAGATCTCCGCCTCGCTGCCGTCGGCGTTGAAGACCCGGAAGCGGGCCTCGGGCGGGTCCTCCTTTTCGATGTGGAGGATGAGGAGGCCGTCGGCGCCGACGCCGGTGTGGCGGTCACAGACGCGGCGGGCCAGGCGCCCGGCCGCGGCCGGATCGAGCGGCTGGCCGGGCTCGACGACGAGGAAGTCGTTGCCGAGCCCGTGGAGCTTGGCGAACCGCATCAGCGGACTTTGACCGAGACGATGAAGTCCTGCGACCGGCTGTCGGCCTCCTGGCGGACGAGCAGGATGACCTCGTCGCCGCTGGCCGTCCGCTTGAGGACGCTCTCGAAATCGCTGACAGAAGTCACCTTGCGGCGGTTGACCTCGAGGATGATCATGCCGTCCTGGAGACCCTCGCGGGCGGCCTCGCTGCCCTGGCGGACGTCGGTGATCAGCAGACCTTCCGTCGTCTTGAGGCCGTAGCGCCGGGCGTTCGACGGGGTCAGGGCGACGACCGAGACGCCGATGTCCTTGTCCGGGCTGGCGATCTGGCCCTTCTCACGCTCGGGCTCGAGCTCGTCGACCGTGGCCGTGATCCGCATGTCCTTGCCGTCGCGGGCGAGGCCGAGCGTGACCTTGTTGCCGGGCTGGATGTCGGCGATCTTGAAGCGCAGCTCGTCACTGTTCTTCACCGGCTCGCCGTTGACCGACGTGATGACGTCGTACTGCTTGATCTGGGCCTTCGCGGCCGGGGAGTCGGGTTCGACCGAGCTGACGACGGCCCCGTCCTTGGACTTGAGGTTCAGCTGCTTGGCCATGCCGTCCGTGAGGTCCCGGATCTGGACGCCCAGGCGGCCGCGGATGACCCGGCCCTTCTCCCGGAGCTGGACGACAACCTTCTTGGCGATGTCAGAGGGG
>CAYOYQ010000127.1:2489-6947 GCA_964408215.1 uncultured Eubacteriales bacterium
CGGAGGGGATGGCGAAGCCGATGCCGATGTTGCCGCCCCCCCCGGCGAAACCGGAGGTCAGGATCTGCGAGGTGATGCCGATGACCTCGCCCCTCATGTTGATGAGCGGGCCGCCGCTGTTGCCGCGGTTGATGGCCGCGTCGGTCTGGATGAAGTCCTGGTAGCTCTGGGTGTCGATCGACCGGCCCTTGTAGCTGACGATGCCGGCCGTGACGGTGTTGTCCATGCCCAGGGGATTGCCGATGGCCAGGACCCACTCGCCGACCTTGACCTTGCCGGAGTCGCCGAGCTCGGCGAACGGCAGGCCGGCGGCCTTGATCTTCAGCAGGGCCAGATCGGTGCCGGGGTCGTTGCCGACGATCTGGGCGTCATAGTCCTTGCCGGCGAGCGTCGTGACGGTGACCCGGGTCGTTTTGTCCTTCTCGACGAGGTGATTGTTGGTCAGGATGTAGCCGTCGGCCGAGATGAAGAAGCCCGTGCCCATGACCGTGACCGTATTGGATTCGGGCTGGCTCCTCCGGGGCTGGGGGAAGATGCGGTTGAAGAAATCGTCGCCGAAGGGCCACTCGTCGCCGAAGCCCACGGATTGGGCCGCTTCCTTGCGCTCGGCCTCGATGCGGACGATGGCCGGCCCGGTCTTTTCGACGATGGTGACGAAATCGAGGCTGGCCTTGTCCTGGGGAGGCGCCGCGGCGAAGAGGTTGGGACCCGAGGGACGCGCCGCCGCGGTGGCGAAAACGTCGGGGGGAGCGGGGCTCTTGTCGGGGAGATAGAGGAACAGGTAGCCGGCGAGGAGCAGGCCCAGGGTGAAGCTCGATACGGCTATCCAGGCGTATTTCTTCATGGGGATCCTCCGTAAAATACTGTTTAAGAATAGCATATCACTCCCGGGAATTCAATTTTCCCAAGTTCCTACTAACGCCGCGCCCCCCGTATCCGTTGCATCTGAAGATGGGGTCAAACCTACCTTTTGCAGCAAAAGGTAGGTTTGACCCCATCCTGCGGGTTGCGTTGCGCTCCCGCCGGGTTTATGATGGCCCCGTCATGGCGACAAAACGACGGCGCGGGCTTTTCATCGTCCTCGAAGGGATTGACGGGTCGGGCAAGACGACGCAGGCCCGGAGCCTCGTCCGGCGCCTCCGCCGCCGCGGCATCAAGACGTCCTTCTTCCGCGAACCGTCCCGGGGCCGCTTCGGCCGGGAGATCAAGAGGCTGGCCGCCCGGGCCGGTTCGGTGACGCCCGAAGAGGAGTTGGCCCTTTTCGTCAAGGACCGCCGCGATAACGTGGAGCGGAACCTCGGACCCGCCCTGCGGGCCGGCCGGGTCGTCGTCCTGGACCGCTATTACTTCTCGACGATGGCCTACCAAGGGGCCAAGGGCATCGACGTCGAGCGGATCCGGAAGATGAACGAGTCCTTCGCCATCGCCCCCGACCTGGTCATTATCCTCGACATCGACGCCCCCGCGGGACTGGCCCGGATCGAGGGCCGCAAGCGGCGCGACGAGCTCTTCGAGCGCGAGGACTACCTCGTCCGGGTCCGGGAGATCTTCCGCGGCCTCAAAGGGCCCCGCTTCGTCCATATCGACGGCCGCGCCGACCGCCGGGCTGTCGGCTGTGAGATCTGGAGCTACGTCGAGCCTCTTCTTGAAGAGAGGGTCAAACCTACTTTTTTCGAAAAAAAGTAGGTTTGACCCTCTCTTTGCCTCCGCGACCGGGGCGGGGGACCGCCGTTTTGTCTTTTAAAAGATGGAATGCTATGATGGCGTATTGACGCCATGAAGATCCCCGCGCTGAAGTTCAAGATCAAGAAATTCAAGAAAGGCACGGTCATCCGCGCCCTGCTCATCCTCGTCCTGGCCGGTCTGGCCCTCGGGCTGGGGGCGATCTTCGGGGCCTACGTCGCCATCAAGGACAACCTGCCCAACGTCGCCGACCTCGAGACCTTCCGGCCCAAGCTCATCACCACCGTCTACGCCGCCGACGGCACGCCGGCCAAGGAGTTCGCCGAGGAGCGGCGCGTCGAGGTCCCCTACGACCGCCTGCCCAAGTCCCTGATCGACGCCATCGTGGCGACCGAGGACCCGAGCTTCTTCCGCCACGGCGGCATCGACTACCGAGGCATCCTGCGGGCCGTCTGGGCCGACGTTTTCAAGGTCTTCAGCGGGCGCCGCCCCGAGGGCGGCAGCACGATCACCCAGCAACTGGCCCGCTCGCTCTTCCTCCACCGCGAGGTCAGCTTGCGCCGCAAGCTCAAGGAGCTTTGGGTCTCGCGGGCGATCGAGAAGCTCTACCCCAAGGAGAAGATCCTCGAGCTCTACTGCAACCATTTCTTCCTGGGCCACGGCGCCTATGGGGTCCAGGCCGCGTCGAGCCTCTTCTTCGGCAAGGACGTCGCCGACCTCACGCTCGAGGAATCGGCCATGATCGCGGGCATCTTCCGCGGCCCGGCCGTCTATTCCCCTTATAACAACCCCACCGGCACGCTCAACCGCCGCAACCACGTCTTCAACCGGATGGTGGCCGAGGGCTACCTGAGCCGCTCCCAAGGCGAAGAGGCCAAGCGGTTGCCGATGGAGGTCCTGCCGCGCCGACCGTTGAGCACGGAGTTCGGCGCCTACTTCTTCGAGGAGGTCCGGCGCTACCTCGAGAAGAACTACGGCTACGACGGGCTCTACCGGGCCGGGCTCAAGGTCTACACGACCCTCGACCCGGCCCTCCAGCGCTACGCCGAGCGGGCCCTGCGCTCGGGGCTGCGCCGGACGGAGCGGAACCTGCTCGGCTGGCGCGCCGACAAGCCGAACCTGCTCACGGCCGGCCCGGACGAGCTGAAGGGCCTCGTCGCCTCGCCCAAGGCCGCCCTCGACGAGCACTGGCTCCTGAGCTGGGAGAACCAGGCCGTCGAGCCGTCCGAGGTCTACGACGCGATCGTCCTCTCGGTCGCCCGGACCGAGGCCACGGTCCGCCTCAAGAATTCCGTCGGCAAGATGACGGCCAAGGACATCGGCTGGACCAAAGCGAGCCGCCTCGACGCCCTGATCAAGCCCGGCGACGTCATCCAGGTCCGGGTCACGTCCTACGACGAGGCGGCCAAGGCGGCCGCGGTCTCCCTCGACCAAAAACCGCTTCGCAACGGGGCCTTCATCGCCCTCGACCCCAAGACCGGCCAGGTCAGGGCGCTTGTCGGCGGCTATTCGTACCGCGACAGCCAGTTCGACCGGGCCGTGCAGGCCCCGCGCCAGACGGGCTCGGCCATCAAGCCGTTCCTCTACACGGCCGCCCTGGAGCACGGCTTCACGCCGGCCAGCGTCATCGCCGACGAGCCCGTGACCTTCATCGACCGCTGGGACGGCGAGCCCTGGTCGCCCAAGAACTACGACCGCAAGTACAAGGGCGCGGTCACCGTCCGCATCGGCCTCGAGCAGTCACGCAATGTCGTCACGGCCAAGCTCCTCGACTTCATCTCGCCGCAGGTCGGCGTCGACTACTGCCGGCGCTTCGGCATCACCTCGCCCGTCTATCCCTACCTGTCGCTCAGCCTGGGGACCTTCGAGATCACGCTCATGGAGATGGTCTCCGGCTTCTCGGCCTACCCCAACAAGGGCGTCCGCTTCGAGCCCTATTTCATCAGCCGGATCGAGGACAAGGACGGCAACGTCCTCGAGGAAGCGCGGGTCGAGTCGCAGGAGGTCATCTCGCCTCAGACCGCCTACATGATGACCTACCTCATGCGCGGCGTCGTCGAGTCGGAGGGCGGGACGGCCGGGGCGGCCTCCGTCCTGGGCTGGCCGCTGGCCGGCAAGACCGGGACGACCGACGATTATTCGGACGCCTGGTTCATCGGCTTCTCGCCCGACCTCTGCGCCGGCGCGTGGGTGGGCTACGACAAGCCCGTCCCGCTGGGAGAGAAGCAGACCGGCGCCGCCGCGGCCCTGCCCATCTGGCAGGAGTTCTTCGCCAGGGTCATAGAGGACGCCAAGAAGAAGGCCGCGGATGCGGGGATCGTTGACTTCCAGCCGCCGGATTTCGAGGTGCCGCCGAACCTCGTCTTCGCCGAGATCGACAAGAAGACAGGCCTCCTGGCCACCCCGGCCTGCCTGTTCCGGTTCAACGAGGTCTTCTTCCCCGGCACGGAGCCGGGACGCTACTGCACCCTCGCCGACCACCTCAGGGTGCTCGATTACTATTCGATCGACAAGGCGACCGAAGAGCACTGAGGCTACGGGGATCGTCGAGGCAAATTCCCTTGCCGCCTCGAGAGGGTGTCCGGGGGAAAAGGCTAAGGAAGCAAAAAAGAAGGGGACGCCCCTCCTTAACCGGCCACGGGGGAGAGGCGCCCCCCTGATGGAAAGGGGTTGCTATTTTCTGCGGACGCTGCCGCCCGAAGACCCTCTCGAGCTCCCCGAGGAGCCGCGTGAGCTCCCCGAAGAGCCGCGGGACGAAGAACCGCGCGAGACCGA
>CAYOYQ010000127.1:7047-8598 GCA_964408215.1 uncultured Eubacteriales bacterium
CGTTCCCGCGATATTGGGATCGCTGCGGTAGCCGACGGCCGCGCTCTCGCTGGTCGCCGGCGTGCCGTCCTTCTTGCGGATGTTGCGCGCGCCCGAACCCGCGGACTTGCCGGACGAGCCGGATTTCTGCCCCGTCGAGGGGCTCTTGATGCTCTGAGGCTTGGCCGCAGCACCGCGGCTGGCCGTCCCGCCGGACTTGCCCGGGTCCTCAGGCTTGCGGATCGCCCGGGGCCCGGTCGTATTCGCCGGGCCGCCCGTCGCCGTCCCGGGCCGGTTGATCCGCCGTTCTTGGGTCAGGCCGGTCCCGCTGCCGTTGTTCCGGAGCAGGACCCGGCCGCCGTCCATCGGCTGGACCGAGATCTTCGTCCCGGCCGGCTTGAGCGTCAGGCTCCTGTTGGTCAGGCTGATCCTGTTGATGCTCTTGAGCGCGTCGCCGCGGAGCGCGTTCCGGGCGATATGGGGGTCGCGGAGCTGGTCGCGCCGGACGACCGTGAGGGCCCGGGAGCCGACGGGGTAGTAGGGCCCGTAGTAATGGCCGTAGTAGGCCCCGCCGAGCCAAACGCCGGGGTAGCCCCAATAGCTGAGCGGCGCCCAGCCGAAGTACCAGTCATCCCACCACCAATTGACCCAGGCCGGCCCCCACATGTTCATGGGGATCCAGTACCAGCCGAGGTCGACGCCCCAGTGCCAGCGGCCGTAATGGAAGGTCGACCAGCCCCAGGGCTCGTACGGCCACCAGGTCCAGCCGGAGAGCGGGAGCCACGTCCAGCGGCCGTCATAGTAAGGCCGCCAGTCGTCGTCGATATCGCTCGGCACCCAGACGTTGCCGTAGGGCGGGAGGTAGTGCCATTCGCCGTATTCGTCGAGCTGGGCCTCGTAGTCCGAAAGCTCCTCGGGCAGCCGGCTCTGGGCGACCTCGCGCCCCGTCGCTGCCGTCCGGGACTCGTTGAAGCGGTCGAAGCCGTCGTTGGAGACGGCGATGAAGGACGAGGGCTTGGAGGCGAACCGGCCCTCGGCGATCTCCAGCTTCTGCGAGGCCTTGAGCAGGGTCGAGCCCTCCTCGCCGGCGACCTCGATCAGGCCCTGGTAGACCTGGATCTCGGTGTTCCGGTTCTCGCGGACGTCGACCCTGTAGACGCCGCGGTCGAGGACGTAAAAGGAGGAATCGGCCGTGTGCAGCTCGATGGCCTTCTCGGCCTTCAAGGTGCCGACGACGAGGAAGGCGCTGCCCGACCAGACGCGGATCCGGGCGATCTCGTCGCCCTTCTTGGGCAGGTTGAGGATGTCGACCTTGCTCTCGTTATCGAGCCGGATGAAATTGCCCCGGCCGAAATGGATCTCGACCCGGCCGTCGGACGTCGAGATCCGGTCGCCTTCGCTGATGGGCATGTTCAAGGCGGCTTCCTCGTAGCCGAGGTCGGACGCTCTCTGGACGAACGCCTTGCCCTCGACGAAGCTCACCGCCGCGATGGATTCGTTGGTGTACTTGGCGTCCTTGTTCTCCTGGGGCGCGGGAGCCTGGGGCGCCTGGAGCTGCTGCTCTTGGACCGG
>CAYOYQ010000128.1:0-8595 GCA_964408215.1 uncultured Eubacteriales bacterium
AAACAACAACCGGACAGGCCTGGGTCAAACCTACTTTTTTCGAAAAAAAGTAGGTTTGACCCTCTCTTGGTCTAGCGCAGACAAAGCTCTCGGGCGATGACCGCCTCGAGGTCAAGCGGCAGGGGCGAGGCGAAGGTCAGGCGCTCTTCCGATTCCGGGTGCAGGAACGACAGCGTGTGGGCATGGAGGAAGATGCGCGGGAACTCGCGCGGCTCCTTCTTCCGCCCGTAGACGGGGTCGCCGCAGACGGGATGCCCGGCCGCGGCCAGGTGGACGCGGATCTGGTGCGTCCGCCCCGTCACCGGCTTGACCTCGAGGAGCGTCGTGTCCTTGAAGGCCCGCTGGACCTGGAAGAACGTCTCGGCCCGCTTCGGGTTCCGGGTCCGGACCGACATCCTCGCGCCTTCCTTCGGGTGCCGGCCCAACGGCCAGCTCAGCTTGCCCTCGGTCTCGGACATCCTCCCCCACGCCAGCGCCAGATAGGTCTTCCAGGTGATGCGGTTCTTGAACTGATGGACCAGGAACGACCAAGCCCGCGGCGAGCGGGCCACGACCATGACGCCCGACGTGTCCTGGTCCAGCCGGTGGACGATGCCCGGCCGCTCCGGGTGGCCGACCGCGGCGACCTCCGGAAAGTGATAGAGTAGGGCGTTCACCAGCGTCCCCGACGGGTGTCCCGGCCCCGGGTGGACGACCAGGTGCGGCGGCTTGTCGATGACGATGACGTCCGCGTCCATGTACACGATCTTGAGCGGGATGCATTGCGGGACGAGAGGCCCCTCCTCCGGCTCGGGGACCTCGTACTCGACATGGACGCGGTCGCCGGGCTTGAGCTTGTAGCCCGCTTTTCGCTTATACGACCCGACCGTGACGCCGCCCGCGTCGATGACCTTGCGGACCTGGGCCCGCGACAGGCCCTCGATCTTGTCGGCAAGAAAGACGTCGAGGCGGACCCGGCTGCCGGCCTCGGGCCCGACGACGAGGTCAGCTCGTGGCACGGCCGCGACGCCTCATGACGATGAAGAGGACGATGCCGCCGATGAGCCCCACGACGCAGGCGAGCTGCGGAAAGGACAGGCTGGAGAAGGCCGTGGCGCCCCGGATGAAGTAGATCTTGTCCGCGTGGTCACCGCGGAAATACTCGGTGAAGAACCGGATGACCGAGTAGTTGATGATGTAGAAGCTGAAGACCTGGCCGTCGAACTTCTTTTTCCTCAGGATGAGGAAGAGGACGCCGAAGTTGAGAAAGTTCAGGATGGCCTCATAGAGCTGGACCGGATGCATGGGCTCGTTGAGGTGGACGCCGGTGAGCTGGGCCGCATACTGGCTCTTGAAGACCGCCGCCCAGGGCAGCGAGCAGCCCCGGCCGTAGCAGCACCCGGCGCTGAAGCAGCCGATCCGGCCGAAGCCGTGGCCAAGGGCCAGGGCCGGGCCGATGAGGTCGGCCGTCTTCCACGTCGGGATCCTCTTGCGGTGGAAGTACCACAGGGCGTACACCGTGCCGAAGAGGAGCCCGCCCTGGAAGACGCCGCCGGACCGGGCCAGGGAGAAGAGCTCCTTCGGATAGTCGAAGTAGTAGCCGGCGTTCGAGATGAAGAGGACGACCTTGGCCCCGACGAGGGAGACGATGATGGTGTAGAACGCCGCGTCCATGATCCGGACGGCGTCGAGGCCGCTTTTCTTTGCCTGGACGTAGATGAACCAGAGCCCGAAGCCGACCCCGACGGCCATGAGGAAGCCGTAGGTGTGGATGGTCAGGGGACCGATCTTCAAGAGGATGGGGTGCATGCGGGTTTCCTCCTGAACAGGGTGAAGAGCATCAGGCAGGCGCCGATGGAGATGCAGGAATCGGCGACATTGAAGAACGGCCAATGCGCCTTGCCGATGTAGAGGTCGAGGAAGTCGATGACATGGCCGCGGATGAGCCGGTCGAACTGATTGCCCAGCGCGCCGGCCAGGATCAGGGTCAGGCTGACCCTCATCAGCTTGTCCGAGGCCGGGGTCTTGAAGAAGTAATAGACGACCAGGGCCAGCGCGGTGAGCGAGGCCGCCGTGAGGAGGATGAAGACGATCCGGCTGTTCGTCTGCGAGAACGTCCCGAAGATGGCCCCGCGGTTGTGGATGCGGGTGATGTTGAAGAACCCGGGGATGACCGGCACGGACTCGTAGAGCTCGACGCCGCGAGCGATCAGGTTCTTGGTCACCTGGTCGAGAACGACCAGGCCGACCATGAGCAGGGTGTAAGGGGTGTACTTCTTCATGCGCCACCTTTGACGGCCCGTTCGCAGCGGGCGCAAAACGTCGGATGGTCGGCGCTTTGGCCGACGGAGGTCGAATAGTTCCAGCAGCGCTCGCACTTCTCCCCCGCCGCCCGGGTCACGGCGACGGCGAGCTCGTCCCCGGCCGCCGGCTCGACCGCGACCTCCGAGACGATGAAGAGCGCGGCGAGATCGGCCCGGTGCGCCTCGAGGAACGCCGCCTCGGCCGCCGGGGCCTTGAGGGTGACGCGGGCCTCGAGGGAGTTGCCGATGAGCTTCGATTCCCGGGCCTTCTCGAGCTCCTTGAGGACCTTCTCCCGGACGGCCAAGAGCCGCTCCATGTCCTCGACGAAGTGCGCGCGTTCGGGCCCGAGCCAGTCGCGGCCCTCGGGGAACTCGCCGAGGTGGACCGACGCGTCTTTGCCCGCGAAGGCGGGGACGAAGGCCCAGGCCTCCTCGGCCGTGAACGACAGAATGGGGGCCATGAGCAGCAGCGAGTCGCGCAGGATCGTGAACATGGCCGTCTGGGCCGAGCGCCGCTCGAGCGACCGCCGGCCGGAGCAGTAGGCCCGGTCCTTGACGACGTCGAGGTAGAAGGCGCTCAGGTCGACGGTGAAGAAGTCGAGGACGTCGTGGAGGATGGGGTGGAACTCGTAGTCGAGGTAGGACTGGATGACGCGCCGCCGGACCTCCTCGAAGCGATAGAGGATCCAGCGGTCGAGGTCGAGGAGGCCGGCCGCGGGGACGGCGTCCCGCTCCGGCTCGAAGTCGGAGACGTTGCCGAGCAGGAAGCGCCAGGTGTTGCGGATCTTGCGGTAGGCCTCGACCAGGCGCTGCTCGATCTCGGGGCCGAAGCGGGCGTCCTCTTTGTAATTGAGCATGGCCGCCCAGAGCCGGAGGACCTCGGCGCCGCTGCGCTTGATGATCTCGCCGGGCTCGATGACGTTGCCCATGGACTTCGACATGGCCCTCCCCTGCTCGTCGAGGATGAAGCCGTGGGTGATGCAGGTCCGGAAGGGGCTCGCGCCCTTCGCCCCGACGCCGATGAGGAGCGAGCTGTTGAACCAGCCGCGGTGCTGGTCGTGGCCCTCGATATAGAGGTCGGACGGCCAGGAGTGGCCCGGGGCCCGTTCGAGGACGTTCTGGGACGAGCCGGACTCGAACCAAACGTCGAGGATGTTCGCCTCCTTGTCGAATTCGCTTGTCCCGCACTTCGGGCAGACGGCCCCGGGCGGGAGGAGGGCCGCGGCGTCGCGGTCGAACCAGGCGCCCGAGCCCTCGACGGCGAAGATCGCCGCGACGTGGCGGCAGACCGCGGCGCCGGCAAGCGGCGTCCCGCAGGCTTGGCACTTGAAGGCCGGGATGGGCACGCCCCACGAACGCTGGCGCGAGATGCACCAGTCGGGCCGGCCGGCGACCATGCCGTCGATCCGCTCCCGGCCCCAGTCGGGGATCCAGGCCACCTTGGCGATGGCCTCGCGGCCCTTGGCCCGCAGGCCGTTCTTGTCCATGGAGATGAACCACTGCTCGGTCGCCCGGAAGATGACCGGGTTCTTGCAGCGCCAGCAGTGCGGATAGGAGTGGGAGATCGTCGTTTCCTTGAGCAGCGTCCCGTCGCGCTTCATGTCCGCGGTGATGCGGGCGTTGGCCTCGAAGACCCGCTGGCCGGCGTAGCGCGGGACGTCGGGGGTGAAGCGGCCGTCGTCGTCGACGGGCGTGTAGATGTCGAGGCCGTAGGCCTGGCCGGTCAGGAAGTCGTCGGCGCCGTGCCCGGGCGCTGTGTGGACGGCGCCCGTGCCGTCCTCCAGGGTAACGTACTCGCCCAGGACGAAGAGCGAGTCACGGTCGATGAAGGGGTGCCGGGCCTTGAAGCCCTCGAGCTCGCGGCCGGGGAACGTCGCCAGGACCTTCGGCGCCGGCCAGCCGAGCTCCTCGGCCACGACCGGGAGCAGCCGCTTGGCCATGATGTAGACGTCGCCCGCGGCCTCGGCCGCGGCGTACTCGGACTCGGGATGGAAGGCGATGGCCAGGTTGGCCGGGAGCGTCCAGGGGGTCGTCGTCCAGATGACGACGTAAGCGCGCCGGCCGCGCAGGGCCGGGAACTTGGCCCCCAGGTCCGACGTGACCTCGAACCGGACGTAGATCGAGGGCGAGGTCTTGTCCTTGTATTCGATCTCGGCCTCGGCCAGGGCGGTCCGGTCGTGCATGCACCAGTGGACCGGGCGTTTGCCCTTGTAGACCTCGCCGTGGTCGAAGAAGACGGCCAGGTACTCGAGGACCTTGGCCTCATAGGCCGGGTGCATCGTCAGGTAGGGCGTGTCCCAAGCCCCGAGGACGCCCAGGCGCTTGAATTCGCCGCGCTGGATGTCGATGAACTTCTCGGCGTACTTGCGGCACGCCTCGCGGAAGGCGGTCAGGGGAAGCTGCTTCTTATGCTCGCCGAGGTGGCGGTCGACGTGGATCTCGATGGGCAGCCCGTGGCAGTCCCAGCCGGGAACATACGGGGCGTAATAGCCCAGCATGGAGCGGGACTTGACGATGAAGTCCTTGAGGATCTTGTTGAGAGAGGTCCCCAGGTGGATGTGGCCGTTGGCGTAGGGCGGCCCGTCGTGGAGGATGAAGGGCTGACGGCCCGCGGCGGCGCGCTTCTCGAGGATCTTTTCGTAGAGGCGGTCGGCCTCCCACTTCTGGAGGGTCTCGGGCTCTTTCTGGGCCAGGTGGGCCTTCATGGCGAAGTCGGTGCGGGGCAAGTTGAGCGTGCTCTTCACATCCCTGTCGGCCATAGGGGTCTCCAATCGGCGAGATACAGTCGGCTATTATAAGGCAATTCGGCCCGGGCTGCCACACCGATTCTCGGGGCTCTTCCTCCCTCGGCGTCTCCCCCATCCGTCCTCGCCGCCGGGAAGCCACCAAGGAACCGCGGCTCCGGGCGGGTGGGGGGCCCCCACGCCGTTGCGTCATAGCCCCTCAAATCGATGCGGAGCCCGGAGTTGGGGGATCTGGAAATTAGCGGTAGGACCTATTTTTTTATGAAGTGGGCGCCTCGGGAGACGGGGTTAGCCAGGGCGGCCCGGGTGATCATCAGGGCGACGAGGATGCCGTGGCGCAGGCCGACCAGCCGGGGCTCGAGGCGGGCCGCCTGGTAGAACTTCTCGATGCGGTGGCTGAGGTACTCGAGGTCCGATTTGGCCCGTTCCAGGCGCTTGCCGGTCCGGATGACGCCGGCATAGTTCCACATGGTCGAGCGGATGGTCAGCCAGTCCTGGTTGACCAGGGCCGGGTCGACCGCTTCGACCTTCTTCGGGGCGTACCAGCGGTGGATCTCCTCGGCCCGGAAGGGCAGCGCCTTGTCCAGGCGCCCGGCGATGTCGCGGGCCGCCCGGTCGCCCCAGACCAGCCCCTCGAGGAGCGAGGTCGAGGCCAGCCGGTTGGCCCCGTGAACGCCCGTGCAGGCCACCTCGCCGACGGCGTACAGGCCCGCGAGCGACGTCCGGCCCCAGCCGTCCGCGAGGACGCCGCCGCAGCAGTAGTGCGCCGCCGGGACGACCGGGATGGGCTGGCGGGTGATATCGACGCCATCCTCGAGACAGGTCTTGGTGATCGTCGGGAAGCGCTTGCGGATCGCCGCCGGCTTGGCGTACGAAGCGAGGTCGAGGAGGACGTAGTCCGAGTTGGTGACGATCATCTCCTCGTAGATCGCCCGGGCCACCTCGTCGCGCGGGGCGAGATCGCGCTGCCGCGAGTACTTCTCCATGAACGTCTTGCCGTCGCGCGTCTTGAGCCGGGCCCCCTCGCCCCGGACGGCCTCGGAGATGAGGAACCCGTCGCCCGAGCCGCGCATGAAGACGGTCGGGTGGAACTGGATGTACTCCATATTGCCGATCCGGGCCCCGGCCCGCAGGGCCATGGCGTAGCCGGAGCCGTCGGCGCCGGCCGGATTGCACGTGTGCAGGAAGACCGCCCCGCAGCCGCCGGTCGCCAGGACCGTGAACGGCGCGAAGATCCGGCCGACCTCGCCCGTGGCGTTGTCGAGGACGTAGGCGCCGATCGCCCGGGGCTCGCGGTAGTACGCGATCGGGTTCTTCGAGTGGTGCGGCACGGTCAGGAGGTCGACGGCCGTCCGCCCGGCGAGAAGCGTCACCCGCGGGTGCTTCATGAGGGCGTTGAGGAAGCGGTCCTCGATCGTCCGCCCGGTCGCGTCCTCGACGTGAAGGATGCGCCGGCGCGAGTGCCCGGCCTCGAGGGCGTAGTCGAGCGATTCGGGCGAGCTGCGCGTGAACGGGATCTCGAGCCGGTCGATCAGGATCTCCTGGACGAGCCGGGGCCCCTCGGCGACCAGGATGTCCACCGCCCGGGGGTCGCCGACCTTGTCGCCCGCCTCGAGGATGTCCTCCTTGAGCAGCTCGGGCTTGTCGTCCGGGGCGAACGAGACGATGCCGCCCTGGGCGTAATAGGTGTTGGATTCCTGGGGCCGCTCGTCCTTGGTGATGACGACCGTACGGAAGCCGGCCTCGGCGGCCTCGAGCGCGGCCGCGGCGCCGGCGATGCCGCACCCGATGACCAGGACGTCGGCCCGGATGTCGCGCTCGCTCACGCCCGCCTCAGCTCTCGAAGTCCAGGCTGATGTCGATGGCCTTGGCCGAATGGGTCAGGGCCCCGACCGAGATGAAATCGACGCCGGTCTCGGCCACGGCGCGGACGCGGTCCAGGGTCATGTTGCCCGAGGCCTCGAGCGGGACCCGGCCCGCGGCCAGGCCGACGGCCTGGCGCATCATCTCGATGGTCATGTTGTCGAGCATGATCATGTCGGCCCCGGCGGCCAGGCCCTCGCGGACCTGGAGCAGGTCGGCCGCCTCGACCTCGATGCGGACGCCGGGGCGGACGGCCATCCGGGCCCGCCGCACGGCTTCGGAGACGCTACCGACCCGGCGGAGGTGATTGTCTTTGATCAGGACCATATCCGAGAGGCTGATGCGGTGGTTCGTCCCGCCGGCCGCGCGCACGGCGTATTTCTCGAGGAGCCGCAGCCCCGGGGTCGTTTTCCGGGTGTCGAGGATCTTGGCCTTGGTGCCGGCGACGGCCTCGACGAACCGGCGGGTGATCGTGGCCACGCCACAGAGCCGCTGGAGGAAGTTCAGCGCGGTCCGCTCGCCCTTGAGCAGGGCGATCGTCGGGCCCTTGACCCGGGCCAGCTTGTCGGCCTGGTGGAAGACGGCGCCCTCGCGGAACCGCTCGATGAAGATGATCGACGGGTCGATCCTCTCGAAGACGCGGCTGGCGACCGGCAGGCCGGCCAGGACCCCGTCCTCCTTGGCCAGGAAATGGGCCTCCGAGCGGGAGTTGGCCAGAATGATGTTCTCCGAAGTGATGTCGCCCTCGGGCATGTCCTCGCGGAGGGCGGCGTCGATGGCGGCATCGATGGCTTGACCGAGATCGTCCGTTCCCATGTTCGCCAGCTTGGCTGTTTGAAAGGGGAATTATAGGCGTTACCCGGCGAACCGTCAAACCGCAAGCCGAGGCGCCGGGTTTGCCCTCGGCGGCCGAATGTGACATCATGGCGGCGTCGTGATGAACCGGAACCCTCTCCCTTACGTCGACCATTTCGGCCTCTCCCCCGCCGACCTCCGGGCCGTCCTCGAGGCCGCCCTCTCGAGCGGCGGGGAGTTCGCCGAGGTCTTCTGCGAGCACCGGAGCTACGACTTCATCAACATGGAAGAGGACATCATCAAGGAGACGGCCGAGGCCGTCAGCCTGGGCCTCGGCGTCCGGGTCATCCGGGGCGACCGGACCGGGTTCGGCTACACCAACGACCTCGCCCTCGACAAGGTCCGCAAGACCGCCCTGACCGCGGCGGCCATCGCCCGCGGCCGGGCCGTGGCGCCGGCCGTCCCGTCGCTCCGCCCGAGGGCGCTTCGCCGGAGTGTCTACCGGGCCGCCTCGCCCGCGAGCGCAGCCGGGCTCGGCCGCAAGATCGGTCTCGTCCGCGAGGCCTACGCGGCGGCCCGGGCGTACGACCCCCGGATCGTCAAGGTCAAGGTCCACGCCTCGGATTCCCTCACGACGGTATGCGTCGCCAACTCCGAGGGGCTCCTGGCCCGCGACGTCCGGCCCATGGTCAAGCTCGTCTGCTCGGCCATCTCCGAGAAGGACGGCAAGCGCGAGTCGGGCTACTGGGGCGGCGGCGGCCGGGTCGGACTCGAGTACTTCCGCGACGTCCTCACGCCGCGGCGGATCGGCGAGGAGGCGGCCCGGGAGGCGCTCACGCTGCTCGGCGCGGCCGACGCCCCGGCCGGCGAGATGCCGATCGTCCTCGCCCCCGGCCACAGCGGCGTCCTCA
>CAYOYQ010000129.1:0-8352 GCA_964408215.1 uncultured Eubacteriales bacterium
AGGTGTAGGAGGCCTGGTCGTTCTGGTCCCAGCACGAAACGGCGATGACCTTGCCGCCGAGCTTGGTGAAGAGCTGGATGGCGTATTGGGCGACGTTGCCGAAGCCCTGGACGGAGGCCGTGGTCCCCTCGGGCTTGAGGCCCATTTCCTTGAGGGCCTCGCGGACCGTGAAGATGACGCCGTGGCCGGTGGCCTCGGTCCGGCCGAGGGACCCGCCCATGCCGACGGGCTTGCCGGTGATGAAGCCGGGATACTTGTTCCCGTGGATGGTCTCGAACTCGTCGAGCATCCAGAGCATGTGCTGGGGGTTGGTCATGACGTCGGGCGCGGGGACGTCGCGGAGGTTGCCCACGTCATGGGCCAGGACCCGGATCCAGCCGCGGCAGAGCCGTTCCTGCTCGCGCGGGCTGAGGTCGTGCGGGTCGCAGATGACGCCGCCCTTGCCGCCGCCGAGCGGGATGTCGACGACGGAGCATTTCCAGGTCATCCACATCGACAGGGCCCGGACCGTGTCGATCGTCTCCTGGGGGTGGAAGCGGATGCCGCCCTTGCAGGGGCCGCGGGCGTCGTTGTGCTGGCAGCGGAAGCCGCGGAACACGCGGACGCTGCCGTCGTCCATGCGGACGGGGATGGAGAAATGGTACTCCCGCAGGGGGGTCCGCAGGAGGTCCCGGGTGGGTTGGTCAAGCTCGAGGAGGTCGGCGACAGTGTCGAACTGTTTCTGGGCCATCTCGAACGCGTTGAACCCTTTAGTGGCCATGAACAGACTCCTTATGAGATTGTGATGATATTTCGGTTCGCTTCAGAGGAAAGGTCCGAGAAGCTCCGATGGAAGATGATAGCCCAACGCGGCCCAAATAGCAAGGCCTTCAACAGGGGGAAATCCCCATGCCGGGGGCCCCAAAGAACCGATGCCGATTGAAAAGAGAAGCGCCCGCGGATAGGATAGGGCCTCGACCGAAAGGAGGCCCCATGAGCGAACGAGATGGGCACTTGAAGGACGACGAAAAGAGGATCGACAGGCGCCGGTTCCTGGAGTTCTTCGGCTCGCTGGGTCTCGGCGGGACGCTCCTGCCGGGGGCCCTTCTCGCAGCGTCCCAGGACGCGGCGGAGATCAAGCCCGAGACGGTCGCGGCCGCCGCCAAGATCGCGGGCCTCACCCTCTCGCCCGAAGCCGAGAAGGCCATCGCCGAAGGGCTGGGGCGGCGGGGCGGCCTCCTCCAGAGCTTCCAGGCCCTGCGCGAGATGGGCCTCGGCAACGACACGCCCTCGGCCCTCGTCTTCAACCCGGTCCTTCCCGGGACGCGCCTGCCTCAGGGTAAGTCTTCATTAAGAGCGACGAAGGTCCGGGTTGCGAAACCGAAGACCGACGAGGACCTTGTCTTCCTGCCGGTGACACACCTCGCCGCGCTGGTAAAAAAACGTGAGGTCAAATCGGCTGATCTCACGAAGCTCTGTCTCGAGCGTCTTAAAAGATACGATCCGGTCCTTCACTGCGTCGTCACGCTGACCGAGGACCTGGCTATGGAACAGGCGGCCCGGGCCGACAGGGAGATCGCCGCGGGGAAATACCGCGGCCTCCTTCACGGCATCCCCTGGGGGGCCAAGGACCTGCTCGCGGTCAAGGGGTATAGAACGACCTTCGGCGCCTCGCCCTATAAGGACCAGGCGATCGACCGGAACGCCACGGTCTTCGAGCGCCTGACGGAGGCCGGGGCGGTCCTCGTGGCCAAGCTGACCCTCGGCGCCCTGGCCATGGGCGACCGCTGGTTCGGCGGCCAGACGAAGAGCCCCTGGGACCCGGCCAACGCCGGGCAGGGCTCGAGCGGCTCGTCGGCCGGGCCGGCCGCAGCCGTAGCGGCGGGGCTCATCCCCTTCGCCGTCGGCTCGGAAACGCGCGGCTCGATCATCTCGCCGGCCAGCCGTTGCGGCGTCACGGGCCTCCGGCCGTCGTTCGGCCGGGTCAGCCGGCATGGGGCTATGGCCCTGAGCTGGACGATGGACAAGCTCGGCCCGCTCTGCCGGACGGCCGAAGATTGCGCCGTGGTCCTCCACGCCATCCAGGGGCCCGACGGGCGGGACAACACGGTCCTTGATATCCCCTTCGTTTGGGACGCCGGGCGCGACGTGCGCCGGCTGCGGGTCGGCTATCTCAAAGCGGATGTCGAGCGGGAGATCCCCGACGATCCGAAGAACCCGGACCGGGTCCAGCGGATGAAAGAAGCCCAGGCGTTCAATAAGGCCTCTCTCGAAGTCATCCGCAAGCTGGACCTTGACCCCGTGCCGGTGGATCTGCCGAAGATGGGCTCAAGCCCGATGGACTTCCTGCTGACGACCGAAGCGGCGGCGGCCTTCGACGATCTCGTCCGCGGCGGCAAGCTCGACCTGATGTCGGCCGAGCCCGAGCGCAGCTCCTGGGTCGGCTCCTTCCGGCTCCATGAGATCGTTCCGGCCGTCGAGTACATCCAGGCCAACCGGGCCCGCTACCGGCTGATGGAGGCCTACCGCGACTTCTTCAAGGACCTCGACGTGCTCATCGGCAGCGCCCTCGGACCCACGAACCTTACCGGCCACCCCGAGATGGCCCTGCCCCAGGGCTTCGACTCCAAGGGGCAGCCGTCGGCCCTCCGGCTGACCGGGAAGCTCTTCGGCGAGGCGGACATGCTCCTCCTGGCCCATGCCTTCCAGCAGCGGACGGACCATCACCTCCGCCGCCCGAAGTTGTAGTCGATTTCCAGGTCACCGCAACCAAAAGGAAAGAATCCGGTATTTCTTGATAGAATTTGACAGGCGTAAATGACTAGAATATAATATTGGTCAAGAGTCATTATGAGAGATATCGCAAAGCGCTCAGACATCCGGGACCTGATCCTCGACGCGGTCGATTCGCTCCTGGCTAAGTACGGCTACGGCAAGATGACCATGGAGGATGTGGCCAGGCGGGTCGGCATCGGCAAAGGCACGATCTACCTCCATTTCCCGTCCAAGGAGGAGCTGGCCCTGGCCCATACCGACCGGATCGCCGAGACCGTCGTCCGGAAGCTCGAAGCGGAGGCCTCTTCGTCCGACACGGTGGACCGGCGCCTCCGCCGCATGCTCGTCCTCCGTGTCCTCCACCGCTTTGACAGCGTCGCCCACTATTCCCAGAGCCTCGGCGACCTCCTGTCGTCGGTCCGGGCCGCCCTGATCGTCCGGCGCCAAGCCTGGTTCGAGCAGGAGGCGGCCGTCCTCGAGGGCGTCCTGCGCGAAGGGGCCCGGCTCGGGGCCCTCGACTGCCCCGATCCCCGGTCGGCCGCGCTCGTCCTCATCCAGAGCACGAATTCGCTCCTGCCGTTCAGCCTCTCGCCCCGGGAGCTCGGCCGGCGGGAGGAGGTGGAAAGCGAGGTCGGCCGGATCGCCGACCTGCTCATCAAGGGGCTCCTCGCGTGCCCGTCGCGGCCGGCCAGCTGGACGCGGTGAGGCCGCCGGCAAGGCCAAAAAAGGAGGTCTCAAGATGCCCAATAGGATGACCCGTTGGATCGCCCTCATCATCGCGCTCCCGGCCCTGTGGGTCTCGCTGGCCCTCGGCCAGGTGGCGCCGCCGACCCTCGACGCGGCCAAGAAACAGGCCGTCATCGACGAGATCGCCGTCCTCTTCAATAAAAGCTATATCTTTGCCGAGACGGCCCAGAAGGTCGAGGAGGCCCTCCGGGCCAAGCTCCAGGCCGGCGAATTCGACACGCTCGCGGCCGCCCCGGACTTCGCCCGGGCCGTGGCCGCGACGATCCTCGAAGTAACGAAGGACCGGCACACCGGGTTCGCCTTCAATCCGGCCGCGGCCGAGAACATCCGCCGCCTGGAGGGGCGGAGCGAGGAGGAGGCCCAAAAGGTCCGGGAGAGGCAGCTGCGGGCGGCCCGGCGGGCCAACTTCGGCTTCCGCAAGGCCGAGCGCCTCCCGGGCAACGTCGGCTACCTCGACTTCGGCGTCTTCGCGTCGCCGGCCGAGGCCGGGCCGACCGCGATCGCGGCCATGAACTTCCTGGCCTATTGCGACGCGATCATCGTCGACCTTCGCCAGAACAGCGGCGGCGAGCCGGCCCAGATCCAGCTCATCAGCTCCTACCTCTTCGAGGAGCCGGTCCACCTCAACGATCTCTACGCCCGGGCCACCGGCCAGACCGAGAATTATTGGACCCTGCCCTACGTTCCCGGGGCCAAAGCGGCCAAGGCCGATGTCTATGTCCTGACCAGCGCCAGGACCTTCTCCGGCGCCGAGGAGTTCTCCTACAACCTGCAGAACCTCAAGCGGGCGACCATCATCGGCGAGACGACCGGCGGCGGCGCCCATCCGACCAACGCGATGATCGTCCAACGCGACTTCATCCTCCGGGTCCCCTTCGCCCGGGCCATCAATCCCGTCTCCAAGACGAACTGGGAAGGGACGGGCGTCAAACCCGATGTCGCCTGCCCGGCGGCGGAGGCGTTCGACAAGGCCTACGCCCTGGCCCTCGAGAAGCTCGCGGCCAAGGCGACGGACCCCGTGCTCAAGGCCGAGTACGAGTGGATCCTCGCGGGCGATAAGGCCAAGAAAAACCCGCCGCGGATCGCCGTCCAGATCTTGAAGACCTACGCCGGGACATACGGCGAGAGGACGGTCACCTTCGAGAGCGGCGCCCTCCATTATCAAAGGACGGGTCCGAAGTACAAGCTCATCCCCATGACCGCGACGCTTTTCGCCCTGGACGGGCTGGACACCTTCCGCATCGAGTTCACGGTCAAGGATGGGAAGACGGTCGGGCTGGTCGGACTTTACGACAACGGCGAGCGCGACAGTTCCTCCCGGACCAAATAGGGGCGGAAGGGATCAGCTCCGGTCGGCCCCGAGTCCGGCCGGCGTCCCCGCACGGCCGGCGGCGAAGATCTCCAGCCCGGCGAAGACGATCGCGGCCACCAAGGACGCCAGGGCGCTGTAGCGGTGGAACTCGAACATGAACTTCTGCCCGGGCGTCCGCAGCAGCGGCAGCATCGGCAGCAGGGCCGATATCGTCAGCAAGAACCCGGCCAGGGCGAAGGTCCAGAAGGCCCAGAGCCGGACCCGGGCGGGGGTGATGCCCATCTTGCGGGGATCGAGGAGCGTCAGTGTCAAGTGGGCCGGCTTCGGGACGGTGATGAAATCCCGACCCTTGAACAGGACGGTGATGACCAGGCAAACGGCGAACAGGCCGCCGGCCATGACATGGGCGACGAGGGGGAAGCCGAACAGGCCGCGGGGGATGAAGATCGCGAAAAAGAAGCCGCTCGCCGCGAGATAGAGGAAGCTCCCGTAGAGACAGATCGAGAGCCACTTCTCCAGGAGGGGCTCCCGCCACAGCGGCAGGCCCTTGAGATAGTCCCACCAGGCCCGCGGCGAGGCCCGCCGCGCCATCTGGACGGTCCGCAAAGCGGTCCAGGCGGAGAATCTCTTGGCCAGCTCCGCGTAAAGGAGGGTCGACCGGGCCTCCTCGCGGGTCGTCCAGAAACGGTGGAAGGCGAGCCCGACGAAGCCGGCCGCGACGACGAGGACGGTGACGATCGTGAACCACATCGGGCTACCTCTTCTCCAGGAAGCCGGCGAACCGGCCGAGCGCGACGAGCCCCGCGATGACGAGCAGCGCCCCGGCGATGAAGGCCGCGATCCCGAGGACGAGCTTGAAGGCCGGCCGGACGATGAACGAGAGCCCGAAGACGCGCTGGAAGAGCCCGCCGAGGCCCATGAAGGACGAGGCCGAGCGCGTTTCGATCCTCTTCGTCAGAAGAGGCCCGGTGCCTTTGATCCGGCCGAAGAAGAAGTCCGAGCCGCCGCTGTGGCAGTCCGTGCAGCCCTTCCAGCCGAGCGACTGTTGGGCCGGGCGGACGTCGTGGGCCAGGGGCCAGACGACGGGCGCGGCGGCCGGGCTCGCGGCCGCGCCGAGCGTCCCGTCCTTGGCGCGGTGGAACATCCGGCCGCCCGAGATATAGACGGCCTCAGAATCGCCGGTCATTTTGGAGAGAGCTTCGAGAACGAGCCCCACCTGTTCCTCGGTCAGCGTCTGCTCGGTCCCGGCTTTGGCGGTGACCGTCCGGACGTCGAAGTCCGGGGCCAGGGGGACGAGCTTGCCCTCGACGAGCCAGCCCGGCCCCGCGGCGCCGGCGAGCTCGGCCGGGGCCTCGGAGATATCGAGGAAGCCGTCGACGAACCGGTAAAGGGTCTTGCGGATGACGATCGCGGGCTCGCCGGGCCGGCCGGCGACGGTGCCCAGGGCTTGGAGGTAGCTCTGGAACCGGGTCTCGATCTCCGGGTCCTTGTCCTCGGCTGCCGGATCGAAGTCGGGCGCGAGCGGCCGCACCTCCTGGCCCGCCCGGAGGCCCCAGAAGACGGCCCGGTCGGCCTTCGCTCCCGCCTCTTCGGCCGCGTCGATGCCGCCGTCGACGTTCGGGGCGAAGACGAACTTGCCCGAGACGAGAACGGGGATCTCATCCTCGGCCAGGGCCTGGCTCAAGGCGACGAGTGTCAGGGAGAGGCGCTCTTCGGGCTTGAGGATGTCGCCCGCGATCTTGTCGACGACCTCGGGCAGCAGCGGCGTCACCGTCTTGCCGCTCTTTTTCCCCCAGAAGGCCGGCCAGACGAGACGGTTCGGGCCGATCTTGTGATCCCCGCCCTTCTGATAGACCGGCTCGACGATGGCCGGGACGTCGGTCGACCAGGTCGCGACGCCGTAGATGCCGAGGCGATTGGCCCGCGAGGTCCGGACGCGGGTGAAGTCCTCGTTCGGTTTCGGCCCCGAATGGCAGACGGTGCACGAAAGCCGCTTGAAATGGACGAGCGGGATGCCGGTGTGCTTCGGATAGGGGGCGCCGAGCCGGCCGGGGACGACCGTCTTCTCGCCCTCGGCGTTCTCGCCGAGGTGACAGCCCCGGCAGGTGAACGCCCCGGCGGAGCGGTCGCCCGTCTCGGCCGCTTCGCCCTCATAGCCGCGGACGATGGCGTGGCCGAGGTCGTTCCTGTGGCAATCGGCGCACTTCAGGCCGGCGGCCGTGTGGACGTCGGCATCGGCGCTCCATTGGGCCGCGTCCTTGGGCGAGACCGAATGGCAGGCCAGACAGCGCTCGTCGGCCGGCGGATAGATGATGTCGAAGAAATATCTGTGCTTGGAATCGAAATCGACCGTCCGGTAAGTGACGAACGGCGCGACGGCCCATTCGTGGTCGTCGAGGTTGGGGCCGTCCGTGATGTCCCAGGTCTCCTTGAGGCGCGAGGCCATGCCCCCGACCTCGCCGATGCCGCCGGCCGCGGTGGCCGCCCAGCGCAGGTTCTCGCGCAGCACCTGTTTCGCCCACTCGCTATGGTCCTGACGGCCGGAGCGGTTGTGGCAGGCCAGGCAGTTCGCCTCGGCCTTGCCCGAAACGTTCCAGCGGGCCTCGGGGTGGGCCAGGGCCTCCTCGTCGGAGGGCTCGGCCGGGCCGCCGCCGGGCAGGTGCCGGCCGAAAAGCAGGGTGAAGTCCCAGGCCGTCAGGCCCAAAGCATCCGGGTCGTAGGAGCCGGGCCAGGCCCTATAAGACAGGGGCAGCACGGTCCCGGTCCGCGGGTCCGAGAGGAGCCACGGCTCTCCCGGCCGGCCGCTCTTGTCGGCCGTCAAGGCCGAGAAATGCCAGCCGCCCCGGACCGTCGCGTAATCGTGGCACGGGCCGCAGGTGAAACGGGCCGAGTAAGGCCGCGGGTCCGTCTCGGTCGGGACGATGAGCTCGTCGCTCTCGTCGCGGAGCGGGAGGAGATGGACGGGGACCGTCCGGTCGCCGTTCCAGCCGAGGTGCTTTTGGTCCTTCGCCGGGGCCGGCGCCGGGGCCGGGGCGGCGGTCTGGCCGGCGGCCGCCGCGGCCAGGACGAAAAGGGCCAGGACCACTCCCGCGCCCGTCCGAGGGAAGGCCCGTCCGGCGGCGCTCATGCCTTGAACTGCTCCGGCCGGAACTCCAGGACCCGCCGGTCCCTGACGGCGTCGTTGGTCTTGAGCACGGCGACGCACGATTCGTAGGCCAGCTCGGCGGGGCAGTTGAGCGGCGTGCCGTTCCGCACGGCGTCGAAGAAATTCTCCAGGTGGGGCTGGTGGGCCGGCTTGGCCAGCTCGATCGGCAGGGGCCAGCGCCCCGCCTCGGCCGTCACCCGGACATCGACGTAGATGTTCTTGGTGGCCGATTTCTGAATGGGCACGGTCTCGGACTGGAGCAGGCCCGCCTTGGCCAGGGAATCCCATTCCGGGGCGTGGGGCTCGCGCATGGCCCAGTTGCCCCGCTCCGGGATCTCCGACAGGACGAGCGAGCCGTTCTCGCCCATGAAGGTCTCGTAGAAGCCGCCGTGCT
>CAYOYQ010000130.1:0-7881 GCA_964408215.1 uncultured Eubacteriales bacterium
ATTGATTACTAATGGTTATGCGGCTTTTTAGCATCTAGCCGTGTCAAACTCGGGTTAATCCTTCTGTTGAATTCGGATGCTATGCTGGAATAGAGCAGTTCATCGCTTCTTCTGTCCGGACCCAAGAATTGAATGAACGAGTATTTTCTTCTTAGAAGGGCACGGTTAACCTTCCTGCCGTTGATATCCTGAGCGCGGAAATCGGGCAGGTCACCCGCGCTGATTGTGGAGATAGATCTATCTTCGGATTTTCTGCAGGCGCCGGTTGGGGGGAGGCTAATAATAACAACGGCGAGAATGCCGATGAGCCGGTGTTCAAATGGCAAAACTCACCCCTCTATATCGGAGCTGCGATCTCGTTTAACTCCGTTATTCGTCTTTGTGCAGACTCGTCGCCGTGATGAGCAGCGCGGCTCTTGCTGTTCTTGAACCGCTTTTGTTTATGCTCGATGCTATTGACCGTATGGATAGCAGCGAAATAATCCTTGTGGGCACCCCCCATGATACCAGCCTTGGTCGCGGCAGTAGAACAGGCACGGGCTGATCCAGACAATCTCGTCACCTTGGCAGCCGCACCAACCGTCGCATCCGTCAAGTACGCAATTCCAGTTCAATTCGCCCTCTAGCAGAAATGCCGTACAGAGCAGACTGAGTGCGACTACTGAAGCTAAAACCAACCTCTTTTTCATCTGTCCCCCCTTGGTTACGTCTGTGGATTCTTTTGACACGACATTAAGGGAACATCCGCCGTTATCGGGATATCGCGTGACCTCTACCTCCTTTCTATACAGATCATTGCGGGATTCTGCCGTATTTCGCAAAAGGACAATGACGCGCAAGGTGATACCCTCTCAATGCCTTTCCCCTTGCTATAACAGAAGTCTACTCGAAAAAAAAAAGCGTTTGTCAAGTCTTTTCGGGCCAAGAGGTATCCCCCGCTTCTTGAATAATGACATCCGCCGGTAAAGGGTAGTTCAGGGTTTTTTGCTTGACTTAGAATAATGCCAATAAGACAATGGGCCGGCGATGGCCGAGATGAGGCTCAACAAGTTCCTGGCGCATGCCGGGGTGTGCTCCCGGCGGGAGGCCGACCGGTGGATCGCCGAGGGGCGGGTCAGCGTCAACGGCCGGGTCGTCATGGAGCTCGGCGAGAAGATCGATCCGGACGGGGACAAGGTCGCCGTCAACGGCCAGCCGGTGCGGTGCGCCGGGGAGCGGCCGGCTTATATTCTGATGAACAAGCCGGCCGGCCGCGTCGTCAGCGTCAAGGACCCGTTCGGCCGGCCGACCGTCCTCGACCTCCTTGGGCATCTCCCGGTCCGGGTCTATCCGGTCGGACGGCTCGACCAGGACACCGAGGGGGCGCTTCTCCTCACGAACGACGGCGAGCTCGCGCTCAAGCTGACCCACCCGCGCTACGGCATCGGCAAGACTTACGAGGTCCGGATCGAGGGCGAGCCGGCCGAGACCGACCTGGACAAGGTCCGCGGCGGCCTCTTCCTCGAAGGCCGCCGCACGGCCCCGGCCCGGGTCCGGGTCCTCCGGCGCGGCCGCGGCTGGGCCCTGCTTGAGGTCGAGATCCACGAGGGCCGGAAACGGGAGATCCGCAAGCTCTTCGAGGCCGTCGGCTTCCCGGTCGCGCATCTCAGGCGCGTCAAGTTCGCCGGGCTGACCCTCGAGGGCTTAAAGCCAGGGGAGTGGCGCTACCTTAATAAGAAAGAGATCGAGCGGCTCCGGGCGCTCGTCGCCAAAAGCCCTCGGGGCTAAGCCCGGGGAAGCCCCCTGAACCTGGGGATCAAGCGGACGTTGACGATTTGGGGCCTTCGCCCTTGTCTTCGGGGCCGCCGAAGGCCTTGAGCCCCTTGGCCAGCCGCTGGAGCTCGCGGTCGACCAGGCCGTGGACCGTGCCGTCGGGGAATTCGCCGGCCGCGTCCGCCTCGCCCGCCTCGATGCCTGTCAGGATCTCAATGCCCTGGTCGATCGTCTTGACCGGGTAGACGTGGAACTTGCCCTCTTGAACCGCCGCGACGACGTCGGCGCGGAGCATGAGGTTCGGGACGTTCTGGTGGGGAATGAGGACGCCCTGGGTGCCGGTCAGCCCCTTGGCCCGGCAGACCTCGAAGAAGCCCTCGATCTTCTCGTTGACGCCGCCGATCGGCTGGATCTCGCCTTTCTGATTGAGCGACCCGGTGACGGCGAGGTCCTGGCGCAGCGGCAGGTCGGCCAGGCTCGAGAGGATGGCGTAGACCTCGGTCGACGAGGCGCTGTCGCCGTCGACGCCGCCGTAGGACTGCTCGAAGGCCAGGGACGCGGTCAGGGACATCGGCCGCTTGGTGGCGTACTTGCCGCGCAAGTACCCGCCCAGGATGAGGACGCCCTTGTTGTGGGTCGGGCCGCTCAGGTCGGCCTCGCGCTCGATGTTGATGACCCCGCCCCGGCCCATGGCCGTCCGGGCGGTGATGCGGGTCGGCTTGCCGAACATGAACTGGCCCATGTCGTAGACCGACAGGCCGTTGACCTGACCGACGACCGCCCCCTGGGTGTCGATGAGGATCGTCCCCTCCTCGATCATCTCCTGGATCTTGTCTTCGATCAGCGAGACCCGCTCGAACCGCTCGGTGATGGCCTTCTCGATGTCCTCCCGCCCGACGGCCGGGCGCTTGGCCTTCGTCGCCCAGTAGCTCGACTCGCGGATGACGTCGGCGATGATGTGGAACCGGGTCGAGAGCTTCTTCTGCCGGCCGGCGATGCGGGTCGAGTACTCGATCAGGGCGCCGATGCCCTCCTTGTCGAGCGGCAGGAGGTTGTCGTCGAGGCAGATCTTGCGGATGAACCGGGCATAGTCCATGAAGGACGTCTCGTTCTTGGCCATCTCCGAGTCGAACTCGGCCTTGATCTTGAAGATCTTCTTGAAGTCCTCGTCCATGAAATAGAGCAGGTTGTAGATGGAGGTGTCGCCGATCATGATGACCTTGACGTCGGCCTTGATCGGCTCCGGCTTGAGCCGGGCGCTGGAGAACAGGTACATCTGGAGGTAGTTCTGGATCTCGAAGACCTGGTTGCGCAGGGTCCGCTTGAGCGTCGCCCAGACGCCGGGCTCGACCAGGGCGTCGAGGGCGTTGACGACGAGGTAGCCGCCGTTGGCTTTCAGGAAGGAGCCGGCCTTGATCATGGTGAAGTCGGTCTGGCTGACGCCGACGCGGGTCAGCGTCGACTCGATCGAGCCGAAGAGGTTGACGTAGTTGGGGTTGGTCTCCATGACCACGGGCGCGCCCTTCTGGTCTGAGTTGTCGACCATGAGGTTGACCCGGTACTCCTGGAAGTCCTCCGGGGGCTCCTTCTCGTCCTTCTTCTGCGTCTTGAAGGCCTCGAGGGACTTGACCAGGGCCTTCTCGACCTCGTCGAGGTAGGCGCCGATCTTGAGATAGGCGAATTTCGCCCGGACCTCGGCGATGACGCCCTTGATGATCGGCGTGATGGACTCCTCGTCCCAGGCGTGGAGCAGGCTCCGCGTCTCCTCGTCGATCTCCTTGAGGCGCTCGAAGATGTCCTCGAGCTTGGAGGTCAGCTTCTCGTACTTGGCCCGCAGCGCCTCGAGCGTCTCCTTGGCGAACTTCTTCTCCTTGACCAGGGCCTCGAGCCGGGGGAAGGGGATGGGCTGGCCCTCGATGACGGGGATGAGATCGGGGCGGCTGAACAGGCCCATCTGGACCTGGATGACCGAGAACCCCTGCGCGGCGACCTCGTCTTCGAAGGCCTGGAGGATGTCCCGCTGCTTCTTCTGCTGCGTCTCGACGAGGCCGTCGCGCCTCTCGGTGTAATAGGGGCTCTTCAGGAGCTGGGGGATGTTGGCCTTCAGCGCGTCGATCAGCTTGGCCATGGCCTCGACGAAGGCCTTGCCCCGGCCGGCCGGGAGCATGATCAGGACCGGCTCGTCGGGGTACTTGAAGTTGTTGACATAGAGGATGTCGTCCGGGGTCTTGTCGCCCTTCTCGAGCTGGTCGAGCAGCTGGGTGACCGTCGTCGTCCGACCGGTGCCGACCATCCCGGTGATGAAGATGTTGTAGCCGAGGCTCTTGATGTCGAGCCCCGTCTGGATGGCCCGCAGGGCCCGCTCCTGGCCGATGATCTCCACGCAGGGCTCGGCCTCCGCGCTCGATCCGACGGGGATGAGGTCGGGGCAGCAGGTCCAGCGGAGCTCGTCGGGGGCCAGCTCCTCGAATCGGGTCTTCGTTCTCATCGGCGCCTCCGGTGCTGTGCGGTTCGGTGCGGGAGCGTTCCCAAACTATCACAATCCCCGGGCTTCCTCAACTGCGCCCGGGCGTCCCGAGCGTGCAAAACGCCCCGTTCTTTGCTAGAATAGGCCCCGACGCACCGGCGAAGGAGACGGCCATGAAAATCTATCAGGGCAAGCTTCAGGCCAAGGGGCTCAAGATCGCGATCGTCGTCAGCCGCTTCAACAGCTTCATCTCGGAGCGGCTTCTCGAGGGGGCCCTGGAGGCCCTCCAGAAGATGGGCGCGGTCGAGACCGACCTCGCCGTCTACAAGGTCCCCGGCTCGTTCGAGGTGCCCCTCCTGGCCAAGAAGATCGCCCGGGCCAAGTCCGCCGACGGCATCCTCTGCATCGGCGCCCTCATCCGAGGCGACACGCCGCACTTCGATTACCTCAGCGCCGAGGTGACGAAGGGTTTGGCCCAGATCGCCATGGAGGACGGCGTCCCGGTCGCCTTCGGCATCCTGACCGTCGACACCGTCGAGCAGGGCATCGAGCGGGCCGGGACGAAGGCCGGCAACAAGGGCTACGACGCCGCCTTTTCCCTCGTCGAGACGCTGAACGTGATCAAGGAGGCGGGCCTGCGCTAGGAGGCCCGCGGCCGGCATCATGGGAAAGCGCCGTCAGGCGAGGGAGTGCGCCCTCCAGGTCCTCTTCCAGCTCGAGTTTCCCTCCGGGGACCCCCGCGAGGTCCTCAAATCCTACTGGGCCGGCCGGAAGGCCTCGCGGGAAGCGCGCGAGTACGGCACCTGGATCGTGGAGCGCATCCTCGAGAACGGCGCGGCGATCGACCGGCGGATCGAGGCGGTCTCGACGAACTGGCGCCTGGCCCGGATGGCCGTTATCGACCGGAACATCCTCCGGATCGCCGTGGCCGAGCTCCTCTATGAGCCGACGCTCGTCCCGGCCATCGTCATGAACGAGGCGATCGAGATCGCCAAGCGCTACAGCGGCGAGGGGTCGGCCGTGTTCGTCAACGGCGTCCTCGACGCGGTCGTCCGGAAGCTCGCTGAGACCGCCCCGCGGCCGGACGCGAAGATCGCCCGGGAAGGTGAGCATGAGCCCCAAGACTGAACCCGCCGAGCTCGACCAGGACGTGGCCCGCCGCGACAAGCTGCGCAAGCTCGCGGCCGCCGGCGTCCCGATCTTCCCGTACACGGCGTCCGGCACCCACTCGGTCAAGGAGGCCGTCGACGCCTTCTCCGGCCTCACGGCCGCCGAGCTCGAGGCCCAGGCCCGGAAGGTCGTCGTCCGCGGCCGCATCCTGTCCATCCGCAAGATGGGCCGGGCGACCTTTTTCCATGTCTCGGACGGCCGGACCAAGCTCCAGGCCTACATCCGCGAGGACCAGGCCGGCCCCGAGGCCTACGAGCGCTTCGGCCTCCTCGACCTCGGCGACCTCGTCGCCGTCGCCGGCACGCTGTTCAAGACGCGCACCGGCGAGCTGACCGTCCTCTGCGACGAAGTCAAATTCCTGGCCAAGTGCCTCCACCCGCTCCCGGAGAAATGGCACGGCCTCCAGGATGTCGAGCTGCGCTACCGCCAGCGCTACCTCGACCTGATCATGAGCCCCGAGGTCGGCGAAGTCTTCCGGCTGCGCAGCGCCATCGTCGCCTACATCCGGCGCTTCTTCGACGGCCGGGGCTACATCGAGGTCGAGACGCCCATGATGCACCCCGTCCCCGGGGGCGCGCTGGCCCGGCCGTTCAAGACCCACCACAACGCCCTCGACATGGACCTCTACCTGCGCATCGCGCCCGAGCTCTACCTCAAGCGGCTCACCGTCGGCGGCCTGGACAAGGTCTACGAGATCAACCGCTCCTTCCGCAACGAGGGCCTCGACGCCCAGCACAACCCCGAGTTCACCATGCTCGAGTTCTACGAGGCCTACAAGGACTACTTCGACATGATGGACATGACCGAGGAGCTGCTGAACGGCCTGGCCCGGACGCTCCGCGGGGGCGAGGCGGTCCCTTACGGCGAGCACACGATCTCCTTCAAGCGGCCGTTCAAGAGGCTGAAGTTCCTCGAGGCCTGCATCGAGCACAGCGGCTTGGCCCCCAGCCGGTTCGAGGACCGGCCCGGCCTCATCGCCTTCGCCGAGGGCCTGGCGCCAGAGAAGAAGCCGCTGACCTACGGCAAGGCCCTGGACGTCGTCTTCGACCGGTTCGTCAAGGACCGCATCGTCCAGCCGACCTTCATCACCAACCCGCCCCGGGAGATCTCGCCGCTGGCCAAGACCTCGCGCGACAACCCGGAGGAGTCCGAGCGCTTCGAGCTCCTCATCGCCGGCATGGAGGTCGCCAACGCCTTCTCGGAGCTGACCGACCCGCTCGAGCAGCGGGCCCGCTTCGAGGAGCAGGCCGCGGAGAGGCGCAAGGGCGACGAGGAATCGCATCCCGTCGACATGGACTATGTCGAGGCCCTCGAATACGGCCTGCCGCCGACGGGCGGGGAGGGCATCGGGATCGACCGGCTGACGATGGTCCTGGCCGACCGGCGGTCGATCCGCGAGGTCATCCTCTTTCCCCTGCTGAGGCCGAGATAGCATGACCTTCGAGCTGTTCGTCGCCCGCCGCTACCTCACTGCGCGGAGGAAGCAGGCCTTCATCTCGGTCATCACCACGATCTCCGTCGCCGGCATCGCCATCGGCGTCGCCGCGCTGGTCATCGCCATCGCCCTGATCACCGGCTTCCAGGGCGACGTCCAGGACAAGATCCTCGGCGCCACGTCCCACATCATGGTCTCCGACCTCGGCGGTCAGGGCCTGGCCGATTACGAAGCCCTGGCCGAGAGGATCCGACGGCTGCCGGGGGTCGAATCGGCCTCGCCCGTCGTCTACAGCACGGTGCTCATCACCGGGATCGGCGAGAGCTCGGGGGCCCTCGTCAAGGGCATCGATTTCGACCGGGAGCGGCCGGGCTCGCCCTGGCTCCAGCGCCTCGAGGCGGGGGCGATCCCCGCGGGCGGCGGGCCGCGCGAGGGCCTTCTCCTCGGCCGGGAGCTGGCCCTGCGGATCGGCGCCCAGGTGGGCGACATCGTCGACGTCGTCACCGCGTCCTCGACCCTGTCGCCGCTCGGGCTCCTGCCCAAGCGCAAGAGGTTCCTGGTCTCCGGGATCTTCAACACGGGCCTCTACGAGTTCGACAACGCGACCGCCCTCGCGGCCATCGGGGTCGCCCAGAAGCTCTTCGGCCTCGAGGGGCGGGCCAGCTACATCCAGGTCAAGCTCGCGGACATCTTCGCCGCGCCGGAGGCCGGCGAGAGGATCAAGGCCGTGCTGCCGGCGGCCGTCTACGTCACGACCTGGATGGACCTCAACAAATCGCTCTTCTCCGCCTTGAAGCTGGAGAAGAACATCATGTTCCTGACCATCACCCTGATCGTCATCGTCGCCGCCCTGAACATCATCGCCACGCTGATCCTCATGGTCATGGAGAAGACCCGGGACATCGGCCTGCTCATGGCCATGGGGGCGACGCCCCGGATGGTCAACCGGATCTTCTTCCTCCAGGGCGCGCTCATCGGCATCATCGGCACGGCGCTCGGCGTCGGCCTCGGCCTCGGCTGGTGCGCCCTGGCCAACGCGTTCGAGCTCATCAAGATC
>CAYOYQ010000130.1:7891-8133 GCA_964408215.1 uncultured Eubacteriales bacterium
ACATCTACCAGATCTCCTACGTCCCCTTCCGGATGCGGGCCCTCGATCTCCTGGCCATCATCGGCGTGACGCTCCTCATCAGCTTCGTCTCGACCCTGTTCCCGGCCCGCCGGGCGGCCAAGATCGATCCCGTCGTGGCGCTGAAATATGAGTGACCTCGACCCCGTCCTCGTCGCCGCGGGTTTGGGCAAGACCTACCCCTTGCCCAAGGGCGAGCTCCGCGTCTTCGAGGGCCTCGACTT
>CAYOYQ010000131.1:0-8116 GCA_964408215.1 uncultured Eubacteriales bacterium
AGCACCTCGGCGGCGACTACATCGCGGCCTGGTTCGTGCCCGAGCTCAAGGACGCCGCGGTCATCAACAGCGGGATGTCGCGCTGGCACAACTACTACATCGAGGGCCTGGACTGGGTGGCCCGCAATGTCGGCATCGACGGCCTCTACCTCGACGACGTCGCCTTCGACCGGACGACCATGAAGAGGGTCCGCAAGGTCCTCGACCGCAACCGCCCCGGGGCCCTCATCGACCTCCACAGCGCCAACCAGTACAACGTCCGCGACGGCTTCGCCTCGAGCGCCAACCTCTACCTCGAGCACTTCCCCTTCCTCAACCGCCTCTGGTTCGGCGAATATTTCGACTACAACGGCAGCGGCCCCGATTATTGGCTCGTCGAGCTCTCGGGCATCCCCTACGGGCTGATGGGCGAGATGCTCCAGGACGGCGGCAACCCCTGGCGCGGCATGGTCTTCGGGATGACCGCGCGCCTGCCCTGGGCCGGCGACCCGCGCCCGCTCTGGAAGGCCTGGGACGAATTCGGGATCACGAAGAGCGAGATGGTCGGCTGGTGGGTCGACGGGAACCCGGTCAAGACCGGGGCAAAAGACGTCCTGGCGACGTGCTACGTCAGGCGCGGCCAGGGCGTGACGGCGGCCGAGTCCGGGAACGCCGCGATGATCGCTCTCGCCTCATGGTCCAAGGAGCCCGTGGACGTCCGCCTGGCGATCGATTGGAAGGCCCTCGGCCTGGACCCGAAAAAGGCCAGGATCGTCGCCCCGGCCATCGACAAGTTCCAGGACGCGGCGGAATTCAAGCCGGGCGACCCGGTCCGCATCGAGCCGGGCAAGGGCCTGCTGCTGGTGCTCCGCTAGATTGGGGACATGTACCCGGTACGTGTCCCCGATTATATCGATGATATCGTGTCCCCCTATTCCTTCTTTTCCGGTTCCGGGACAAGCTTGAACCGCTTGACCACGAGGTACTCGTCCTCGGTCTTGACGATGCTGTAGGCCAGGTCGCCCCGGACGAGATGCAGCACCTCCGGCACCCGGATCTGCTTCAGATAGATCCCCTCGGGCGTGAAGACGTCATAGACGTGGTCCTTGACCCCCTCGGCGACGTATTGCTCCAACCAGAGGTTGCCTTCGCTGTCGAAGAACTTCCGCCAGTCGGAAAAGGCCGGATAGAACTCGGGATGGGGCCCGTCCGGCTTGTACTCGGGATGAGGGACGGGTGTGAATTCGCGGCCGAAGCGGAAGAGGAGCTTCCAGTCGGCGTCTCGGACGTCGAGACGGTAGCCTTTGTTATAGCCGATATAAACACGATCGTCGGGGCCGACGAGCCAGGAGGTCGTGTAGGATTCGCGTGACGTCACGCTCGAGACCATCTCTTTCTGAACCTTCATCATCATGGTCTCGGCCAGGTATTCGCCCAAAGGGGTCCTCACGGTCCCGAGCTCGTCCGTCTTGAACAAAGCCGTCCGGTTCTGGACGAGCTTGAACTCCTCGCCGCCGCCCGTCTCGGGTGTCAGCATCTGGCTGTAATAGATCCGGTTGAACCGGTCGACGCCGAGGCTGTCGCAGAAGCCGTCCAGCCGGAAGCTCGAAAGGTATTTCCCCGCGCTGTCGAGCTGGATCATCTGGTGCTGGCGGCCCGAGAGGACGAAGATCCGGCCGTCGGCGCCGAGGACGAAATAGGCCGGGATATCGAACTCGCCCGGGCCCTGGCCCTTCTGGCCGAACGTCCGCAGGAGCCGGCCGTCGGGCCCGAAGACCTTGAAATCGCAGTCGCCCCAGTCGAGGACAAAGATGTCGCCCCGGGCGTCGACATCGAGGGAAATGGGCCGGTTGAGGACGGACGGCGCGTCGCCGCCCTCGCCGCCCATGACGAGTTCCTCCTGGAGCGCATAACGGATGACGCCCTCTTTGGGGAACGCCGGATTGAGCACGATCTTGACCCCGTCGACGATCTCGGTCTTGACGGGATAGGCCGCGGAGGGCGACGCTTTCTTGGCGCAGGCCGAGAGGACGATGAGGACGGCCGCGGCGGAGATCGCGGCGAGGATCAGCGAGGTTCGTTTCATGCCCGGTCCCTTTCAGGCGCCGCGGCCCGTTCAAGGCCGGACGGCGCCCGCGGAGATGCCGCGCGAGCGGAAGATCTATGAGAATACGCTAGCCCCCACTCAAAACGTTGTCAAATGGGATGACACGGCGCAGTAATTATCTTTACATTCCAGCGTGACGTCCGCGGACCTCCAGGCGAACCGATATGGCATAATTTATGCTGCTACCCCAGGCAGTCACGACCCGTCTAGGGGACAAAGCATGAGCAAACGCGCATCGGTCCTCGGGCTCGCCTTCCTTCTGATTCCTCTCCTGGACCTCCCGCTCTTCCCGGAGAGCCAGGCCCCCGTCGAGAACCCGGCCCGGGCCCTGGCCAAGAACGCCGGCCGGGTCGTCCGGCTCGAGGAGGTCCTGCGCATCCGGGACGACGGCGAAAACATCGTCTTCAAGTCCCCGCGTGACTTTTCGCTGGGGCCGGACGGCTCGTTGTTCTTCACCGACTTCGCCAGCGGTCCGCGCCTCTATCGGTTCGGTCCCGGCGGGGAGCTCGTTTACAAGCTCCTGAAGACCGGGCAAGGGCCGGGCGAATGCCAATACCCGGCGGGCTTCATCGTGACGGACGGCCGCGTGCGGGTCCTCGCCTGGAGTCCCCCCAAGATCATGGATTTCGATCTGGCCGGCGGACGCTACAAGAGGGAATCGCGGGTCGAGGAGGATGCTCACGGCGTTTGGTTCCTGGGAACGGCGGCCGGGAAGATCTACGGCATCCGGGACGAGGTCTTCAGTCAGGCCACGTTCCAGAGCGGCGGACAGGCCGCGATCCCGAACGGCGTCTACGAGATCTCCGCCGATTTCAAGACCTGGAAGCGGATCTACGAGTTCCCCGTCCGCATGTTGGTCAAGAAGGGCCGCGGCGCCTATCGCCTGGACCCGATCGACGCCGCGATCGGCGGATCGACGCTTTACATCGTTCACACGGCTGAGTACGCCGTGACCGCGATCGACCTCGGGACCGGGATGGCTCGGCGGGAGATCGCCAGGGCCTACGACCGGGTCAAGGCGAAGCCGGGAAAGCCGGAGGACGCGGACCCTGAAACCAGGGGCGTGGAGTTCCCCGAAGACCCCTACGTCTGGGACATCGACAGGATCCACGCGGCAGCGGAGAAGCTCTTCGTCTTCACGTCGGTTGCGAAGCCGGACGGGAACGACCAGCTCGTCGACGTTTTTAACGAGGACGGCCGCTACATCGACAGCTTCATCCTCCGCTATCCGCCCGGGGACCGGAACCACCGGTCCGTGGCCCGGTGGACTCTCCTGACCGAAGACGGCTTCTTCATCATTCCCGAGCAGGACGAGGACGGCCTGGTCAGCATCGGCAAGTACCGCATCCCCGACGCCGGGCTGTTCCCTCCGCCGACAGCGCCTAAACGAAGGCCCTAGGTCCGGCGAAGTCTTCATAAAGGACTGCGGCCTGAAGGCCGCAACGAGGGAGGTTCCTATGAAAGGGAAAAACAACGCTCTTCGCGGCTTTGGATTCGGTCTCCTTCTGATCTTTATCGTCAGGACCGGTTCGCCGGGCGGACAAGCCCCGCCCCTGTCGCTCAAGCCCGATCTCACCATCGGCGTCGAGGACGGCGACGAGAACCTGATGTTCGGCAACGTCTCCCGCGTCGACCTCGACGCGAAGGGGAACAGCTACATCCTGGATTATAAGTTCCGTAAGGTCGTCGTGTGCGACCGCGACGGCCGGTTCCTGAGGGCCATCGCCGTTCCCGCCGGCCAGGGCCCCAGGGAGGCGACCAACCTGGGCGGCATCGCCGTGACGCCCGGCGGCACGCTCTTCGTCAACGACATGCAGAAGGTCATCGTTTTCGGGCCGGACGGCCGGTACCTGCGGACGTTCCTCGTCGATTTCATGATCTCCTCGATCGGCTGCGCGGGGACGGAAGAGCTCGTCGCCATCGGGCCGCACGACGGCAAGATCCTCCATGTTTTCGACGCCGAGGGGAAGCTCCAGGCTTCGTTCGGCGACGCGTTCACGCCGCCGGGCGAGTTCGCGCCCATGAAGGACATGCCGATGTTCGGTGCTCCCCTCCTCTTCGACTGCGCCAAGGACGGACGGATCTTCGTCCTCGATCCCCACAAGTACGAGGTCGCGGTGTTCAAGGACCGGAAGCTCGCGGGGACGCTCGCCGGCCAGAGCGAGCTCTTCAAGCCGCTCCGGAAGATGGGCCGGGGAGTCATCTCCACGGCGGCCCACATCGTGGCCAGCGGCGATCTCGTCCTCGTCGCGTTCCAGAACCCCGATCCGAGCGTTAAAAAGACCGCCGACATCTTCCGGGACGGGAAGCAGATCGGCGCCGCGGACATCCCCGGGACACCTTTCAACGCGGACGCCCAGGGCCGGATCTACTTCGCGGAAACGGACCCGTTCCCGCGGGTCGTCCGCTATATCGTTGTGGAGGATTGACCGGGAAACGAGCCGCCGAAACGAAGTGAGAATCCGCAGGCCGCGGCGGCGTCTTTAGGGTCATGAAGACCCTTGACAGCATGAGCTCCAAAGTATATATGTATAATATATATTTTGGAGTTCGATCCATGAAGATCGCCCGGCTTTTCCGTAACGGTCAGAGCCAGGCCGTCCGCCTCCCCAAGGAGTTCCGTTTCGAGGGCGACTTCGTCTATGTCAAGAAGTCGGGGAACGCCGTGGTCCTCCTGCCCACCAAGGGCGTATGGGAGTCGCTCGTCTCCAGCTTGGACATGTTCTCGGACGACTTCATGTCCGAGCGAGCCGAGCCCGGACCGCAGAAGCGCGAGGCCCTCTGATGCGCTACATGCTCGATACGGACACGTGCATCGCCCTGATCAAGAGGAAGCCGGTCTCGATCCTGCGGCGGCTGACGCCCCTCTCCCCCGGCGAGGCGGGCATCTCTGCCGTCACCCTGGCCGAGCTGCGCTACGGCGTCGCGAAGAGCTCCGAACGGGACAAAAACGGCCAAGCCCTCGACGAATTCCTTCTTCCGCTGGAGATCGCCGACTTCGACGAGCCTGCCGCGGAGACCTACGGCCTGGTCCGCACCGCTCTTGAGCGCGCCGGGACCCCGATCGGGCCTCTCGATACTCAGATCGGCTCCCACGCCTTGAGCCTTGGGGCTTCGCTGGTCTCCCACAACGCCCGCGAGTTCCGGCGCATCCCCGGGCTCACGGTCGTCGATTGGCTCGCCTAACCCAAAGCAAACCGGGGACACATACCAAAGGTACATGTCCCCTTTTCATCGGCGGGCCAGGCGGTCGAGCTCGTCGAGCTTGAGCCGGACGCTCATGATGTAGGGCTCCGCCCCTTCCGTCCAGTGGCCGTAGGTCGTCGCGACAAAGGTCCCGTCCGGCAGGACCTCGACGCCGGGATAGGCGCAGTCGGCGCTCTTGGTGTTATCCATGAGCCGGACTCGATACTGGCCCTCGCGGCCCTTGACGATATCGCCGAACGTGCCAACCCAGGCCACCCAATCCCCCTTCGTCGGGCTCTCGTGGGTCAGGTCGCGGAAGGAGATGAGGAGCCGGCCGTCGGGCGCGTATTTGCCGGTGTGCCGGTCGCCGGTGAGGGCGCCCGGGAGCTCGCGTGGCGCGGTCCAGGTCCGGCCCTCGTCCTTCGAGAAGATGACGTGGGAATTTCGCTTGCGGCTGTTCTCGCGCAGGAGCGCGGCCAGGGTCTTTCCGTCCGGCGAACGGACGATCCCCGGCTCGCAGAGGTGGACTTCGCTCGATCTAAGGACGGCTTCGGGGAAGGACCAGGTCAGCCCGCCGTCCTCCGAGAGTGTCTTGTAGAGGGTGAAGACGACCGGGTTCTCCTGGCGCGGCTCCTTGGCGAAGAAACGGCCGTCGTCGTGGAACATGGCCATGTAGCGGCCGCGCCCGAAAGGCCGGAGCTCGACCAGGGCCGACATGACCACAATCCCGCCCCAGTCCCCGGCCGGAGCGAGCGGCGTCCAGGTCCCGCCATCGTCTTCGGTGACTGAGAGACGGGCCGGGTAGAGCCCGGACCAGACGATGAGCCGCTTCTTGCCGTCGGGCCCGACGACGCGGTGGATGGTCGGCGTCTCGAGCGAGGTCGCCCAGTTCTCCGGCACGGGCAGGCGCTCGCCCCAGGTCAGGCCGCCGTCCCCGCTCTTCTTCATGATGATCGCGCCGCGGCCGTGGCCCTTGGGATAGACGGCGAGCATGGTCCGGCCGTCCTCGAGGAGGACCGTCGTCGGATGGCCGAGGTACTGGCCGGGTTCGCGGTCGACGACGACCTGGCGCGACGCGTCCGCGGCCAGGTCGATAAGAGGGATCGAGTAGCCCCGCGAGACCGGGGCCGGCGGCGCAGCCTTCTTGGCGCAGGCGGGTCCACCGATCAGGACGACCGCCAGAGCCGCGGCCATTATCAGGAGCCGGTTTGCTTTCCCCATCCTCCCCTCCCTCAAAAGAGCTTCATCAGCCAGCGGTGAAGCGGCGCCACGGGCGCGAACCGATCGAAGCAATAGTCGACGAAGTCCGTCGAGAAGAACTCCCGCGGCACCTTCGCTTCGAAGCCGGCGTAGAGCCCCTTGTGCTTGAGCAACTCGGCGTTCTTGTGGGCCGGATCGTACCCGGCCGGGACGCGCTTGTAGTGCGTCCCCTCGACGCCGCAGCCCGGGATCCGGCGCAGCGCCGCCACGATTTTGGCCAGCTCGGCCCCCCGCCGCGGGTCGACGACGGCCTTCCGGTAGCGCCCGAGGAGGGCGTCGGGGATCATGTACATACCGCCCCCCAGCATGATCTCCGGCGGCTCGAGGCCGACGTAATAGCCGGCGGACTCCATCCGGGAGCGGGCCCCGTCCCAGAAATAAAGGCCGAGGTTCGTCTTGTAGGGCGACGGGTCGAGCGAGAAGCGCGTATCGCGGTTGATGCGGAAGATGGACTTGTTGACGGCCGGCACGGCGATGAGGCCCGGGATGATCGTCCTCAGCCGGGCCCCCAGGGCCGTTACGAAGAGCTTGGCCGGCCCCAGGACGTGCTCCTCGTAAACGGCGCGATGGGCCTCGAACCAGGCCCGGTTGTTGTTCCTGCGGAGCGCCGTGTAGAAGCGCACGGTCTCCCTGTGGAATCCCGAAAACGTCGTCTCTCCGGCCATGCCGCCCTCCCGCAGCGCATTCTATCAGATTGCCAGGGCCGAAGTCGCTATGGTATAGAGGGAGGCGAAGGAGAGCGGTCATGAGCCGAGACGCGTGGATCCAGGGATTCGCCGGGGCGGTGACGGTCTGCGACACCGAAGGCCGCATCATCGACATGAACGACCGCTCGCGCGAGGCTTTCGCCTCGGACGGCGGGGCCGCGCTCATCGGCCAGAACGTCCTCGACTGCCATCCCGAGCCCAGCCGGACGAAGCTCCGGGGGATGATGGAGGACCGCCGGCCGAACATCTACACGATCCAGAAGAACGGGAAGAAGAAGCTCATCTATCAGGCGCCCTGGTACGAGAATGGCGCCTACGCCGGCTTCGTCGAGCTCTCCCTGGAGATCCCCTGGGAGATGCCGCACTTCAACCGCGATAAGGAAGAAGGGGTCAGGCCCTAAATTCTTCAATTTCCTGCATGCTGTGCTTGTAGAGAAGAAAATTGAAGAATTTAGGGCCTGACCCCTTCTTAAAGCAGGGCGGTGGTTAGGAACGGCACGTAGGTGATGAGGAGGACCGCCGCGAGCCCCAGCAACAGGAAGACCAGCACGTCGCGGTAGACGCGGGCGATGGGCTCCTCGAACCGGTAGGAGGCCAGGTAGAGGTTCAGCCCGACCGGCGGCGTGAGATAGCCCAGCTCCAGATTGGCCAGGAAGATGATCCCCAGGTGGACGGGGTTGATCCCGAAATGGTTCCCCAGCGGGATGATCAGCGGCACGACGACCAGGATAGCCGAGAAGATGTCCATGAGGCTGCCGACGACGAGCAGGGCCAGGTTCAGCAGGAGCAGGAACACGTACTTCGAGGTGATCGTCGCGCTGACCCAATCGCTGAGCTTCTGCGGGATCTGGGCGTCGATGACGTAATAGGACAGTCC
>CAYOYQ010000132.1:0-7125 GCA_964408215.1 uncultured Eubacteriales bacterium
CGCGGCGGCCGCCGCGATCGCGGAAAAAGCCGGCAGGTTGGAGCGGGGCTTTCCCCCGTCCTCCCAGAACACGACGGGATCGAACCGGAGGGAGACGCGCCGGGGATTCCCGGCGAAGGCGGCCAAGGCCGGAAGCTGGGCCAGGGCCGCGGCGGTCGAAGGGGCGCCCGGCTCGAGGGGCGATCCGCCGAGGCCGGTGACCGTGAAATGACAATAGACCTGGTCGTAGGCCGCGACGAGGTCCCGCAGTCCGCTCTCGTTCCTGAGGAGATTCGCGAAGTCCTTCGACCAGAGGACGAGCGTGTGGACCGTCGCCGGCGAGAGATCGATCTCCACCGCTCCTCCGCGCGGCCCGATGAGGGCCGCCCGCCGGGCCCGCAACGCCGCCGCGAGCCAGTCCGGGAAGGAGGCCACGAGGTCGGTGCGCCGCGAGGCGCTGATCACGGTTTTCAGGGGTCTAGTCCCGACGCCGGAAGAGCCGGTCGCCCAGGGTCTCGCCGAGGAAGAACTTGAACAAGAAGAAATAGAGGAGGATGAAGGCGGCGTAGAGCAACAGCATGGACCCGGACACCGCGCCGAGGATATCGAACAGTGTCCGATCCGTCGCGTGGGCGGCCAGCCAGAGAGCGACGAGCCAGAAGAGGCCGACGAAGAGGACATCGAAGGCTTTGGATTTGAAGAAGACGGAGAAGCTGAACGGCGGCCGCTCGGCCGGGGCCTCGGTCTCGTCGAGGACGGCGCCCTCGACGCGGCCAGGCTCGCGGACGGGCAGGACCGGCGGGCGCGCCGGGCGCTCGGGCTCGGCCGGCGGCAGGACCGCCTCGCGGGTCTCCTCCTCGGCCTCCTCCGTCGCCTCGGCCTCCTCTTCGGCTTCCTGGTCCCCGAATGGCAGCGGCGCCTGGCTCAGCCGCTCCGGCAAACCCAGCGCGGAGTCCGAGGGCTTTCGCCGGGGGAAGATCTCGACCTCTTCGTCCGTGGCGGGCGTCGCGGGCGGCCCCTTCTTGGGCTCGACCGGGGTCGTGTCGGGCGGAAAAACGGGCGCGCCTTTCATCGTGCTCGCCCAGGGCGGCAGGCTACCCGTCGATTCGCGGACGCCCCCCGGCGCCGGGGCAGGGACCGGGGCAGGGCTCGCGGGCGGAACGGGGGCGGGAGCCGCGGGGACCTCGGCCGTCTCCGGTGTCTCACTCGTCTCGAGCCTCGTCTCGGCCAGGCCCTGGATGAATTTGTCGATCTTCTGCTTGCTTAGCTCGACCGTCCGCCCGAGCCCCTCCAGCTCCCCGGTGTCGAAGGTGACCGGCCGGAGGGCCGATTCCCCGGCCGTCGCGGCGGCGATGTCCTCGGTTTCGGTCTCTTCCGCGGGCCCCTCTTTGGTCCCGACGTCCTCTTCGTCGATCTCCTCGACCGTATCGGCGTCTTTCTCTTCTGGGGCTGCCGCTTTTTCTTCGCCCTCTTCCTCTTCGCTCTTCTTTTCTTCGTCCAGCCCGCCGGTCTTTTCGATCTCGCCGGTCGCGGCCTGCCCCTTCGCTTCGGACGCCTCGATCTCGTCGACCAGGATGACCTCTTCGGTGGCGCCCTCGGCCTCTGCCTCGAGCTTCTCCTCCGCGACGAGCTCGTCGAGGGCCTTTTCGGCCTCTTCCTCCCGCACCTCCTCTTCGAGCTCCTCGTCGATCGCTTCCTCGGCGTCCTCGGCCGGGCGGGTGCGCTTCTCGTCCTCGGGTTCCTCGACCGTGTAGTCCTTCTCTTCGACCTCGGCGTCGACGATCTTTTCGCCCGGGATCTCCTCGTCGACCTCGTCATCCTCGGGGAAGAGGAGCTGGGTGCCGCAGTTGTTGCAGTACTTGTCGTTTTCGTCGATGACGGCGTGGCAGTAGGGGCAGCGGGTGATGGCCATTGGCTTTATTATCATAGGGAAAGCGGGCCGTGTCAATTGAATTGCGGGCCCCATTCCACTAGACTAGCGGTCCGGAGAACAGCATGCCGCGGATGACCTTCAAGCGCGCTCTTGTCACCGGCGCTTCGGCCGGGCTCGGATCGGAATACGCCCGCCAGCTCGCCGCCGCCGGGACCGACCTCATCCTGACCGCCAGGCGCCGGGACCGGCTGGAGGAGCTGGCCCGGGACCTTCGGGCCAAGTCCGGCGTCAAGATCGACGTCATCCCGGCCGACCTGGAGACGGACGAAGGGGTCGCCCGGTTGGAGGCACTCCTCGCCATGGATGACGGTCTCGACCTCCTCGTCAACAACGCCGGGTATGGCAGCCGGACCGGCTTCAACCGGGGCGAAACCGCCGCCCACATCGACATGGTCCGCGTCCATGTCGAGGCGGCCGTCCGGCTGACCAAGGCGGCCCTGGCCGGGATGACCGCCCGGGGGCGCGGCGCGGTCGTCAACGTGGCCTCGGTCGCCGCGTTTTCGCCCTTCTCCGGGTCCATGTACAGCGGCACGAAGGCCTTCCTGGTGATGTTCTCCGAGGGCCTCCAAACCGAGCTCCGGTCCAAGGGCATCGTCATCCAGGCCCTCTGCCCGGGGTTGACCCATACCGAGTTCCACGCCGCGAGCGGGCAGGACCTCTCCTCGGTCCCCGAGATGTTCTGGAGGGGAGCGGGGTTCGTCGTCCGGACGTCGCTCCGCCGGCTGGGCGGACGGGTCGTCTGCATCCCCGGCTGGGAGAACAAGTCCATCGCGTTCCTGATGCGCTGCCCCTTGACGGCGGGCCTGGTCAGGGCCGTCGGACGGGCCCGGATCGTCCGCAAGAAGTCCGGCCGCGGAAATTGACAACCCCGCCGGATTCGTTAGAATGTTGAGCCGTGGGCGATTAACTCAGCGGTAGAGTGCTACCTTCACACGGTAGAAGTCAGAGGTTCAAGTCCTCTATCGCCCACCACACTCGTCCTGAAACACCTGCCTTGCTCAGGCCCCCCTGATCGTTCAAGGGGGATAAGAAAACAACATATCGGTTCCTTTCAGAAACGTTCACCTGCCTGTTGGCCTCCCTTGGGAGGATCCTCCCTTTTTCTTAACGTCCAGCGGGAGGCCGATACGGCGGAGCAAGGCCTGGTAGCGCGGGTCATCACGAAGCCGGTCCCACGGAGGCAGGCCCAGGTAAGCCAACATAGGATCGTGATCATCGTAGGCCTTCTGGAGCCAGCGGATGGCGTGGTCCGTGTCGCTGGCGTCGAGATACCGCAGGGCAACGCCCGGGCCATCAAAATATTGGGATTTTTCGTATCGTGCCGCCAGGACGTCGGCAATGGCCCTCTGGGCGCCTTCGTACCCGCCCTCTTTGAGTCCCCGCTCGAAAGCCGCCACGCGTTCGGGGTCGCCGGAGATCCTCAGCCTCTGATCGGCCAGCTGTTCTTCGCGCATCCCCTTGACGAGGTAAACGCGCTGCATGACAGAGAACGCGGTCGCGAGATCGGCACGGATGGAGATCGCGGTGCGGGCTGCGGCCATGGCATCGTCGTAGCGCCCGAGGTACAGCAGGACCATTCCCCGCATGCTGTGATAAAGCGCGTTGAACGGGTCCAGCTTGAGCGCCCGGTCGCTGTGCTGGATCGCTTCGGCCGCGCGCCCCCTCTGGGCCAGGAAGTGGGCGTAGTAGGCGTGTGCATTGGCGCCGTTGGGGTTGAGTTCGAGGGCGCGCCGCCACTCCGGTTCGGCGCCGGCCCAGTCCCAGTCGCTCCATGTCTTGGCCGAGGCCAGGGCTTCGTGGGCCTCCGCGGAGTTGTCGTCAAGAGCGATGGCCTGAAGGGCCGCAGCTTTGGCCTTGGGTCCGGCCTTGCTGGACGGTGTGTAGCCTGCTTGCTGGCGGATCAGCCAGACCCACGTCAGGCCCTCGTAGGCCGGGGCGTAGGCAGGGTCTTTGGCGATCGCCAGCTCGAAAAAGCGCTGGGCGGCGTCGAGATCGGCCCGCTTCAGCGTCTTCCAAAGGGACGAGCCCTTAAGATAGGCGTCGTGAGCCTCCGGGTTGACCGTCCGGACGGCGGCGAGGCGGGCCTGCTCGACCGGGAGGAGGTTGACCGCCAGGGCTTTGGCCACCCCCTGCGCGACCTGGTTCTGCACCGTCAGAAGTCCGGGGAGCTCAGCCTCGTAGGTGCCGGTCCAGACCTGGGTCTGGTCACTCACGCGGATCAACTCGGCGGTGATGCGGAGGCGGTTCGCCTCCCGCCGAAGGCTCCCCTCAAGGACGTAGTTCACCCCGAGCTCGCGGCCGATCTGATCGATCGGGGTCTCTCCCTTTTTATAACGCATCACCGAGGTGCGCCCGACCACGCCCAGGCCCTCCGGATGCAACCGCCCGAGCTGCGCGATCATCTCCTCCGTGATCCCGTCGCTCACGTATTCCTGCTCCGGGTCCCCGGTCAGGTTCCTGAGCGGCAGGACGGCCAGTCTGACCGCGGGCTCGCCGGTGCCCTTGCGTCCGAAAATCCGGTCACGAAAGCCTCCGACGTTGAGGCCGAAGAGAATGAGAATGACGGCCAGGACAGCCCGGAAAAGATAAGGCCCATTCCATCCGAATAATGTCCTCCTCTTCCTTTGTTTGGCCTTGAGCGGCCTAAGGCCTTCGGCCACGGCCTCGAGATCCTCACGAAGCTCATCCATGGTCTGGTACCGTTCAGCAGGTTTCTTGGCCAGGGCCCGCAGGATGATATCGTCCAACCCGGGCGGCAGGCCGGCCTGGATCTTTGATGGCGGCTTTGGCTCCCTATGGAGGATCGCGTGGATGATCGTCTGGTCGTGATCGCCCTTGAACGGAAGCTCGCCCGCGAGCATCTCGTAAAGGACGACGCCGAGGGACCAAAGGTCGGTCCGACCGTCCAGGTCTTCGCCCCGCGCTTGCTCCGGCGACATGTAGGACACCGTGCCCAGAGTCGTCTGGCTCCTGGTGAGCGAGCTCCCACCCCGGAGCTTGGCCAGCCCGAAGTCCATGACCTTGGCTTGGCCCTTGTCCGTGACCATGATGTTGGCGCTCTTGATGTCGCGGTGGATGATGCCTTTGCGGTGGGCTTCGCTCAGGCCCGCGGCAATCTGAATGGTGATCCCAAGGGCTTCTTCCGTTTTCGGCGGCCCCTTCCTGATCTTGTCCCGGAGCGTCTTCCCTTCCACGAACTCCATGGCGATATAAGGACGTTCTTCGCTCTCACCGACCTCGTGGACGACGCAGATGTTCGGATGGGAGAGCGCCGCGGCCGCCCGGGCCTCGATGAGGAATCGCTCCTTGAGCTCCGGAGAGTCGATCAGATGCGGTGGCAGGAACTTTAGGGCGACCAGGCGTTGGAGCCTGACATCCTCGGCCTTATAGACGATGCCCATTCCGCCGTGGCCGATCTCCTCGATGATGCGGTACTTGCCGGCGATAAGGCTACCGACCGTTAAGGCGCGGACGGGCATCTCCAGGGTTTCGGTCAACCTGACCTGGTCAGGCGCCGGCTTTTCCAGGGGCATCGCGCAGTTGCTACAGAACCGGGAGTTCTCTCGGTTCTCGGCGTGACAATTCGGGCATTCCATGGTGCCCCAGATCTTCCCGCTGCCCGAATGTTATCATCCGTCGGACAGCAGGTCAACCGCGATAGCCAGCCTGTTTGTTGTGCCCGAATCGTGCCTAAAAGATGTCAGGAATATCTAAGAACGCCGCTTCCTACACACGGTCGAAGTCAGAGGTTCAAGTCCTCTATCGCCCATACTTTCCTGATATCGAGGATCCGTCTTTCCTAGACCCTAGACGCCCCGGGAACGGCGATCGGACGGCCCGCGAGGCCCGTTCAAAGCCGGTCGAAGAGAAAGCCGACGGGCCGGACCGCTTGACAAATAGGATTTATTACTATATAGTTTTATCTATGAATAAAGGGCCGATGGGCAATCCGGCTCTGGAAGCGTTCCGGCGGAAAGCCAAGGAAGCGGGCCTGAAGATCACTCCCCAGCGCGCCATGATCTTCCAGGAGCTCCTGAAGGCCAAGGACCACCCCGCCGCCGAAGACATCTACAAGAGGATCGTCAAGCGGATCCCGAACATCTCTTTCGATACGGTCAACCGGACCCTCGCGACGTTCTCGAGGATCGGCCTATCCAAGGTCGTCGAGGGGTATGGGCGGGCGAAGCGATACGACCCCGACACGGGCGCGCATCATCATTTCCATTGCGTCCGTTGCGGCCGTATCGTCGACTTTCACAACACGGATTGCGACGCCATCTCCGTTCCCGAGGAGATCCGCAAGCGGTTCACGGTGACCGGCAAGAAGGTGGTGCTCGAAGGCCTTTGCGGCGCGTGCGGAAAAGACCGAATTCCACTCGACAATTCAAACACCCAAAGGAGGGTAACCCATGAAAAAGGATGAAAGAACCCCGGCCATCGGCTCCACCGCCGGCGGCGGCGTGTCGAACCGGGACTGGTGGCCGAACCAGTTGAACCTGCGGATCCTGCACCAGCAGTCCGCCAAATCGAATCCGATGGGCGGGGATTTCGATTACGCCAAGGAATTCAAGACGCTCGACCTGGCCGCGGTAAAGAAGGACCTCTTCGCCCTGATGACCGACTCGAAGGACTGGTGGCCGGCCGATTACGGCCACTATGGGGGGCTCCTCATCCGGATGGCCTGGCACAGCGCCGGCACCTACCGCATGGGCGACGGCCGCGGCGGCGCGGGCTCCGGCTCCCAGCGTTTGGCGCCGCTCAACAGCTGGCCCGACAACGTCAACCTCGACAAGGCCCGACGACTGCTCTGGCCGATCAAGCAGAAATACGGCCGGAAGATCTCCTGGGCCGACCTGATGGTCCTGGCCGGCAACTGCGCCCTCGAATCGATGGGTTTCAAGACCTTCGGTTTCGGCGGCGGGCGCGTGGACGTCTGGGAGCCGGAAGAGGATATTTACTGGGGCAGCGAGGACAAGTGGCTCGGCGACAAGCGCTATTCCGGCGAGCGGGACCTCGAGAATCCCCTGGCCGCCGTGCAGATGGGCCTGATCTACGTCAATCCGGAGGGGCCGAACGGTCAGCCCATCCCCATCGAATCCGCGAAGGATGTCCGGACGACTTTCGCGCGGATGGCCATGAACGACGAAGAGACCGTCGCCCTGATCGCCGGAGGCCACACCTTCGGCAAAGCCCACGGCGCCGGTCCCGCGACC
>CAYOYQ010000132.1:7135-8077 GCA_964408215.1 uncultured Eubacteriales bacterium
CCCCGCGACCCATGTGGGGCCCGAGCCCGAGGCCGCTCCCATCGAGGAGCAGGGCCTCGGCTGGAAGTCCAGCTTCGGCAGCGGGAAAGGCGGCCACACGATCGGCAGCGGCATCGAAGGCGCCTGGAAGCCGAACCCCACCCGATGGGACACGGGCTATCTGAAGGTGCTCTTCAAATACGAATGGGAGCTGACGAAGAGCCCGGCCGGGGCCTACATCTGGCTGGCCAAGGACGTGGCCGAAGAGGACATGGTCGTCGACGCCCACGACCCGTCGAAAAAGCATCGTCCCATGATGACCACGGCCGATCTCTCCCTCAAGTTCGATCCGGCTTATGAAAAGATCGCCCGGCGCTATCTGGCGAATCCGGACGAATTCGCGGATGCCTTCGCCCGGGCCTGGTTCAAGCTGACCCACCGCGACATGGGCCCGCGCTCCCGCTATCTCGGTCCCGACGTCCCGGCGGAGGAGCTGATCTGGCAGGATCCGGTGCCCGCCGTCGATCACAAGCTCGTCGACGCGAATGACATCGCGGATCTCAAGGGCCAGATCCTCGCTTCGGACTTGTCGATCGCTCAGCTCGTCTCGACCGCCTGGGCCTCGGCCTCCACGTTCCGCGGGTCCGACAAGCGCGGCGGCGCCAACGGGGCGCGCCTCCGCCTGGCCCCGCAAAAAGATTGGGAAGTCAACCAGCCGGCCCAGCTTCAGACCGTGCTGCGGACCCTGGAGAGGATCCGGAAGGCGTTCAACGACAAGGCCCCCGGCGGGAAGAAGGTCTCCCTGGCCGACCTGATCGTCCTCGGCGGGTGCGCGGCCGTCGAACAGGCCGCGAGGAAGGCCGGCCACGACGTGGCCGTCCCCTTCGCGCCCGGGCGCACGGACGCGTCGCCGGAGCAGACCGACGCGGCGTCCTTCGCCGTGCTCGAGCCGAAGGCGGACGG
>CAYOYQ010000133.1:0-8051 GCA_964408215.1 uncultured Eubacteriales bacterium
GCCCGCCGAGCGAAGTCACGATGATCGCGGGCGGTGTGCCGAGGAGGCGGCGCAAGAGCCTCATCCGCGAGGACACGGCGTCGAGGGCCGGGGGGACCTCGAAGTAGGGATTTTCGGCGAGAGGCGTCAGCGCGGCGAGAGTGAGCTCCGGGGCCAGGCGGGCGAGGAAGAGCCGAGTGTCGTGCTCGATCGAAGCGAGCGGGGCCGACTCGGGACGGACGAAGACGACGGGCCGGCGCGAAGCGCGGGCCAGGCAGGCCAGGAGATAGGGCTTGGCCGGCTCGATCGCGCCGTGGACGGAGAGGGGCCTCTCTGGCGAGGCGACGGCGGAGGCCAGGGCCTGGAACTCGCCGGTGCGGAAAAGGAAATCGAGGCTCACCAGCGTATTCTAACGGCCGCCTTCCGGGCGGTCAAACCCGCTAAATCGGGGACACAATACCTATTCACCCAATTCTTCCATTTCTCGAATTCGGGGACATGAACGAATTCTCTTGAATTCGTATCGTATCCCCTGAATTCGAAGAAGCTAAGTTAGGCCAATTGGGTGAATAGGTATTGTGTCCCCGTTTTATCGCTCACCCGTCTGGCATATAATCAACGGCAGAGGAACGATCATAATGAAAAGAACGGCCGTCGTTTTTCTGAGCTTTGGCCTGCTCACGCTCGCGTTTTCCGGCCTCCGGGCCCAGGCCCCGCTTCAAGGCGAGGACGAGCTGACCGGCAAAGCCCGGGCCTTCCTTTTCGCCCTCGAGAAAGGCGACTATCAGGCCGCCGTCAAGGACTTCGATGCGACCATGCTCAAGGCCATGGGGCCGGACAAGCTCGAAGCCATGTGGGCGAAACAGCTCCCAGCCCAGGTCGGCCGGTTCAAGCAACAGGGCCCGGCGCGCCGTGAGCAGCTCCAGGGCTACGAGATCGTGCTCATCACCTGCTCGTTCGAGAAGACGCTCATCGACGCCCGGGTCGTCCTTGATAAAGACGGCAAGATCGCCGGGCTCCAGTTCGTGCCGCCGGCGCCGCCCGTCAAGTACGAGCCGCCGGCCTACGCCGACCCGGCGAAGTTCGAGGAGAACGAGGTCACCGTCGGCGCGGGCGAATGGACGCTGCCCGGGACGCTGACCCTGCCGAAGGGCCCGGGGCCTTTCCCGGGGCTCGTGCTGGTCCACGGCTCGGGCCCGAACGACCGTGACGAGACGCTCGGCCCGAACAAGCCGTTCAAGGACCTGGCCTGGGGCCTGGCGACGCGCGGCATCGCCGTCCTGCGCTACGAGAAGCGCAGCAAGGTCCATGGCAAGAAGATCGTGGCCGACCCCGAGCTCGAATCGGCGATGACGGTCAAGGACGAGACGATCGATGACGCCCTGGCCGCCGCGGCCGTTCTCCAGAAGACGAAGGGGATCGATCCGAAGCGCATTTTCATCCTCGGCCACAGCCTCGGCGGGTTCCTGATGCCGCGGATCGCCCTGGCCGCCAAGCCTCTCGACATCGCCGGCTTCGTCAGCCTGGCCGGCCTGACCCGGCCGCTCGAGGACACGATGATCCGCCAGATGAGCTACCTTTACGGCCTGGCCGGGAACACCTTATCGGACGAGGACAAGAAGAGGCTCGAAGACCTCAAGGCCCAAGCGGCCAAGATCAAGGCCCTCGGCGACGCCGACAAGGGATCGACGACGAAGCTCCTCGGGGCCATGCCGTCGTACTGGCTCGACCTCGTCGGCTACGATCCTCCCGAGACCGCCAAGTCCGTCACGAAGCCCATGCTCTTCCTGCAGGGCGGGCGGGATTACCAGGTGACGACCGAGGACCTCGAGAACTGGAAGAAGGCCCTGGGCGGCCGGAAGGACGTCGAGTTCCGGCTCTACCCCAAGCTCAACCATCTCTTCTACGCGGGCGAGGGGGTCCTCGTGCCGCTCGAGTACATGCAGAAGCACGGCAGCGTCGCGCCCGAGGCGATCGAGGACATCGCCGCCTTCATAAAACGGGGACACAATACCTATTCACCCAATTCCCGCTAAGATATGCGCGAATTCGGGGACATGAGCGAATTCTCTTGAATTCGTATCGTGCCCCCTGAATTGGGAGAAACGGGGCCGGCAAATTGGGTGAATAGGTATTGTGTCCCCGATTTAAGCGTGCGGGATCGAGGTGTGGGCCGAGATCTCCGAGCTCGTCGTGACCAGGTCGCCGACCGAAAGCTCGTGGACGTTCTTATGCCCGGTGAGCCGGGCGAAGTCTTTGAGCTCCTCGGTCGAGACGCGCAGGAAGCTCGCCAGCCAACGGGCCGACTCGTCGACGTTCAGCCGGGCCCGCAGGCCGGGGTCCTGGGTGGCGATGCCGACGGGGCAACGGCCCGAGTCGCAGATGCGGTACTGCTGGCAGCCGATGGCCATGAGCGCGGCCGTGCCGATGGCCACGGCGTCCGCGCCGAGGGCCAGGGCCTTGGCGAAATCCGACGAGACGCGCAGGCCGCCGGTGGCGATAAGGGTGACGCCCTTGATGCCGTGGCTCTCGAGGTAGCGCCGGGCCCGGTCGAGGGCGTAGATCGTCGGGACCGAGGTCGCGTCCTTGATGAACTTGACCGCGGCCCCGGTCGCTCCGGCCCGGCCGTCGATGGTGACGAAGTCGGGTCCGGCCGAAAGGGCGAACTCGAGGTCGGCCTCGACGTCGCCCGCGGCGAACTTGATGCCGATGGGCCGGCCCTTGGACAGCCGGCGCAGCTCATCGACCTTGCGCCGGAGGTCCTCGCGCGTGGCGATGTCGGGGAAGCGCGACGGGCTGACGATGTCGGTGCCTTCGGGGAAGCCGCGGACCGCGGCGATCTCGGCCGTGACCTTGCCGCCCGGCAGGTGACCGCCCATGCCCGGCTTGGCCGACTGGCCGAACTTGATCTCGATCGCGTCGACCCGGCGCAGGTTCTCGTCGGTCACGCTGTAGCGGTTGGGAACGTATTCGAAGATGTATTTGTGGGCCAGGCCCATGGCCTCGGCCAGGATGCCCCCCTCGCCCGAGCTCATGGCCGTGGCGGCGGCCCCGCTGCCGAGGGCCAGCGCCGACTGGGCCTCCTTCGACAGGGCCCCGAACGACATGTGGCTGACGATGATCGGCGTCGCGATGAGGAGGGGCGTCTTCGCCTTCGGCCCAATCGTCGTGGCCGTGTCGACCGTCTCGTCGCGGTTGAGCGGCAGGCGGGCCAGCTGGGCGCCCTTGATCAGGATGTCGTCCCAGGAGACGACCGGCTTGCGGGAGCGCATCGGCTCGACGACCGACTCGCCGACGAGGGCCATGCGGTGGATGTCGGCCATGTGCGCCTCGAGCTCGTCGGACGCGCGCCGGAAATCCTCGATGGATTTCGCCTCGCGGACGGGCTCGACCGGAGGCGGGGGCGGCGGCGCCTCCTCCATGAGCTCGAATTCGGTCTTGGCCGCGCCGCAGACCGGGCAGGTCCAGTCCGGGTAGAGGTCCTCGAAGAAGATCCCCTCGGTCTTCTCGTTATAGATGTAGGAGCAGATGCGGCAGCGGTATCGGGCCATAGATATTCCCCGGCGGGGGCTATCTTAGCATCCAATTCGGTGACACACAACTCAATACAGCCGAATCGCCTAGCCGGGGGAGCAAGGCAATTATCCCAAGAACGGGTGGCCGGGGGATAGTCCCCGTCCGCCTGGAGGCGGAAGGGGTTCCCCACGGGGGGATGGGTGGAGCCGAAGCCGGACGGGGACGCCACCGGACAGGACCCGTTCGTGGATAAGGGCCTTGACTACTCGCGAGAGGATCCAAGTGTATTGAGTTGTGTATCACCGAATCGGCTAAAGGCGCCACCAGTAGGAGAACTTGATGAAGACGTTGTAGGTGTCCTGGGCCAGGCGGCCGAGCTCGTCGCGGAGGTAGTTGTTGTCGAAGCCGAGAAAGAAGACCGTGCCGGGGCGCAGGACCCAGCTCGCGAGCAGGCTGCCGAAGGCCTGCTTGTAAAAGAAGTTGTAGTCGACGATGGCCCGGAGCGACAGCGTCTTGCTGAGCTGGTAGGTCGCCTTTTCCCGGACGACATTATAGTCCCAGTTCCCCGCGCCGTCGGCCCGGTCCCAAAAGGTCTGCTTGCTGAAGTCGGTCCCGAGCTGGAGGCGCTTGCTCGGCTTGAAGGTCAGCGACACGCCGTAGGTGTTGCTGTAGCCGAGATAGGCGTTCTCGGGATCATAGTTGATGCTGTCTCCCGTCTCGAAGAAGAAGGCCAGGGGAACCCAGCTGATGAAAGTGAACTGCGATTCGACCGAGAGCGCCTGCTTCCGGAAATCGACGCCGGCGTAGCGCTCGAGGCCCGCCTGGTACATGACAAAGACCTGGTTGAACTCGGTCAGGCGGAACTGGATCTGCGGCCGGATCCAGGTGTCCTGGGTGAGGCTGTCGGAGTAGCCGATCCGCTGGCCGGCCTGGAGCCGGAACTGGACCTGGTTGAGGTATTTCTTGTCGGGGTAGAGCCGGAACGAAGCGTAGGCGCCCGCGCTGCGGTAGTCGTTCCGGTTGACGAATCCGAGTGACGCCTGGAACTCGGGATGGAGGGCCATGGTGTAGGCGCCGAGCGTCCAGTGCTTGGTCGTGTAGAAAAGGTCGGCGTAGACCGCCGGGGCCAGCGCCGTCCGCTCGCCGTCCGCGCTCGCCTTGGAGCCGAGGGCCTGGAAGCTGAAGAAGAGCCGGTCCTTGAAGCGCAGCTGTCCGTCGAACCCGGCCAGCCGGCTCCAGCTGCCGCCGCCGAGCTCCTTGTCGGTCAGGGTGAAGCCGACATACGAGCCGGCGCCGACGTCGGCCTTGGTCCGGAAGACGTTGGAAAAGGCCTTGGCGCCGGAGGTCCCCGTACCGCCCGAGATGTCCCAGAGGCTCTCGGCGGGGTGCATGTCGTAGGCGGACAGGAGGCCGTAAGTGAAACGCCCGGCCTTGCCGGAGGCCTTGGCCCCGAAGATCGGGTCGCTGACCTGGCGGGTGTAGACCGTCTCGATCTCGGGCGAGGAGAAGATCTCCATGCCCTCGAGGAAGAAGGGGCGCTTCTCGTTGTAGCGCAGGGCGTAACGGAGGTTGTAATCGATCTTCGGCTCGTCGGCCTCGATCTGGCTGAAGTCGGGATTGGCCGTGAGATCGAGGGTCGTGTTGGAGGACAGGCCGAGCTTGAAGTTAGCCCCGGGCTCGAAGGCGAGCTTCCGGCCTTCGACCGACGCCCCGCCCCGCGTGAGCGAGGTCACGAAGGGCATGACCTCGACGTTGCGGCTGCGTTCGACCGCGCCCCGGATGATGAACGGCCGGCCGTTCGAAAGCAGCCCGGGGATGTCGCGCGAGTAGGTCGGGTGCATGATGATCTCGCCGGTGCGGGGGAGGTTGCGGCCGAGGACGATGTTCCAGGTCTTGAGGTCCTCGTCGGGGAAGCGCAGGCTCTTGAAGGGGATGGCGGCCTCGACCGTGTACCCTTCGGCGTCGATCTTGCCTTCGGAGAGGAAGACCGTGTCCCAGCTGTCGTCCATGTTGTCGTTGCCGCCCTCTTCGACGCGCATCATGTCCATCTGGACGCCGGCCGGGTTGATGATGAAGGAGAAGGCCCGGCGCTTCTCGTTGAAGGTGTCGATGAAGATGACAACCCAGTCGTCCTCGAGGCAGCCGTCGCGCTTGGTGATCGAGCAGCGGATCTTGGAGGCCTGGGAATCGCCGGCCCGGAAGGCGACGTAGAGGTTCTTCTCGTCGTGGCCGAGATAGGCGGTCGTCGGTTCCGTCGGCGCGCCGTTCTCCTTGGGCGAGAGCTGGACGAAGGCGTCGATCTTGAGGGCCTCGGTCTCCCAGATAGGATTGTCGAGGACGCCGTCGATCTTGGGGGTGTGGCTCAGGCGCGGGATCTGGAGCGGCTCTTTGTTGGCGGCGGCTTGAGGGACCGTTCCGGAGCCGGCCAGGGCGGCCGAAGCCGCCAATAGGCCAGCTAAGAGGGACAGGGCGAGGAGGCGACGGATGCGCCCGGGCATCTGCCGATTTCCTGAATACCATTTTTTTATCAACATGTTGCGCGTCCTTGTCTCCGAGATCTCCTTCGCCCACCCCGGGCCCATCGTCAGATTTGACGAAATCCGCCCCGAAAAGGTTTCCTGGGTGGATGAGCGGATGCGGGATACGGGGGTCAGGCCGAGACCCGGCAGGCGCCGTCCTCGAGGAGCTCGACCGTCACGATCCGGCCGTCGGCCAGGCCGCAGCGCCAGACCTCACGCGTCCCGCCGCCCGTAGCGTCGAAGACCCTCTTGCGGGAAAGAACGCTCACGACCGCGAGCCGCGCCCCGTCGAGGGTCACGGCCCGGGGTGTTTCCCGGCCCTTGGATCCTGCATAGAACTCGACGGAGGCGTTCTCGATGAGCCTTGGCACAGCCGATATTATACACCCCCGGTTGCGGCGGCCCCGGCGCGCGCCTATAATAACGGCGCAAATCCGAGCCCGCAGAGGTCCACTTTGAGAAAAGCCGCCCCTTCGACGAACCGCGTGATCGCTCTCGCCCTCCTCGTCCTCTTTTCCGCGCTGGCCGCGGCCGCCCCGCTTGCCTGCCAAGCCCCGAGCCAGGCCTCCGTCGCGGCGACGGCCCCGGCGCCGGAACGATACCTCGACAGCGCGCCCGACAAGAGCGACGCCGTCCGTTTGGCCGTCTTCAACCCCGAGCTCTTCAACATCCGGGCCCTGGCCGAGCTGCGCAAGCGGAAGATCCTCGACATCCCCGACCTCATCGTCGTCGGCGTCTACCACGTCAAGCAAAGGGACGATTTCTCCGCCAGCCGGAAATATGTCGCCGAGAACGGCCTCGACTGGTTCAAATTCCATGCCGTCTCGGCCGAGACGAGCGAACCGGCCGTTTACAGGAAGAACGCCGTTACGCCCGACCTCGAGCTCATCCTGAAGAAGGCCGATGGCGTCATCTTCTTCGGCGGGCCGGACATCCCGGCCTCGGTCTACGGCGAGAAGACGAGTCTCTTCACCGAGATCAGCGACCCGTTCCGCCATTATCTCGAGGTCTCGGCGGCGTTCCAGCTTCTCGGCGGCTCGCAGGATCCGAAGGTCAAGCCTCTGCTCGAGGCGCGTCCGGATTTCGCCGTCCTGGCGATCTGCCTGGGCTTCCAGACCCTGAACGTCGGCACGGGCGGAACGCTCGTCCAGGACGTCCGCTGGGACACCTACGGCAAGACGACCGTCGAGGATGTCATCGCCCTCGGGCCGGAGCAGTGGCACACCAACCCGTATCGGGCTCTCTTCCCGCTCGACAGGCTCATGAGCTACAGCTTCCACAGCCTCCAGCTGGGGGACGGCAGCGTCTTCGTCAAGGAGATGGGCTTCAAGCCGGCCGACCACCCCCGCATCCTGAGCGCCCACCACCAAGCCATCGGGAAGATGGGGCAGGGCCTCGTGGCCACGGCCAGCTCGCGCGACGGCCGGATCATCGAGGCCGTCGAACACAAGGCCTTCAAGGGCGTCCTCGGCGTCCAGTTCCATCCCGAGCACTACGCGCTCTGGGACCCGGAGCCGCGCTTCGGCATGAAGCCGGGCGAGGAGCGGACCAGCCTGCTCGCCATCCTCGAGGGCACGCCGCCGAGCCTTGAGTTCAACAAGAAGATCTGGGCCTGGTTCGCCTCGAAGCTCGTCCAAAGCCACGGACGAAAGGAGAAGCCATGAGATACGGGTTCGGAGCGGCCGTCATCCTGATCGCCCTGGCGGCGGGCTGCGCCAAGCCGGCCAAGGCGCCCGAAGGCGTCCTGTTCAAGGACGACCTGGCCTTCCTCGAGGCCCACACCAAGCCGGTCGTCCTCAGCGGCGCGGGCGGCCAGGCCCAGGTCGCGGTCAGCCCCGACCTGCAGGGCCGGGTCATGACCAGCACCGCGGCCGGCCCGGACGGCCTGAGCTTCGGCTGGATCGGCCGGGAGGCCATCGCCTCGGGCGTCAATAACCCCCACATGAACTCCTTCGGCGGCGAGGACCGCTTCTGGCTCGGGCCCGAGGGCGGCCAGTTCTCGATCTTCTTCAAGACAGGCGACCCGTTCGACCTCGA
>CAYOYQ010000134.1:0-8040 GCA_964408215.1 uncultured Eubacteriales bacterium
TGATGATGACGCAGGCCTGGCGGCCGGGAAAGACCTGGACGAGCTTGCGGGCCAGCCGCTGGCCGAGGTCCATGTCGCCGACGTTGATATAGCTCAGGCCCTTGGTGCCTTCCTGAAGGACCTCGATCCGGCCCATGTTGGGCCCCTCGGCCCCGGCCTCCTGATAGAAGGCGGCCGGATAGCCGGGGTTCTCGCCGTATCGCATCGGGAACTTCTTGACGAACGTGTCGTCGCCGAGGCGCAGGGTCTCCGGGAAGTCCTCGCGGACCTTGGTCTGGTATTGGCTGCGGGCCGTCCGGTCGGGCTTGCTCATCGGGTCATGTCCTTTCGTGGCGGTTGATGACGCGGACCTCGACCCGGTCCGGCGCCGACGGGTCGGCGAAGACCGCGGCCACGGCGACGCGGAAGTCCTTGCCGCCGGGGGCGGGGCCGAGCTCGCGGTAGACGGCCGCGGCGGTCTCGGCCGCCGAAGCGCCGGGGACGCCGACGAAGCGGGGCTCGCCGCGGAAGACCGGCAGCGGGTCCGCGTTCGGGCCCTCGTAGGTGGAGACGAGGCGGCCCTCGCCGGGGCGAAGACGGACCTCGAAGTAGCTCCGGAGCGTCTCGCCCGCGGGCCCGCGGCGCGCGACGCTCAATCCGGCCGCGCCGGCGGCGAGGCAGCCGCTGATCCGCGGGGTGAAGATGGGCGCGTCGGGCTCGAAGTCCCAGCCGGCGAGCGCGGCCGCCAGCGTTCCGAGGGCATCGAGGCCGGGCCGGAGCCGGTCCCGGACGTCGGCCGTCTGCTTGCCGTTCGACACGGCGATCCCGTCCTTGGCGAACAGCAGAGCCGGATACACGAGAAGGTCGACGTTGCCGGTCTTGAGGGTGGCTTCGTCGGTCGGCTCGACCCACACCCCGCCGTCCCGATGGACCAGCCGCCGGGCCTGGCTCGAGGGCGAGCGCCCCGTGATGGCGTAGACGATCGCGGCTTGTCCGCCGCCCGCCGGAGCGCCGATGACGATCAGCCGTCCGGGGTATTCGAGCGCCGCAAGCTCCGTCGTGGGAACGTCCATCGGGTCATCCTTTCGCTCCTATCTTTAGCATAGCCCCCTCTCCCAAGTCAAAAGCTCGAGGCTGGGTGAACGCCGGGGTGCTGATGCGAGGTCAGCAGAAGAGAGACACAGGGGGATTGTCGGAGTGAGCATAAAGCGGTGAAATAGCCGGCCTCGGGCCGGAGACCTAAGATCTGGCTCCGGACCGGGACGGCGTGAAGCTTCACCGCAGCGAGCGGAGACAACCCCCCGAGTCTCGCTGCTGACCTCGCTCTTGAGAGGCGAAGCGGGATTCTGATAGAATCCGGCCGGGAGGCGCCACCGATGCCCGAAGAATCCTTCCGTGACGCGGAATTCATAGAGTCGCTCGAAGGCCGGACGCTCCGCATCCTGAGCGAGTACCTCGGCCCGATGACCCGCCTGGACAAGGCCAAGGTCAACAGCACCATCCTCTTTTTGGGCTCGGCCAAGGCCGACCCGGCCAAACCCGACTCGGCCTTCTACCGCTATTATTGGGAGGCCGAGGAACTGGCCTATCTTTTGGCCAAGTGGGCCATCTCGGTCAAGTCGCCGAAGGGCAAGGATTTCGTCGTCTGCACCGGCGCGGGGCCCGGGATCATGGAGGCGGCCAACCGCGGCGCCGCGCGGGCCGGCGGGAAGACGATCGGCATGAACATCTCCCTGCCCCAGCCGCAACCGTCGAACCCCTACATCACTCCGGAGCTGTCGTTCTCCTTCCATTACTTCTTCATGCGCAAGTTCTGGCTGACCTACAAGGCCAAGGCGGTCATCGCCTTCCCCGGCGGCTACGGCACGCTCGACGAGTTCTTCGAGATCATCACGCTCCTCCAGACGAGCAAGATCTCGAAGAAAGAGATGACCCTCGTCCTTTACGGCGGCGACTACTGGCGCGACCTGATCAAGTTCGACTCGATGGTCGAGAAGGGCGCGATCTGCGCCGACGACCTCAAGCTCTTCCGCATCTGCTCGACGCCGCGCGAGGCCTTCGCCTACCTCAAGAAAAAGCTCGCGGGGACCCTTGCCTGACCGCCGGGACCGGGCGGGCGCCGTGGGACCGCTTGTCCTCGTCCTGGCCGCGCTCCTCGCCGCGACGGCCGCCTGCGCCCGTCTGCCTCTGAATCCCCGGGGCGGGGTCGAGACCGGCGTCGCCTCCTGGTACGGCCAGGAGTTCCATGGCCGCCCGACCTCGAGCCGCGAGGTCTACGACATGAACGACATGACCGCGGCCCACCGGACCCTCCCCTTCGGGACCTACGTCATGGTGACCAACCTCGCGAACGACCGCTCCGTCGTCGTCCGCATCAACGACCGGGGCCCCTTCCGGCGGGGCCGCATCCTGGACCTGTCCTACGCGGCGGCGCGGGTGCTCGGCATCGTCGGTCCGGGCACCGCCCGCGTCCGGCTGGAGGCCTTGAGCGGCTTCGCTCCGCCCGCGGCCGGGAAGGAGATCGCGGTCTGGATCCAGGTCGGGGCCTTTTCCGTTCAGGAGAACGCCTACGCCATCAAGCGGCGCCTCGATCAGAGCTATCGGGGGGTAGCGGTGGTCCGCCTCAAGACGAGCCGCGGCACCTATTACCGGGTCCGGGTGAAGACGAGCGAGTCGGCGGCGCGGGGCCTGGCCCAGCGCCTGGCCGGGGAAGGCTATCCGGTCATCATCATCCGCGAATAGATCGCCGGGGGCGCCGCCGCCGGCCGTCACCTCTGGCGCTTGTAGAGGTAGGCGACCTCCCGGAACTTGTTCTCGGCGCCGTCATGGACGGCGAACCGGCCGCCTTCGAACAGGCCGGCCGCGCCGAACTCCCCTTTCTTGTTGAGCGCGTAGAACTCGAGGCCGAAGTTCGGCCGGCCCTGGGCGTCGCAGAGGCGGGGTACGAGCTTTGTCTTGGCCGCGACCGCCTTGCAGGCCTCGAGGCAGGCCTGCTCGGGGCTCGCGCCGCGGCCCATGGCGTCGACGATCCGGAAGCTGGCGCAGGTCTGGAGGTTGGCTTCGCCCCGGCCCGTGGACCCGGCGGCGCCGATCTCGTTGTCGACATAGAGGCCGGCGCCGATGATGGGCGAATCGCCGACCCGCCCGGCCAGCTTCCACGACAGGCCGCTCGTCGTCGTCACCCCCGCCAGCCGGCCGGCGGCGTCGATGGCGACGCAGTTGATCGTCCCGTGCGTGCTCATGACCGAGCGAAGCTCCGCCGGGAGCTTCTCCGGCCTGGACGGGAACCAGTTGTCGCGGTCGGACATCGTCTCCTTCCAGCGCAGCCAGGCCTGCCGCGATCTCTCCGTCAGCAGGTCCTCCTCCTTGAAGCCGTGGGCCTTGGCGAACCGCAGGGCCCCCTCGCCCACGATCAGAACGTGGTCGGTCCGCTCCATGACCAGCCGGGCGACCTTGGAGGGGTTCTTGATGTTCCGCAGGGCGGCCACGGCCCCGGCGGAATGGGTCGGCCCGTACATGACCGAGGAGTCGAGCTCGACGACGCCGTCCTCGTTCGGCAGGCCGCCGTAGCCGACCGACATGTCGTTCGGATCGTCCTCGACGATATTCACGCCGGCGATGACGGCGTCGAGCGGGTCGCCGCCCGCCTTGAGGATCTCCATGGCCTTTTCGGTGGCCCGCAGGCCGTTGCCGCTGGCGACCGCCCGCGGCCCGGGCGGTGGCGCGGCCGCCGCGGCGGGCTTCCGGAGCCCGCCGCCGGCGATGAGCGCGGCGGCGCCCGCCCCGGTCCTCAGAAAATCCCGTCTCGTGAAATGTGTCATGATCGGCTCCCTCCTTGGGTCAACGGGCGGCCGGCCCGTTCGAACGGTCCTTTTCGAGGTCCTCGAGGAGCTGGACGAGAACGACGTGCTCGCCTTCGGGGACGGTGAACTTGCGCGAATTCCCTGAAAAGACGTCGACGGCCCGCCCGTCGACGAGGAGCTGGTACTTGCCCTTCTTGAGCAGCCGGATCAGGACCCGGCGGCTGTCGAGCGCGCTGATGTCGAAGGACACCTCGGCCTCGCTGTAGAGGAACCGGCGGACGACCGCCCCGCCGCCGATGGAGATGATCGCCGTGCCCTCCTCCCTCAGCACGGTCGACGAGTCGGAGGCCTCGACCTCGTAGTGGCGGCCCTGGATGAGGACCCGCGAAAGCCGGGCCTTGCGGTCGGGCTTGAGCAGGCCGAAGCGGAAGCCCTCGTGGGGGGTGAAGTCGAGGCACTCCTCGACGGCGATGAGCCCGGCCAGGGGGCCGCACCCCTCGATGCGCTGGCCCCCCGCTTCCCCGGTCAGCGAATCGAACGCTTCCGGCGAGAGGCCGAAGGCGGTGAAGCTGCGCATGAACATCGCCGCGCTCTTGCCGGCGAATTCGGAGGCCACGGCGTCCAGGTGGTAGGCCTTGAGCCCTTGATAGACGAGGTAGTTGACCGACGGCCGGACGGCGCCGCGCCAGGATTGCTGGCTCTCCGGCCGGAAGGCCGGATCGTCCCGGGAGATCGAGGGGATGACGTAGTCGCCCCAGAACTGGCGCGGGTCGAGCAGGCGCTTGAGCATCCGCTGAGCCCGGGCCGCGTCGGGGATCCCGGCGAGAAGCGTGTAGAACGCCGAGGCCGCCTTGTGGACCGAGAACCGTCCGTCCCAGAAGCGGTCGTAGTAGAACCCGTCCTTCTCGTTCCACAGGCGGGCGTTGACGAGCGCCTTCATCGTCTCGTACTGGCCCCGGTAGCGCTCGGCGTCGGCGGCCCGGGCGAGGACGCCCGCGATCTCGGCCAGCGACCAGGCGTCGAGCGCGTAGAGGGCGTTGAGGTCGAGACAGTTCATCTGGAGCGTCCCCGTCTCCTCGTTGAACGCGGCGTCGTCCCAGTTCGGCAGATCGTCCTGGCCCGATTCCCAGCCCGCCCTCATCCGGCCCGAGGCGTTCTTCTCCCAGGACGGGACGTTCTTGTCGAGGAGGGCCGCGTCCGAACCCCATTCGAGGAGGCCATCGCCGTTGCCGTCGCGCCGGGCCCGGCCGCCGGACGGCGTGGCCGTCCAGTAGTCGTGCCAGCGCTGGAGGGCCGGATAGGCGTTGCGCAGGATGTCCAGGTCGCCGAGGCGCTCGAAGAGCTTCAGGACGACATACGCGCCGATGGGCGGCTGGGAACGGTCAGCGCTCCCACTCGACCGGCTCCGCCAGCCCGGGATGTTGCCCGCGGGATACTGGGTCTCGAGAACGGCGGCCAGAGCGTCGGCCGCGAGCTTCTGGCTTTCGAGGGAGACGGCCAGGGCGTCCAGGAACCCGTTGTCCCCCCGCACGGTCCAGGCGTCAGGGCCGCCGTCGGGAAGCGGTTGGAGGGCCGCCCGGCCGGACGGGAGATAGAACCGGTGACTCCCGGGCTGATAGAGCACGTTCCAATGAAGGCTGTTCGTGACGGCCTCGGCGACGCCGCCGTAGAGGCCGCGCAGCTTGACCCGCTTGTCCTCGTAGACGCCGGCCTCCTCGTCGATGAGGTCCCCGATGTTCTCGGCGTTGCGGTACCGGGTGATGCGGTTCCCGATCTCCGTCGGGTTCTCGCCGACGCCGGCGGCGAAGGCGATGATCCCGCTGCCATCGGGACCGTAGGTTTGGGCGACGCCGGCGGACGGCGCGACGGCGGCTTCGCCGGGGCGGCTGGTCCAGATGAGATAGGCCGGCGAGCCGGCCGGCCCGACGCGGCCGCGGACCTCGCCGTCCGGAAGGACCGTGTATTCGCCCTTGAGGCCCCAGGGGACGTAATGGACGATCGTGACCTTGACGTCGCCGGGACAGGTGATGCGGCCGATGACGATCCTCTCGTCCCGCCGCGACCACTCGAGCGTCAACGCGTCCCGCCGCGGCGACGGCTTCATCAGGATCGGCGTCGCGGCGCCGAGCTTGAACGGCAGCCCGAGGTCGAAGCGGACCCGGGCGTAGAGGCCGTCGGGCGAGTGCGGCCCGATCTCGGAGACCAGGTAATACAGGTCCGCGCCTTCGGCCGTCTCCCCGTTCCGCTCGACGCGGAGCCAGAAGGCGTAGGCGGACCCGGCGGAGGGCGCGAGGACGAGGCCCGGCCAGCCCGGCGCGTCGAGCGAGCCGATGAACGTCTCTTTCCAGGGATAGAAGATCTCGGGCTTGAGGAGGGCGCCCAGGACGAGCAGGGCGAGGAGGGCGAGCGTCGTTCGCTTGACCATCGTCAAGGTCCCTGCCGTGAGCCTCCGCCGTCTACTTTATGGGAATCGGGCGGTCAAATCAAGACGAAGGAAGTGCTTTTTCCCCGGAATTGTGATAGATTGTCCGCTCCGATCTCCGGTGGAGGGACCGATGGATTTCCGCCTCTATTTCCGCTCCCGCCAGGGCGAGATGGTCCACCTGCTGAAGCAGCTCGTCACGCTCGAATCCCCGACCTCCGACAAGAAGGCGGTCGACGCCTGCGGCGCGTTCATCGTCAGGGAGCTCAGACGGGTCGGCGCGAAGGTCACGCTCCATCCCCAAAAGGACATCGGCGATCTCATCGTCGCCGAGTTCGCGCCGGGCCGGGTCAAGGATGCCGACGACGAGATCCTCGTCCTCGGCCACATCGACACGGTCTGGCCGGTCGGCAAGCTGGCCAAGATGCCGTTCTACGTCCAGGGCCACAAGCTTTACGGGCCCGGGGTGCTGGACATGAAGGCCGGCGTGGTCATGCTCATCAACGCCCTACGCAGCCTTCACGGCCTCAACATCAAGCCGCAGAAAAGGATCACGGTCCTCGTCGACACGGCCGAGGAGACGGGCGACCCCGCGGCGACCGAGCTCATCCGCAAGCACGCCCGCAAGGCGTCTCTCGTCCTGTGCCTCGAGCCGGCCCTGCCCGGCGGGGCGCTCAAGCTCGAGCGCAAGGGCCGCCTCGTCGTGCGCCTCGACGTCAAGGGCCGGTCGGCCCACGGCGGCACCCCCGAGAAGGGCGTCAGCGCCATCGAGGAGCTCGTCGCCCAGATCGCCCGGTTCCGGCGGCTGCGGACCGGCGAGACCACCGTCAACGTCGGCCTCATCGGCGGCGGCCAGAAGCCCAACGTCGTCGCCGAGAGCGCTTGGGCGGCCCTGGACATCCGCTTCTGGAAGGCCGCCGACCGCGACCGGGTCTTGAAGATCCTGCGCGAGTCTGTTCCGGTCCTCCGCGGGGCCCGGCTCAAGGTGACGGTCGAGAGCACGACCCCCCCCCTCGAGAAGACCAAGGCCTCGGAGAAGCTCTTTACCCGGGCCCAGGAGATCGCCGCCCGCCTCGGGCTCTCCCTCAAGGGCGGCAAGACCGGGGGCGGCTCAGACGCCTCGATCGCCGCCGGGCTCGGCATCCCGGCCCTCGACGGGCTCGGCCCCGACGGCGACGGCCTGCACGCCGAGCACGAGCACATCCTCATCCCCTCGCTCGTCGAGCGGACGGCCCTCCTGACCGAGCTTCTGAAAGAGCTCTAAGCCCACTTTCATCCATACCAAAAGGAGTTTGGCATGATCAAGAAGTATTACCTGCTCTCGCCCGGCCCGACGCCCGTGCCCGAGCGCGCCCTGTCGGCCGCGGCCGAGCCCATCTTCCACCACCGGACCCCCGAGTTCTCGGCCCTCTTCATGGAGGTCACCGAAGGCATCAAGTATGTCTTCGGCACCAAAGAGGAGGCCTACGTCCTGACCTCATCCGGGACGGGGGCCATGGAAACCGCCGTAGTCAACCTGCTCAGCCCCGGCGACAAGGTCCTGACGATCAACGGCGGCAAGTTCGGCGAACGCTGGGGCAACGTCTGCAAGGCCTACGGCCTCGCCCATAAGGAGATCGTCCTCGATCCCTGGGGCAAGGACTTCACCAAGGAGGAGCTCGAGGCCGAGCTCAGGGCCATGCCCGATTGCAAGGCCGTCTTCGCCACTCTCTCCGAGACCTCGTCCGGCGCCATGTTCGACATCCAGGGCTTCGGCGAGGTCGTGGCCAAGACCCCGGCCGTGCTCGTCGTCGACGGCATCTCCGGCGCGGGCGTCACGCCCTGCCCGATGGACGA
>CAYOYQ010000135.1:0-7993 GCA_964408215.1 uncultured Eubacteriales bacterium
GCTATTACGAGTTCGAGATCAACGCCCGCGGCACGGTCTACGAGGTCTTCTACATCTGGCAGGACGCGCTCCGGAAGGGGAGCCGGTTTGACGTCCCCGCATTCGACCTGCGCGTCCAACGGGTCGACGTCCTCGGCGGCTTCCAGGACGCGATGCGCTACGGCAAGCACCCGCGCGGGGCAAGGTGGGCCTTCATGGACTGGGACATGCCCGGCCTGCGGACGGGCGTCCAGGTCCAGGGCACGCTCAACGACGCCTCCGACATCGACATGGGGTGGACGGCCGAGATCGCCTTCCCGTGGAGCGGGCTGAAAGTGCTGGCCGGCGGCCGCCCCGTCCCGCCGCGCGACGGCGACGTCTGGCGCCTGGATTTCTCCCGCTTCGAGCTCATCCGCAACTGCGGCGTCGTCGTCGAGCCCCATCCCGGCTGGGCGCTGAACAGGCACGGCGTCTACGACTCGCACATCCCGGAGTGCTTCTCTTTCGTCCATTTCTCGGGGCTTCCGGCCGGCGACCTGCCGCGGTTGAAAGAGCCTATTCCCCGAGCCGGTCGAGGAAGACGCGGCGGACGCGGTCGATGAGCTCGCCGACGTTCTCTTTCGTCGCGCCCGCGGTCGGCACGGGCGGCTCGACGGTGATCTCGATCTTGCCGGGGCGGATGAGCAGGCTGCCCTTGTGATTGACGCGATAGGCGCCGCTCTGGACCATGGGCAGGATGTCGAGGCCCGTTTCGAGGGCCATCAGGAAGCCGCCGCGCTTGAACGCGCCGACCGTGCCGTCGGCGGAGCGGGTGCCTTCGGGCAGGATGCCGAACGAGAAGCCCGGCCGCTCCCGGACCCAGACGGCGGCCCGGCGCAGGCTCTCGACGGCCCGTTCGCTGCTCTTGCGGTCGATCGGGAACATGCCGATGCGGCGGATCGTCCCGCCGTAGACCGGCCAGCGGAAGTGGCTCTCCTCCTCGGCCCCGCGGGCCAGGCCGGGGAAGGCGGCGTAAAAAACGAACGGGTCGAAGATGTTGACGTGGTTCATCATGACCACGTACTGCCGGCCGGGGAGGACTATCTCGCGGCCCCGGACGCGCAGGCGGATGCCGCAGACGAAGAGGACCGTCCGGCACCCGGACTTGATCAGGAACTCGAGGGCCCGGCCGCGGACGACGTAGGAGCCGAGCCAGACGATGATGCAGGCGATGACGAAGACCGGCAGGGCGACTGTCCAGATGAGGAGAGAGCGCAGGTGCTCGAAGATCGTTCTCATGGCGTTCGGCTAAGCCAGGATGTCGAGTTCGTCCGGCAGGACCTTGAGCCGGAGGGGCGTCCAGCCGATGAGCTCGCCGTCGGCCATCAGGCGGAGCGGCGGGTCCGCATCGATCGCGATCGCGGCGGCCGGCGTATGCACGACCTTGGGATGGGCCATGTGTTTCCCGGAGAAGACGCCGGCGAAGATGGCCACCATCTCGCGGCGGTTGACGCCGTTGAAGAGGATGATGTCGGCGCGGCCGTCGGCGGTCACGGCGGGCGGGGCGATCTTCATCTTGCCGCCCGTGTACTTGGAGTTGGAGATGACCAGGGCGCTGTTGGGGGCCTCGACGCGGCGGCCGTCGGTCCTGATCGTGACGCGGTTCTTGATGCCGCGCAGGAGCCGGACGAGGACCGCGACGCTGTAGCCGGCCTGGCCCATGAACTTGAGGCGCGCGTTGGTCAGCTCGAGGATGTCGGCGATCAGGCCGACCCCGATGATGTTGAGCGAATAGCGGCGGACCGGAGGCCCGCCGGCGCGGTCGTCGTGCGAGGTGAACTCGACGAGATCGGCCTTGCGGCGGCGGCCCGAGAGGATCGCCAGGAGAGCCTGGTCGGGCGTCGTGATGTCGAAGTCGCGGAGGAACGAGTTGCCGGTCCCGGCCGGGATCTGGCCGATGACGGGGAGGCGGGAGGGGCGGCCGTCGGCATAGAGGCCGTTCAGGAGCTCGTAGGGCGTCCCGTCGCCGCCGAGGCAGAGGAGGCGGTCGTAGCCGGCGCGGGCGGCGTCGCGGCCGATCTCGACTGCGTGCCCCGCGTGCTCGGAGAAACGGACCTCGAGACCGGGGATCTCCTTGCGGAGGCGCGGTTCGAGCTGCTCGAAGACCTTCTTGCCGCGGCCGTGGCCGGCGGCCGGGTTGACGACGAGGAGCGTTCGGGGCGAATCCATAATTAGGGGCGTTATAACACAAGCCTCCGCAAATAAAAAGGCTCTTCTACTGATCCCGGGAAGTCCCTCTCTCCGGCTGTGCTCGGGAATTGCCTCTTGCTCCCCGGACCCCCTGGGAACCAGTCCCGACGGTTCCCCCACCTTCGGTGGGCCCCCCTCCGCTACGGGGATCTTCGAGGCAAATTCCCTTGCCGCCTCGAGAGGAGATTCCCGAAAGCGAAGCATTAATAAAAAGGTCATTCACGTGTGAAGAGGGCCTTGACGTCGCCCGTCGCCTCCTTTATTATATACACATATAAATACACATATGGAGTGAGCGCGATGAAGAGGACGAACGTGATGCTGACCGACGGCCAGCATAAGGCCGTCAAGGCCTACGCCAAGCGGGAAGGGAAGACCCTGGGCCGGATGGTCCGGGAAGCGCTCGACGTCGCCTACCGGAAGAAGGATCCGCTCGAGCGGCGCAAGGAGACCGCGCTCGCGGCCTATCGCGAGGGCTTCATCAGCCTGGGTAAGCTCGCCGAGGTGCTGGGCCTGGACCCGGTCAGCGCCCGGCTCTATCTGAAGGAGGCGGGGATTCCTCTTCGGGTTCAGGGTATGGACGAGATCAAACGCGACGCTGACAATGCCTGAGATCGTCCTCGACACGTGTGTCCCTTCGAACTTCGCCCTGGCCGGCGCAATGGGTGCGATCGAGAAGCTCTATGGCGGCCAGGCCTTGGTCCCTGATTTCGTAGCCGTCGAGATCATCCGCGGCATCCAGTCCGGGAACGCGGGGTTGGAGGCCGTTCCTGAAGCGATCAAGGCCGGCTGGCTCAAGGAAGCGTTCTTGAGGTCACGGGAGGAAAGGGAGCTCTTCGAAGTTTTGACGAGATCCATGGGCCTGGGCGAAGCGGCCGGGATCGCGCTGGCCGCGAAGCGGGGCTGGCGTTTCGCTTCTGACGATCGACAGGCCCGCGCAGAGGCGGGCCGCCTGGGCATATGCTTGACCGGAACCCTAGGCATCCTGATCAAGGCGGTGAGGATGGGCGCCTGCGACCTTGGGGCGGCTGACTCCTATCTCGCGAAAATGATCGAAGCGGGGTTCTACTCGCCGGTCCGAACGGTCAGCAAGGTCCTCACCGGTATTCTCTGAGCGCGACGAGCTTGGCCGACCAGGGGCAGAAATAGCCGACCGGCGTTGCCGATTCTGGACACTCAATTAGGCTCCGCGGGTACGCCTTCCTGAGCGTTCCGCACGACTAAAATCAAGGCCAAGGCACGGGTTTGAATCCATGGAAAGAGATGCGAAAGCGAGGGCAAGATGAGATCAATTAAGGCGTGGGTCCTACCCTTTCTGCTGGCGGCCGCGCTCGCGACGGCGGGCTGCGCTCTGTCGGATGACGGTCCGGACGCGCGGACGGAAGCCATCGTCGTCAACCATGCCTCGATCGAGCTCGAGGGCATCCCGTCGACCTGGATCACTCAGGCCAAGCAGACGCTCCATATCGCTTATGGCCACACGTCGCACGGGAGCCAGCTCACGACCGGCATGGCCGGGCTCGTCACTTGGAAGGGAGACCAGTACGCGTTCAACGCGGGCGGGACCGGCGGGGCGCTCGATTTGCGTGAAGGGGTCTTCGGGACGGCTCAGGACCTCGGCAATCCCGACCGGTCAGCCTGGGCCAACGCGACCCGCACCACCCTCGACCAGAATCCGGCCATTAACGTCATCATCTGGTCGTGGTGCGGCCAGGTCGACGGCACCGAGGCCGAGATCCAGCACTATATCGACCTCATGGAAGGGCTCGAGGACGACTACCCCGACGTCACCTTCGTCTACATGACCGGGCACACCGATGGCGCGCCGCTCACCGGGAACGTCCCGCTGCGGAACAAGCAGATCCGCGACTATTGCTTGGCCAACAACAAGGTCCTCTACGACTTCGCCGACATCGAGAGCTACGACCCGGACGGGGACTATTTCGGCGACAAGCTGGTCAATGACGCCTGCGACTACGACAGCAACAGCGACGGCGTGCGGGACAGCAACTGGGCCATCATCTGGCAGAACGCCCATCCGGGGGAATGGTACAATTGCGAATCGGCCCATTCCCAGCCGCTCAACGCCAACCTTAAGGCCTACGCGGCCTGGCACCTCTGGGCCCGGCTGGCCGGCTGGGACGGCAACTGATTAATTATCCTGACTTCTTGCCGATCGCTTCCACGATCCTCGCCGGGGTCATCGGCAGCATGAAGAGCCTGACGCCGATCGCGTCGTAGATCGCGTTGGCGAGGACCGCCCCCATGACCGTCACGGCCGGCTCGCCGCATCCTTGCGGCGCGAGGTCCGGGTTGTCGACCAGTACGACCTCGATCTTCGGCAGCCAGGAGAACCGCGGCACCTGGTAGGTGTGGAAGTTCTGGTCGAGGACGCGGCCGTTCTTGAACCGGATCTCCTCGGTCAGGGCGTAGCCCAGGCCCATGGTGACGCAGCCTTCGATCTGCATCCGGGCGCCGTCGGGATTGATGACCTCGCCCGTGTCCTGGGCGCAGACGACGCGGAGAACGCGGACCTCCCCGCGAGCCTTGTCGACCTCGACCTCGACCATCGCGGCGACGCAGGTGTTGAGATAATCGGTGATGGCGACGCCGTAGCCGCGCCCCGTCGGGGCCTTGGCGAAGGCGCGGCCGAACTGTTTCGCCGCCGCCTCGACGACGCGCTTCATCCGGTCGTTGGCCAGGTTCTTGAGCCGGAAAGCGACGGGATCGAGGCCGGCAGCCTCGGCCAGGATGTCGGCGTGCGATTCCGTGGCGAAGATGTTGGTGTTGCTGCCGGGGCCGCGCCAGGCTCCCGTGGCGAAGGGGTGCGGCCGGACGCCGCCTTGCCCGCCCCCGCCGCCGAAGCCGCTCCCGTAAGCCAGGACCCGCTTGTGGGGGATGTCGTAGACCGGCTGGGAGCTGCGGCTGCCGGCGTGATAGTTGTGGTAGTCCCAGAGGACGATCTTGCCCGCGGCGTCGAGACCGGCCTTGACGTCGTAGACCGCAGCGGGGCGGAAGGAGTCGTTGAAGAACTCCTCCGGACGCGTCCAGGCCACCTGGACGGGCCGGCCGGCGAGCTTGGCCAGGCGGGCGGCTTCGATGATCTGGCCGCCCTGGTTCTTGCCGCCGAAGCCGCAGCCGACGAAGGGCGTGCGCAAGCGGACGTTGGCCGGCACGACGCCGAGCGTCCGGGCGACCTCATCGGCGGCCCGGAAGGGCGATTGGGTCGAGGCCCAGACGTTGACCTTGTCGCCCTCGATCTCGACAAGCGCCGTGTGCGGCTCTGACGGGGCGTGGGCGACGTAGTGGGCGTAGTAGGACCGCTCGACGATCTGGGCCGCGAGCTTGGCGCCCTCATCGAGGCTGCCGGCCTGTTCGACGGTCTCGGCGTTCGGCGCCGTTCTCCTGAGGTGGTCGAAGATCGTCGAGTTGTCGAGCGTCGACGGGGACGGATCGAACTCCGCTTGGATAAGCGCGAGCGCCTCGCGGGCGAGATCGGGTTTTTCATGGAGAACGGCGACGAGATCGCCGTCGCGGACGACCCGGGCGCCGGGATATTTCTCGGCGGCGGCGGTGTCGACGGTCTTGAGCTTGGCGCCGTGGGCGGGCGGCCGCAGGATGGCCGCGTAGCGCATCCCGGGCAGGCGGATGTCGCCTGAGAACTTGGCCTCGCCGGTGACCTTGTCCCGGCCGTCCCGGCGCGGCGTCGGTTTGCCGGACACGGTGTGCTTGGCCAGGGGCTTGATCGGCGGCTTCTTCTCGAGCCGGACCTCGATCCTCTTGCCGCCGATGAGGCCGGCGTAGGTCACTTTCTTGGCGGGGCTCTTGGCGACATAGACCGCGCCGTCCTTGGTCGCCAGCTCGTCCTCGGCGGCGCCGAGGCGTTTCGAGGCCAGGCGGATGAGGATGCCCCGGGCTTCCGCCGCGGCCCGTCGCATCGGAGGTCCGAAGTATTTCGTGCTGCGCGAGCCGAACGTGCCCTGGTCATAAGGGCACAAGGCCGTGTCGCCCATGACCATGTCGACCGACGCGAGCGGGACGTCGAGCTCCTCGGCCAGCATCATCGCGAGCGACGTGTGGATGCCCTGGCCCATCTCGATCTTGCCGGTGAAGCAGGTGACGCGGCCGTCCGCCCCGACCTTGAGGTAGGCGTTGGGGTCTTCGGGATAGCCGCCGTCGGGGCCGCGGGCGCCGGCGATCTGGGCTTCGGCCCCCTCGCCGACCGCGAAGAAGACGACGAGGCCGCCGCCGGCGAGCTTGAGGAACTCGCGGCGCTCGAGGGTCGGCGCGGGGCCCGGGCCGCCGGGGCCGTACATCGTGTATTCGTCGTCCCGGCCGCGGGGCCTGATCCGGGGGTGGGTGCGGGACTTAACGGGCTTCACGGGCCACCCCTTTCATCTTTAGGGCCTGGGAGGCCGCGCGGACGGCCGCGATGATGCGGCCGTAGTTGTTGCAGCGGCACAGGTTCCCTTCCAGCGCGTCGGCGATCTCGGCCTCCGACGGGTCGGGCGTCTCGCGGAGCAGGGCGTAGGCCCGCAGGATCATGCCCGGCGTGCAGTAGCCGCATTGCATGGCGCCGTGATCGATGAAGGCCTGCTGGAGCGGGTGAAGGCGGCCGCCCTTGGCCAGCCCCTCGATCGTGAGCACGCTCCGGCCCTCGGCCTTGGCCAGCGGGAACTGGCAGGCGAGCTGGGGCCGGCCGTCGACGAGGACGGTGCAGGCGCCGCAGTAGCCTTCGCCACAGCCGTATTTGGCCCCGGTGTGGTCGAGGTCGGTCCGGAGGACCCACAGAAGCATGCGCTCCGGCGAGGTCGCGACCGAAACCTCCTTGCCGTTGAGCTTGAAGCGGATCGTCTTGTCCATGCGGCCTCCCGTCGTAGGAATCTCCGCGCCCCACGTTTCCCCGATACGGCAATCGTAGCACAATCGAGCGCGGGCGGGAACGGGGATGAGGTTGAGCCGCGGGCCCGTTTTGCGATATTGTGAGCGCAACGGAGAGGACGGGCGGCCCCGCGGGCCCGATGTCGGATCCGGAAAGGGCGATGAACGGAGGGAAGCCGTGTCCCAGCATGATAGGAAAGTCCCCGGTCTTATAGCCTGGGTGGCCCTGGCTCTGATCGCGACGACCGTCGCCTGCGGTCACCAGGGAGAGACCCCGATGCGGAAGGCCGAGGCGGTTTTCCCCCTCGAGGAGGCGACGATCGCCGGGCTCCAGGACATGATGGCCGCGGGCCAGACGACCTCGGAGAAGATCGTGTCGCTCTATCTCGAGCGCATCGAAGAGATCGACCGGAGCGGGCCGGCGCTCAACGCGATCCTTGAGGTCAATCCCGACGCGTTGGCCATCGCCCGCGCGCTCGACCGCGAGCGCAAAGAGAAAGGCCCGCGCGGGCCGCTCCACGGCATCCCCGTCGTCATCAAGGACAACATCGACACGGTCGACAAGATGGAGACGACGGCCGGTTCGCTCGCCCTGCTCGGCTCGAAGCCGGTCCGCGACGCTCACGTGGCCGAACGCCTGAGGGCGGCCGGGGCCGTCATCCTCGCCAAAACGAACCTCAGCGAGTGGGCCAACTTCCGGTCGTCGCACTCGACGAGCGGCTGGAGCGGCCGGGGCGGGCAGACCAAGAACCCGTACGCGCTCGACCGGAACCCGTCCGGCTCGAGCTCGGGCTCGGCCGTCGCCGTGGCCGCCAACTTGGCCGCGGCCGGGATCGGCACGGAGACCGACGGCTCGATCGTCTCGCCCTCGTCGTGCTGCGGCATCGTCGGGATCAAGCCGACG
>CAYOYQ010000136.1:0-7964 GCA_964408215.1 uncultured Eubacteriales bacterium
CCCCGGGCTTGGTGCTCGGCCCCATGAGCGAACCGTTGTCCTGGAGGCCGCCTGCGATCCGGTAGGGATAGGACATGTCGAAGTCGATGGCGTAGAACTGGGCCAGGGGCAGGAAATCGGGATGGTACCAGTTCTTGCCGCCGTCCCAGGTCACGCCCAGGCCGTGATCGTACCCGAGCAGCATGTGGCCGCTGTCCTTCGGGTCGATCCAGAGGGCGTGGTTGTCGCCGCCGAAGCGGAACGGCGACGTCCAGGTCTTGCCGCCGTCCCGGGTGGCCAGGACGCTGACGCTGAGGACGTAGACGACCTTGTCGTCGTTGGGGTCGACGACGATCTGCCCGTAATAATAGCCGGGGTTGCCGCCGATGCTGCGCTTCTCCGGGCTGATCCGGGCCCAGGTCGCGCCGCCGTCGTCGGAGCGGTAGATCTCGCCGTCGATCATGCCGGCGCTCGATCTTCCGGTCAGGATCTCCTGCCAGCGGGCCTCCGGGGACAGGCCGGGCTTGTTGGCGTTCTCGATCTCGGCGAAGACGACCTTCGGGTTCTTGGGATAGACGGCCAGGCCGATCCGGCCGAGGATGCCGCCGGGCAGGCCGCCGGCGAGCTTCGTCCAGGTCTGGCCGCCGTCGGTCGTCTTGTGGACGCCGGAGCCGGGGCCGCCCAGGCCGAACGTCCAGGGCTTGCGGAAGCGGTCGTAGGTCGCCGCATAGAGCGTGTTCGGGTCCGAAGGGTCCATGACGACGTCGACGACGCCGATCGAACGCCCGTCGACCGTGACGTCGAGGGCCTTGGCCCAGGTCTGGCCGCCGTCGGTCGTCTTGTAGAGCCCGCGCTCGGGGTTCTCGGAATAGAGATGGCCCAGGGCGGCGACGTAGACGATGGCGGGGTCGGTCGGGTGGATGACGATCCGGCCGATGTGATGGGACTCCTTGAGCCCCATGTTCGTCCAGGTCTTGCCGGCGTCGGCGGACTTGTAGACCCCGTCGCCCCAGTAGGTCGAGCGGGAGTTGTTGGCCTCGCCCGAGCCGAGCCAGAGGAGGTCGGGGTCGGAGGGGGCCACGGCGATGTCGCCGATCGAAAAGACCTTCTCGTTCTCGAAGAGGGGCTCGAAGGTCTGGCCGTTGTTCTCGGTCTTCCAGAGATGGCCCGAGGCCGAGGCGGCGTAGAACGTGTGCGGCTTTTGGGCCGGCACGGCGAAGTCGACGAACCGGCCACTCTGCTGGGTCGGGCCGACGGAGCGGAAGGTCAAGCCTTTGAGCACGGCGCCCGTATCGAGCGGGGCCGCGGCGGCCTTGGCCTTCGGCGCCGTCCGCGCCTGGGCCCCGAGGCCCGCGGCCAAGCCCGCGAGCAGGGCCAGGGTCAGGATCGATCCGGTGATCTTGCGTGTCATCGATGTCCTCCTTCGTTCGGCGTTATTCGTTCTCTCTCGAGCGATAAATGACCTTTCTCGCCGCGAGCTCCTCCATGACCGCGCGGAAGACCGTCTCGTCGGCGCCGAGGAACTCCGGCGGCGAGATGCCCTTGCGGCCGAACCGCCCCGCCAGGATGAGGCGGGCCGCGGCGGTCGCCGGAAAGCCCGTCGTCCGGGCCATGGACGAGAAACCGGTCAGCCGGTCGCGGCGGTCGAACAGGTCGTACTCGATCCGTTTCGGCCGGCCGGCCGCCTGGCCGGAGACGACGATGCGCATGATGGTGAACTCGTCGTCGCTCTCGTGGAGCTGCCAGTGCTTGAAGAGGATCGACGAGGTCACGTCGAGGGGACGGGCCCGGGCGCCGCGGACGTCGATCTCATCGCGGTCGAAGAAGCCGCTCTCGCGCAGGGCCCGGATGTGGCCGACGTGGCCCGGGTAGCGCAGCGTTTTCTCGATCATGTTGGGGACCTTCATCGTCCTGAGCAGCGAGCGCAGGCCGTCGGAATTGAAGGCTTCGAGCGTCCCGACCTCGGGGAAATCCAGGTGCTCGACGTCGGACAGGGCCGGCTTGACGACGACGTGGCCGTTCTCGACGTAGCGGGCCGGACGGGTGTATTCCTCGATGACGTCGGCCGGCGAGAACGGGGCCTTGTACTCGAACGGGAACTCCCGCCGGAACGGCAGGCCCCCGACGTAGCATTCGAACCGGGTGACGGTCATCCGGGCGTCGTGGTAGCCCAGGATCATGTTGCTCATGCCCGGGGCGACGCCGCAGTCGACGACCGCGGTCACCCCGGCCCGGCGGGCGGCCTCGTCGTGGACGAAAGCGTCCTCGGGGAAGAACGAGATGTCGACGACGTCCTTCCCCGCCGCGATGACCTCGCCCAGGGCGGCGAAGCCCATCCAGCCCGGCACGGCGCCGACGACGAGGTCGGCTCCGGCGACCGCGCCGCGGACGGCGCCCGGGAGCGCCAGGTCGGCCCGCGCGCGGCGCACGGGCGTGTCGCCGAGTGCTTCGAGGTTGGCCGGACTGACATCGACCGACGTGACCTCGAAATCCCGGCAGAGGTCGAGGGCCATGACCCGGCCGACCATCCCGGCGCCGAGCACGGTGATCCGCTTCATGTGGGCTCCTTCCTCGATAGAGGGTGAAGAGGATTTATAACCCAGACGGCGCCGAGTTTCAACTCAATACCGGCCGAGCTCCTCGGCGACCTCGGCCAGGACGGCGATATTCTCCGGCGGCGTCCGCGGCGCGATCGAGCAGGCCGTGCTCAGGATGTAGCGGCCGCCGGGCCGGCCCGCGGCCAGGCGCCGGGCGGCGTCGGCCCGGACCGCTTCCCTGTCGCCGGCGAGGAGGACGTGGACGGGATCGATGTTGCCCTTGATGAAGACCCGGCCGCCGACGCGCGCCTTGGCTTCGGCCAGCTCGACCCGGCCGAGGGGCGGCGGGTCGAGGCATTCGATGCCGGAGGCCCCCGAATCGGCCATGAGCTCGAGCCGGTCGTGGATGTCGCCGCAGGTGTGGATGTAGGCCCGGACGCCCCGGGCCTCGACGGCCCTGACGATGCGGCGCTCGAACGGCTGGACGAACCTCTTATAGAACGCCGTTGAGAGGAAGCCCGCCCCGGCGAAGGGCGACGAGAGCTTGACCGCGTCGACGCCTGTCGCGGCCAAGCCCTCGGCGAGCTCGATGATCCCCGTCGTGAAGCGGTCGAGCACGGCCGCGGCCCGGCCGGGGTCCTCAAGGCACCCGACCATCGCCGGCTCGAAGCCGAAGAGGTCGAGGAAATAATCGAGCGGCGAGGTCACCTCTCCATGGACCGAAAAGTCCCGGCCGGCGCGTCCGACGACCTCGAGGACCGCGTCGAAGAGATGCTCGCGGTCAAGGGCGAAGCGGAGGCCCTGCGAGACGGGGATGTAGCCGACCGTTCCGGGGAGGGAGGCGGGATCGAAGCCGGCGAATTCGGGGCGGACCGGCGGCCGGTCCGGCTCGGCGAGGGGCAGATCGTCGGCCGGAAAGACGGTCGCCCCGCCGCTCCTCCAGCGGACGCGCTCGCCCCCGGGGCCCGGCTCGGCCCCGGCGATCCGCCGCTCCCAGTCCGGAGCGTGGCCGTGGAGGCTGACCAGGATGCCGTCGAAGCCGTAGCGCCGGCGCAAGGCCAGAAGGGCCTCGACATAGGTCCCGGCGTCATGCCAGAGGGCGGCCGGCCGGACGCCGGTCGCGACGAGCATGTGGCCGATGCTCATCTGGCACATGACCGGGACGCGGTCGGGCGCTCCGCCGGACATGGCCGCGGCCATCCGCTCCCGGGACGTCATCGAGCGCCTCCGCCCGGCAGGATAGCCCCCGGGGCCGCGCCGGTCAAGGGAGCCGTTTACAAATCCTGAACGGAGGCGCTATCATTGTTACCCATGGACAGGCCGAGATGACGAGACCCGCAGCCCTTCTCGCGACCGCTCTCGTCGTTCTGGCCCTTCCTCTCGCCGGCCGCGGCGCGGCCGAGGACCGGGCCAAGGACCCCGAACGCTACAAGGCCAAGCTCATCGGCGTCCCCTTCATCTATTATTCCCCCGAGACGAAGCTCGCCTTCGGCGGCGGCGGCGTCTTCAATTTCCGGGCCGGGCGGCACAAGGAAGAGAGCCGCACGTCCACGGTCTGGGCCTATGCCAGCTACAACCTGGCCCGCCAGTTCAACGTCCTGGTCAGGCCGGAGATCTACCTGCGGTCGAACGACATCTATCTTCAGGCCAACATCCGCTGGGAGCGCTCGCCGCAGCTCTTCTTCGGGGTCGGCAACGACAGGCCGGCCGCCGCCGAGGAATCCTTCACCCCGAAGATCCTGACGATCCAGCTGGCGGCCAAGCATCGGATCTTCCGCAGCCTGTTCGCCGGGCTGCAGTACGACTTCGAGAGCCTGGCCATGGAGAAGGTCGAGCCGGGCGGCGTCCTCGACACCGCCCGGCTCGTCGCGAGCGAAGGCGGCGTCTATTCGGGCTTCGGCTTCAGCCTCAACTGGGACACGCGGGACGCGGTCCTCTTCCCCCGCCAGGGCGTCTTCGCCGAGCTGACGGCCGACTCCTACGGCACCCTGATGGCGAGCGACGCGAGCTACTCCTCTCTCCGGCTCGACGTCCGCAAGTATGTGACCGTCGGACCCGACCGCGTCCTGGCCCTCCAGGTCTATCTCCACTCGACCGGGGGCGACGTGCCCTTCGACCGGCTGGCCCTTCTCGGCGGGGAATCGCTGATGCGGGGCTACTACAAGGGCCGTTTCCGGGACAAGGGCCTGATCGTCCTCCAGGGCGAATACCGCCAGTTCGTCACGGAACGGATCGGCTTCGCCGGCTTCGCCGGGCTGGCCGACGTCTTCCCGGGCTTCCGGGATTTCGAGGTCAGGCGGCTGAAGTATTCCCTGGGCGGCGGCCTTCGCTATGTCGTCAACGCGCGCGACGGGACCGCCGTGCGGCTGGACGTGGCTTGGGGGCAGGCCTCGTTCGGCGTCTATCTCACCGCCAAGGAAGCGTTCTAGCCCTCCCCGCCTATTTCAGCTCGGACGTGCAGTGCGGGCAGCGGACGGCCTTGATCGGGACGGCCGTGGCGCAGTAGGGGCAGTCCTTCGTCGCCGGCGCCGGGGCGGGCGCTTCGGCCTTCTTCTTCAGCCGGTTCATGGCCCGGATGATCAGGAAGAGGACGAAGGCGACGATCAGGAAGCTGATGAGCGCGTTGATGAATTTGCCGTAGCCGATCGCGACCGTGTCGGACAGGCGGATGGCCAGGCTGGCGAAATCGACCTTGCCGAGCAGCATCCCGATCGGGGGCATCAAGACGTCGTTGACGAGCGAGGTGACGATCGACCCGAAGGCCGCGCCGATGATGATGCCGACGGCCATGTCGAGGACCGACCCGCGCATGGCGAACTCTTTAAATTCTTTGAACATGCCGACCTCCTAAGGAATTGTTCCGGCCCTTTTATACCGAAGAGCCTGCGGGGCTGTCAATCGCGGACGACGGGAAAAGAGGCGATCCTCAGGCGGGCGCAGCCCATGGGGACGAGCTCGACCTCCTCGACCGGGCCCGCCCCGGCCGCCGGGCTGGCCGGCACCGACCCGACCATCCTCCCCTCCTCCGTCCAGCCGGGCACCCGGCGCGCCCGGGCCGTCAGGACGATCGGGGCCGCGTCCGGGGCGAAGGGCTGGAAGGGCGGCGTCCGCCGCGAGGCCAGACGCACCGGGGCCGAGGACCCTTCCCGGCCGAGGACGAGGCCGTAGTTCCAGGGCGTCGTCGGAAGGACCTCGTAGGCGGGCCATTCTTCCGTCCCGCCGTACTTCCGCCAACTCTCGCCGATCCTCAGCGAATACCAGAGCGGCCCCCGCCGGACGGAGACGGCGCCCCGGACCGAAGGCCAGGTGACGATCTCGATCCCCGGAGCGAGATCCAGCCGGACCTCGTCCCCGTGGCGCCAGGTCCGCCGGAGAACGGCGTAGCGCCCGCCGCGGAAATCGCCTTCGACGGCGGCGCCGTTGACGGTGATACGCACGGTCTTGGCCCAGCCCGGCAGGCGCAGGTACAGCGGGAACGTGGCCGGCCGCTCGCAGGCGACGGCGAGCCGGACCTCGTCCTCGAACGGGTAGAAGGTCTCTTCGACGATCCGGACCTCCCCGCCTTCGGCCACCTCGGCCGTGACCGACGAGGGCGCATAGATCACCGCGGCCAGGCCGTTGTCGGCGGTGGCCATCCAGAGGTGCTCGGCCAGGTACGGCCAGCCGAAGGCGACGTTGTGCTGGCAGCAACGGTAGCTCCAGGGGTCGTAGGAGACGAGCGTCCCGGAGTTCTGGAAGTCGTGCTCGCCGCTGCGGTCGCAGGAGACGAGGTTCGCGGCGGTGAGGTAGTGCAGCCCCTTCAGGTCCTGGGTCAGGGAGGCCGGCAGGGAATTGAAGGCGACCTCCTCGGCCCGGTCGGCCCAGACCGGATCGCCCGTGATCTTGAGCAGGGACTCGAAGCTGGCCAGGAACTCGACCATCGTGCAGGTCTCGGCGCCCTGGCGGGGGTCCGCCTTGCCCGGCCGGATGTTCTCGTCCGCGCCGAACATGCCGCCGGGCTGGCGGCCGTAGCGGTCCATGACCTGCCGGTAGTTGCGCTCCACCGCTTCGAGGAGAAGCGGGTCCCGGGTCTGCTGGAAGAAGACCGCCGGATAACGGAAGCCCATGGCGATGTTGACGCCGTGATAGAACGAGCTCTCCTCCCAGTTCCGGTCGCGCTCGCCGCTGAGGATGGGCGCGGCCCAGTCCGCCGTCCGGGCATAGATCTTCCGGGCCAGGTCCAGCAGAAAGCTCTCGCCGGTCCGGTTGTAGAGCCAATACACGCTTTCGAGGTTCTCGCCGCCGCGCAGCTTCTGCCAGCTCCCGGGGAGCAGGTCCTCGGCCGGGAGATGGAACTCGTATTGGAAGAACCGGCTCATCAGCGACAGCACCCTACGGTCGCCCGTGTCCTCGTAGTAGCTCTGCAGGGCGGCCAGCATGATCATGTTCGGCCAGAGGTCGCGGGACTCCCGGTTCGCGGCCGGGCCGAAGTACCCGTCCCGGGCCTGGGACCTGAAGACATGCCCGAGCCAGCGCTCGGTCTCCCGGCGCAGCGACGCGTCCTTGAGCAGATAGCCGAGGTCGCCGAAGCCCTTGAGCCAATAGGGCAGCTCTTCCCAGCCCTTGCCTTCGTACGTGATCCAGCCGCTGTCGTCGCCGAGGAACCGGCTGATCTCGCCCAGGCGGCCGACGAAGCCGTCCCGCATGAGCTGCAGCTGGGCCATCAGCCAGCCCCGCGGCTCGACGTTCCCGAGGGGCAGCTTGACCAGCGGGCTCGGGGCGAGCGGCGCCCGGTTGGAGGGATAGATGCCGTTCGGCGCCGGGGCCGGCGGGACCGCGACCACGGTCGCCGAAGCTTCGGCCCGCGGCGGTTCGGGCCCGGGTGGCGCGGGCAGCCGGATGGTCAGGAACACGACCGCGAGGAACAGGGCCGGGATGACGAGCGATCTCATGCGGGCCTCCTCACCAAACGACGCCGTAGTCCTCGCCGTAATTGCTGCTGCCGCCCCAGAAGGTGCCATGGGCGCGGTCGAAATAGATCGCGTTGATGGGCCCGGAGGTGTACCTCTTGACCGAGAGGACATAGCCCATGTCCCGCAGCTGGGCCCGGACCGCTTCCGGGACCGTCTCGTTGACGTCGAGCTTGCCGGGGAAGATCCTATGGTCGGCGAAGGAATCGTGCATCTGGTAGCTCGTGATGTTGGGCGCCTCGCAGGCCTCCTGGACCGTCATGCCGAACTCGACGACGTTGAGGAAGAACTGCAGGAGGTTCTGGTCCTGGGTGTCGCCGCCCTGGACGGCGAACGAAAGGAACGGCCGCCCTTCCTTGAGCGCCAGGCCGGGCGTCAGGGTCGCCCGGGGCCTTTTCCCCGGGGCGATGACGTTGAAGGGGTTCTGGCGCTCGTCCAGGACGAAGCTCTGGGTCCCCTGCGTCCTGGCCGGCCGGACCGGCTTCGGCATGAGCCAGCG